>CALKAR010000112.1 GCA_937988745.1 uncultured Peptococcaceae bacterium
TTGCGATTCCGGGCCAGAGTCTTTAAGCTGTCCCACAGCCGCGGCTTTTCCTGCTTCAAATATTCTGGGTTTTCGTAACATCCAAAGGTTGAATAGAGGATCACGCCAGCTCCTAAAGCGCCATACAGAACGGCAGTCAGTGGATAACCCAAAGCTCCAGCGATCATCGGTGTCAGAGCAATACTGATGATCATCGCTACCAGTTGAAAGGCTTGGCGCATCGCATTTGTTTTGGCTCTAACAGCATCATCTTGGAATAATTCAGGAAAGAGAGCTCCGTAGTTGGCGTTGACGAGTGAGTCGACAGTTCCAGTGAAGATATAGGTTATGAGGAAGTAGATGAACAAACTGCGGCCAGCCAGAGCAGCTGGCGGGTTGTAGAAGGCGACCAGTCCCAGCCCCAATAGTGGAGCACCGACCACGAGCCACGGGCGCCGTCTGCCCCATCTCGTACGAGTCCGATCAGAAAGATAACCGTAGATTGGGTTATCAGCTGCGTCAATAAAGGTATATATCAAAAGAACTAACGAAAACAGGGCGGTGCTTAAGCCTAACTTATCGACATAATAGATCGCGGCATAAGTCTTAAACATATTGATGGGAATTGAGGTACCAAACATCCCAACGGCATAGCGCAGAGGCTTAGTCTTGCGTCCCATGATTCTCCTCCGTTCCTCCAAAAAGTAGCCCTACTTGTCATGGGTATTCGAGGATCAATATGTTAATACCTTCTAAACCCCCCTAACGATTACTTCATCTGCCCAGGCGTAAGCAGCTGCAGTAGCCTGAATAAACCATCCGGGCCCATGGGGCTCCAGCATTCCGTACTCGCGATCTAGGGTCTTACCTGGCCGAAACTGCTGGAGAGCATATCGTTGAACCTGCCCAAACCATTCTCCAATCGCGTAAATATCTGATAGCTCCACTAATCCGGGAACTGCTGTGGTGCGCAGTTCATATGACACACCGAAGCCCTGCAGCAGCCGAACACTTTCTCTAATCAAGGCCGGGTCCACCTTCGCTCCACAGGCTGCAGAATATTTCGCAGGCGAGCTCTTCACATCCACAGCGGTATAATCCACGAGCCCCTTTTCGAGGAGCCTATACAAAACCTGCGGAGCAGTGCCATTGGTATCCAGCTTGATGGCAAAACCCAGCTCCTTAATCTGCTCTAAGAAACCCTCTAGACCAGGCATGAGCGTCGGTTCCCCGCCAGAAACACAGACACCCTGGAGTTTACCAACCCGGTTTTTGAGAAAGTCTAGTACCTCCTGAAGAGAGAGACTCCCACTGCCAATCACCAAGTCGGGGTTGTGACAGAAAGGGCAGCGCAAATTGCAGCCGGCGGCAAATACTGACGCCGCCGGCTTTCCTGGGAAATCTACCAATGTAAAGGGTATCAATCCACCGAGCTTCATCTACGCACCTCGGATTGCCTCGAAAGTCTGTCGGTCCACAAACTCAGCCTTTTTACCGATGTTCCAGTTCTTCACAGGGCGGTAAAAGCCCACAACACGGCTCCACACTTCAGCCGCTTCGCCGCAGTGTGGACACTCCGGCTGCTCACCTCTTAGATATCCGTGTTCAGCGCAGATGCTGAACGTAGGTGTCAGAGTAAAATAAGGAATCTCATACTGTGTAAATACAGTCCGCAGAGTTTCACGCACTGCATTCACATCATCAACCTGCTCCCCTAAGAAGGCGTGAAACACTGTACCTCCTGTATAGAGTACCTGCAGATCGTTCTGCAGATCGAGAGCGGCAAAAAGATCCTGAGTGTAATCTACAGGCAGCTGCGTCGAGTTAGTATAATAGATACCTTCGCCTTCACCAGCTGTTTTGATCAGAGGATACATCGCTTTGTCGAGCTTAGCAAGACGATAAGAAGTGCCTTCGGCAGGGGTTGCCTCGAGATTGAAAAGCTGTCCTGTTTCTTCTTGGAACTCCATCAAGCGGTCACGCATGAAATGAAGCACCTCTTGAGCAAATCTCTGACCCTCCGCTGTTGTCAGGTTACAGCCCATAAAGTTGAGCAGCGCTTCATTCATCCCTACAAGTCCGATTGTGTTAAAATGATTGGCCCAATACTCACCGAAGCGCTGATACACGCCGTCCAGATAGGTCCGGGAATATGGGAACAATCCTCTATTCATCAGTTCTTCCAGCACACGCCGCTTGAGCAGCAGGCTTTCTTTCGCCAGCTCCATCAGCTTCCTAAGTCGCTGGAAAAATTCATCTTTATCACTGCTTAGGTAACCTAGACGAGGTAGGTTTATCGTCACTACCCCAATGGAGCCGGTGAGAGGGTTGGCACCAAACAGGCCGCCTCCTCGCTTGCGCAGTTCTCGCGCATCCAAGCGCAGCCGGCAGCACATGCTGCGCACATCATCGGGGGAAAGATCCGAATTGAGGAAATTAGTAAAGTATGGGATACCATATTTGGCCGTCATTTCCAAAACCTTCGAGAAAACAGGCGAATCCCAATCTAGATCTTCTGTGATGTTGTATGTTGGGATGGGAAAACTAAAAATCCGTCCTCTCGCATCCCCTTCCATCATCACTTCACAGAAAGCCATGTTGAGCATATCCATTTCAGCTTGGTAATCACCGTAGACTGTATCTAAATACTCCCCACCAATGATTACCGGGCTCTGTGCCAGCTGGCCTGATGGTGTAAGGTCCATAGTAATATTCACAAAGGGAGTTTGGAACCCAACCCGAGTGGGTACGTTTAGGTTAAAAATGAACTCCTGAAGAGCCTGCTTAACCTGAGAGTAATCTAAGCCATCATGCCGAATAAAAGGAGCCAGGTATGTATCAAAGTTGGCAAAGGCCTGGGCCCCAGCAGCTTCACCTTGCAGAGTATAAAAGAAATTGACCACCTGGCCCAAAGCTGTACGAAAATGCCTTGCCGGGGCGCTCTCCACCTTCTCGTTGACTCCGGCAAAACCTTTCAAGAGGAGATCCTCCAAGTTCCATCCGCAGCAGTATGGGGCCAAGAGGCCTAAGTCATGAATATGGAAATCACCCTGCACATGAGCATCTCTAATTTCAGCGGGATATACTTCCTCCAACCAATATTTAGCGCTCACTGCAGCGATAATGTGATTGTTCAGCCCCTGAAGAGAGTAGTTCATGTTGCTGTTTTCATTTACCCGCCAGTCCGACCGCTCCAAATATTCGCTGATCAGCTGTTTTGCATCCACCAGAGTATCCACCGAATGTCCTCCCTTTCCAAAATCAAAGCCCTTCCATTTTCGGAAGGTCCTCTCTTTAGTTCGCTGCACAGTAAGCTTTTCCTTGCGGAAAATCAATGTCTTTCAATTCAGAATCGCAACATATTGTGGATGGCTGAAATGCCAAGCCACTATATATGCCACTTCGCGCCTTTGGAATTCTATTTCAAATCAAATAGATGAAGGGCCAAGAAGTCGCCTAGGCGTGGAAATAAAACATAGAACCGATAAGCAAACTCCATAATCCAAGGAAGGTTAATCTCTCGGCGAGGCCGCCGCATGGCTCCTACCACGCGCTGAGCAACTCTTTCCGCGTCGAGAATCACAAACCCGACTCGTTTCAGATAATCCCCGCTTTGATCAGCGGCTGTGAAGAAGTCTGTGTTAATAGGTCCCGGATTAACCGTCGTAACATGCACTCCGTGTGGTTTAAGCTCCAAGCGCAGAGCGTTGGAATAGCCAATCACCGCAAATTTCGTCGCTGGATAGCAGGTTGATTTAGGAGTGGCCGACTTGCCACCCTGGGATGCGATATTGATGATGTGTCCCTGCCTTCTTTCTTTCATGTGTCTGGCCACGCGCTTTGTAATATGCATTAAGCCAAGAACATTAACGCGAAACATTCGCTCAGCAATTTCCATATCTAAATCTACTGCCTCAGCAAAATGACCAAAACCGGCGTTGTTAACCAGCACATCAATGGCTCCAAACTCCGTTAGAACTCCATCCACAACCTGCGCAATTTCCTCAGGGTTAGCCATGTCAAGCTTTACTGCCTTGGCCTGTGTTCCAGATAGCTCAGCGCATCGATTTGCAACCTTCTGAAGCTTATCGAGCCGCCTGGCCGCGACTACGACCGTCGCTCCTGCTTCCGCGGCCTTGAAGCAATCTGCTCACCCAGGCCGCTAGAACCGCCGGTTATGAAAACCGTCTTACCAGATAAAAACCTTTCTTTTCGATTCATGCAGTGCTACCTCCAGCGCAGTAATCCTAATATAACTAAGTGCAGAGGATAAAACCCATAGAACAGCCATTTGCTCCACGCTCCTCCACCACGCTCGCCATTGTATAATCGAGGAAGTAAGAAGCCAAGCAGTAAACCTCCGTGGTACCAGCTGTTGGCTAGAGCTCTTCTAAAGTCCAATCCGAAACTCATCTCGGCGGCCAGCTGACCAGCGATCAGAACGATAATCATTGTGCCCATGACTATGTTGAGCCTCACCCGGTCCCTTTCGAAAATATGGAAGAGCAGGCACATGGCAACACCGAACATGCTCCAATCAGCAGGACCGGACAAAATGGTTAACAGAATCACAGCCATCCAGCGGCGGCTATCGTCGGTGATGGTTTCCCAGCAGTGAATTGCAAGCAGCCCTAAGGTGAGGGTGTAAATCACGTTTAGAGGAAAGAACCCTGGCCTGCCAAAGTTGTAGTACGAAAACGGCAGCTGCGAAACGATAGCAAACAGAGCGAGCCGCCCAGAATAGCGCGGCAGCGAGCGGGTATGTTTGTACCCTTGAACAATAAAAAAGCACATGGTAGGCGCGGTTATTCGGCCCACAAAGTGGATTGCCTGCCCCAGGGCTGTATCCAAGGGTACAAAGGCCCAGGCAATGTGGTCAATGAGCATCGCAATAATGGCAATCAGTTTCAGCTGAAAAGCATTTAGACCCTTTGTCAAAGCGGCTCCTCCCTTAAGCAGGATGGTAATCACACTCGTCGAAGTAAATGACAGCAGTTGTGAGGAGGTACAGCGTGAAACCATATATTGCAGCATTTTTGTCATCGTGTTTATTCGGACTATCTTTCACCTTTTCCCGCAGTGCCCTGCAGCATGTGGATGCCATGCAGATGCTAGCTTTCCGTTTTGTCACTGCGGCCGCTTTAATGCACATCCTCAGGGCAGCAGGGATAATTAAGGTAGAACTTCGCCTCAAACAGATTGGCCCCCTGCTCGTGATGGGCCTTATTCAGCCCGTTCTTTATTTTATTTTTGAAACTGTAGGAATTGCCCTTACTTCGGCATCTGAGGCGAGTATTGTGGTGGCTCTCATCCCTGTGTTTACCGTCTTCTTTGCCATCATATTTCTCAAAGAACGCCCCAGTGGCCTGCAGCTCATTTTCGCAGCGGTGTCAGTAAGCGGCGTTATTCTGATTGCCGTCGTAGAAGCTCTGGGACAAACCAGCGGCAACCTGGCAGGACTCCTCATTCTCTTAGGCGCGCCCATCTGTGCGGCCTGCTTTACTGTGCTGTCCCGCCACTTTTCGGTTCGCTATCGCCCGGCTGAAATCACATTTGTTATGATGAACCTCAGTGCCGTGGCCTTCACAGTGCTGGCGATTTTAGAACAAGCCCGGCAGAGTCAGCTAGGTGCTTTCTTCGCTCCACTCGCTTACCCGCCTGTATGGACAGCTATCCTTTATCTCGGCGCAGGCTCATCGGTAGGCGCGTTTTTCCTGACAAATTACACTCTGTCTAAAATCGAAGCTTCTCAGATGAGCGTGTTCAACAACCTGACCACCCTAATCGCAGTAGCCGCTGCGGTACTGATCTTAAAAGAGCCCCTCCACTGGTATCATATAGTGGGAGGAGCTCTGATTGTCGGTGGTGTGTGGGGCACAACCTCAGCTGCTGCCAAAAAGGATAGCAGCCAATCTTAGCCTAGGGTTTATATGTCGCATATCTTTCTGCAAGCTTCACTAGAACCTGAACACATTTATCCATGGCCTGCGCAGAAGCAAATTCCAGCGTACTGTGGTGGTTGTGGCTGCCTGTACCTAGGTTAGGACAGGGAAGCCCCATAAAGGAAAGTCTTGCCCCATCAGTACCGCCGCGAACTGGTTTGCTGCTAGGCTCACCGCCTATTTCTCGGACTGCCCAGTAGGCGTTTTCGATCAGATGCCAGTGAGGCTCAATCATTTCTCTCATATTACGATAGCTGTCTTTGATCTCGACTTGGACTGTATCTGCACCGTACTTGGCGTTGAGCCATTCAGCGGCCTGCAGAACAGTCTCTTTTTTCTGCTGTAGTTTCTCTTCATCGTGATCGCGCAAAATGTAGACCAGCTCAGCCTCTTCTACGGTGCCTTCCATTTGAGTCAAGTGGTAAAAGCCTTCATAGCCAGCCGTCGTTTCGGGCCGTTCGGCCGTCGGAAGAAGTGCTGTAAATTCGGCAGCAATCAAGTTGGCGTTCTTCATCTTGCCTTTGGCGGTACCAGGATGGATGTTCTTGCCTTTGATCGATATCACAGCTGTAGATGCGTTAAAGGTCTCATACTCTACCTCGCCAAAGGCGCCACCATCTACGGTATAAGCGAATTGGGCACCAAACCCTTCAACATCAAACTTATCAGCACCGCGGCCGATTTCCTCATCAGGAGTAAAAGCGATTTTGATGTCACCATGTTTGATGTCAGGATTGGTAAGTAGAATCTCGGCCATGGTGAGAATCTCCGCGATACCAGCTTTGTTGTCAGCTCCAAGGAGGGTGGTGCCATCGGTGACTACTAAATCATCACCAACATAATCATTCAGCATTGGGAACTCGTCAGGGCTTAGGACAATACCCAGCTGCTCGTTTAGAACAATGTCGCCGCCATCGTAGTTTTCGACTACTCGGGCTTTCACGTTTTCAAATGGAACATCCCGAACCACGTCCATGTGGGCAATGAATCCGATTGTGACACCCTGCCAATCAGGAATGTTGGCGGGAATGGTTCCGTAAACATAGCCGTGTTCGTCAACGCGCGCATCGGTAATTCCCATAGACCGCATTTCTTCAACTAGGACCCGCGCCAGTACGAGCTGTTCTTCTGTGCTGGGGCAGTCTGGGTTTCTGCTGTCCGAGGCGGTAGGATACTGCGCATACGTCAACAACCGTTCATAAGCACGCATGGTTTCACTCCTTATTGTTTATCTACTTCAGGCAGAGATTGCACGTATTGATAGAAATCGGCAAGACTTCCATGCTTAAATTGGGAAATATCTACTTCATCTTTGTTAATCAGGCAGTCGGTGACGAGAAAGGTGTCCATCCCCAGCTCCTGCACACACATATCTTCGCGCACATCATTACCGACCATCATGCAGTCCTCAGCATCCCTGCCGATGCGGACCAAGATCTCTTCGTAATAGCCTAAATTAGGCTTTGCGTAATGACAATCCTCGTAGGTGGTAATAAGTACGAAATCGTCTTTGTTAAGACCAGCCCACGCGATCCGGGCAAAGGTGGCTTCTTTAGGAAAAATGGCGTTGGTAGCCAGCACCAGCTGATAGCCCTTCTCTTTCAGGTCCTTGATGCATTCCGCCGCCAAAGGAGTAGGATCAACGGCGTGCTTCACCTGCTCAAACTCGTTGAGATAAAAGCTGCGGAATAGGGGCTTGTCTTGAAAAACTCTCTCTCCCACGATCTTGCTCGCTGTCTCGAAGAAACGGTCCTCATTCGTAACCTCCCCATTGTTGGCTTGCATAGCCTCGAGGCCCACTAAGAGTGCCTCTACTAAACGGCGAGGTTCGTAGCCAGCCGAAGCACATTTCTTACTCAGTTCGTGAAAATAAGCATGCATAAAGGTTTCCATATCCAAGGGCAGCAGTGTTCCGTCTAAGTCAAACAAGATAGTATCCATGATAATTCTCTCCTCCACCGTTATTCCCTATATTATAACAGACTGCTGCTCCGGACACGAAAAAAAGGGCACCCAAAAGTTGCCCCCCTTAACCAATCTTCGTATTTTCAGCCTTGACAGGTTATGGTGCGATACTTCGCATCCATCCTCCAACGTTTTTCACGAACTGTGAAAAGCTGTCTCGTATCGAGGAAAACAGCAGCCATCTCAGAAGCCGATTTCCTCTTCTAGACGCCGGCTTAGTCTCTTTCCTTAAGAGCATTTCCCGCTCTTCATTTGAAATCAAATTTTGCGAGTTCATGGCCTTTCTCCTTTGTATTACCCGCAAATATTACGCCACATAGTTGCTTATTTGCCTCTTTCTCGGAAAATCCTTCATTTTCGAAGAAAAAATCGCCTACACGACAATTTCTGACAAAATATGGACCTAATGCTGGAATTGCTCGCAAATTCACAGGCAAGAAGGTTTCCCCCTGATAGGAGCGAGACACGTCCTGCAACTCTAGGAAAGTATCCGCGTAGGATCAGCCAATGAACGAGGGTTAACTGTGCCAAACATTCTACCCATACTCCACACAAGACTCGTTTATACCAAACAGGGTGTATTAAAAGGAGGGAGTTGCCCGTCTGGCACAAGTTAACCAATCAATAGGCCCTCGTTATTGAGGTGAAAACGCTGATGCGACATGGACACTATTCGCGTCACGACTCTGAAAAGGGGGTCTCCGTTGGAATCAGCTTTACGCGCTATTTGGCATCAGGAAACAAGGAAGGAATTATATGCAGAAGTAGATCAAAACCTGTTTGGGGATAGGGTTAAAGAGTGACCCTATACTTCGCTGATCATGAGAGGTAGATCCCCGCGTGTGCGGGGTAGACCTAAAAAACAATTCTGATTATTCAGTCCCATTCTGTGTTGCATACCTTTTTCACGTGTCTCTTGTACGCTTCCGGGCTAATATCATTCCATCTAATTCAACTAAGTCGATGGGAGGCGTTCCAAGAACTCGAAGACTTTGGCCAGCCGGAACAGAGGAATCTCCCCACACCATCACAATACTGCTATCAGAAAGACCGGCAAACCATTCTTCTAGAACATCCCAGATGCGGTCTCGGACTCCTGCTGATATCTGTGTGCTCGTATAGACTCCCGGGCCTATCTCTAGCATGGCTGAGGCAAGAAAACCCCGTATCCGGTCCGGTACGTTACGCGTTACTACCACTGTCATCGACATAGAGCAACTCCTTAATCTTCTCAATCATACGAGGGATCACTTTATGTTTCTTGAACCACCGAGCAGCCTCATAGCGTATATGCCGCTCTAGTACTCCCTCAGGTATGTTCTTGGCTGCTACTGAGAATGCTAATGGAATTGTGATCTCTGTCCGGAAGAGATCTGCAATGTCCAGCGTAAAGGCGTTACTTGAGTCTTCGTGAATAAACCCCAAGGGAGGCAAGGCTCCTACCGCAGCTACCGCAATATCTGCAGCTGCTTCGACAAATGTAGCTGCATGATTAATTGCTTGATTCGGAAGATCGGCTGCAGTCGGATTCTGCCGGTCGTATCGCCTACCCGACCAGTCTATTCCGTATCGATCAGCTAAAATCTTGTAGGTTTCTCTCATCCGGCTACCTTCCATACCGCGCAACACACTGATATCTTCGTGTGGAAAAGCACTCTGAAACCTAAATGCGTACATCCGCCTTGCGATACGGACCCGCATCTCCTCGTCAGCCCAGAGTGTTGCATGGGCTCTAGCTATTTTTGAACGTCCTGTGCCCATAGGAGGGGCCGTATAAAACTTGACCCCTCCTTCACCCACTGCTGCGATTAGGGTTCCCTGCCGAGCCATGATACGCAGAACATCATGAGTTATCGTTGTCCCCGGACCAAGCAAGATCATCGAAATCGTCTGATAAGGAATCGCGTAGTTACCCGGCTCAATATTATCGGAGCCTGCAGTTTGAAATCGTAATGTCCCATCTTCAATGTACAAGTTGCCTCGGGACAGCCACAGAAGCCCGTGACGATCCGCATGGGGGATACGACCCGAAGCAATTCCGAGTCTTCCCGGAAATAATGACATGTTACATCACCGGCCTCAATAGAATCATCCCATATCCAAAAGCGCGATGCCTTCCCACACCGGTCATAAGAAGTTCTCGAAAACCTTCCGGATCGGTAACCGTTAAGATACCTCTGAACTCCGCATGAGGACGGATAAGATACCTAACCCGGCGCTTTCCATCTACTCGGCTTGTCTGGCGCATCTGTCTTACATGTCTAAAGCCACTCAGTTCCACACTGGATACCGAAACGCCCCTCTGCTCTAACCTTTCAAGGATCCATTTGCAATAAACACTTGCGCGATCTAGTTCGTCAGTTTCTGTATTATCGGCAGCGATTAAGAAGATGTCTTTTTCTATTCCACTCCCTGTCTTGCGGCCAACGGGGCAGCACAAGACCTCAAAGCCCAGAGAACGGCCGGCTCCGATAAAAGGCATTGCTTTACTAGCGATGTCTCCCGAAACACCGCAAACTCTTGCTGCTACAGGGTCGGCAAAAGCCGCCATATATTCTCGTAACTCATCAGCATCATGAGACGCGTATCCAAGGAGCCTCGGAGGTCTCCGCCTGTCCATGAATAGGCGCCATGGTTTTGGAGCCAGTAACCCAAATGCTGCGCCCAACCAGGCATGAACACCATAACCGAAATCTACGTCTTCAGGCCGTCCAGCATATCCCTGCAGATGGAGGAATTTGTGCAGAGCGATAGGATCCAAGGACATTTCTATCATATAGAGTGGTTTCATTTTGTTCCTCCTATCATGCCCTCAACCCTCCAGCGACTGCCTACAGGGATCTGATTGGCCCAATCGCGTAAATCATAAACTAGACGTGCAGAGTACTCAGTCTCCTCGACCGTACGGGGTGTCCAACATGCACGACACCCCTGAAATGAATCTACCGGTTCACCGTTACGGTTCCAAACTGGAACGGATTCAAGAATGGTTAGTAAGTCATGACCTTCGCAGAGAGGTGTTATCGGATCGAGCAATGGCCGCGCCGGAAGACAAGTCTTACGTCCAATGAAAAGCGGACGTCGAGGTTTCTTGAAAGCTTGTACAAGATCTTCGATACTCGGATACTCTTCTCCACTGACCGTTAAGGCGATGGTCATCAGCCCATCTTCCCAGTAATGACGGTAACGCTGATGAATTCCGTATTTTGCTGCGGGTCCACCTGCTCTATGTTCTCGTTCTCCTCGAGTAGTCCAACCGCAAATCCGCATCTTAGAAGATCCCAAGTCAACTGTATGATAATCAACCGAAGGTTTTGGTTCTACGTCCCAACGTGCAGCAAAGTCAAGTCTATCCTGCAGAGCCTGGAGCCTTTCAAAGTCCCCGTGATGCCATCCTAAAGCGTTGGCCGCTAACCCTGTGAGCATCGCTAGTCCCGGGAACAAATCAGTAAAGCCGTGCTGATCAACGACAACTGAACCAAAGCTCATCATGGGCGCATCCAATCGCAGAATAATGGCTTTCATGATGGTTCACCCAGAGCAACTGATAAACTCCGTTCAATGGCTTCCTGTAGTGAAACCACATTTTCGGTCTCCCTTGACCACCTATATTGAGGAGTCGTCGACACACATGTGTAACCGTCCTCTTTGCCATACATCGCCTCTAGGCCACTCATGTAGTCTGCTAGAGCTGTTATCGACTGGCCCATTAATGTTTGACCTTCTTTATCAATTTTCACAGGCTTTAGAAACGCATTGGCCAAACTGCGTGGCTGTCCATCGCCCACTTCCAGCACAACACATTCGGCGCGTGCATATGGAGCGGTTGCACCCAACTTAGCACCAGGGCTTACTTGTGCAGCAGCGTTAATCAGCAGTTCAAGGAGACGCTTGGCATCCTGCTTATCATGAGTTCTCCATTCTTCGGGTTTACAACCTGTTAGATTGGAAACCAGCAATGGAATATCTACCGCTATATAGCCGTAATAGACGCCGCCGCCTAACTCCATTTCATTGGCATGAGCTGCACCAGTTTCATCTTCCGTCAAATCGTCAACTACTGTGAAGAAATCGACTTCTGTGTCTAAGGCATGGGTTGTAAAGGCATGGGCTACATGAACAGGAGCATCTACTCGGGTCAAAATATCCGATGTTACAAAGCGTCCAAAGAGAGCTCCATCAAATCCCGCCGCTGGGTCATCAATACCTGCCTGCTGCAGCAGAGCCGCGAAGTTGGGCTTGGAGCCCTTTAGTTTCTCGTCTATCCAAGACTTGGCTGCTTCCTCGTCTCCAGCCCGGGCTGCTTCCTGAATTAAGCCAACGAAATAATCTGCCTCCGGCTTGCCGAATAGGACCGGCTGTTTCATTGCCAGCGTTTCTTCATCGAGTGGCTTCTTAGTGCCTGCCGATGCCAACACATGAGTGCCAAGATGGAGAATCAAGGAATGTGCCAACTGTTCGTTCATGCCGTTCTCCACCAGACGGCGCTTCACTATCCGGTTGAAGAAGTGGCGGGTACGAAAACCCCTTGGCAGATCAGTGTGGTTTATCATCCACTCGCGCCAATGCCGTTTCTGACACTGACTAGACACTCGCAACCGAGGATATCCACCAAAGCTAATGCGCTTAGCCAATCCTACATCATCCCTATTCAGCAACGTCGCATGATAGCTTGTGAGAAAATGGATCTGCAGAAACACTCAACTCACTCCTTCTCTTTTCTCCATTAGGAACAGCTGATCATAATAATCCTTGGCGATCCGCCGATGTAGATCTTCGCGCTTTTTCTCGTCTTCTAATAGTAGAAACAAAGTACAGTCCAACCAATTCACCGAACTGTTTTTTGCCGCCAGAAACCTTGCCGCTCGGAGAAGCAAAACCCGGCGTACATCACCTTCTGCGACGAGTAGCCTTTCTAAGCGCGCCTCTGAAAATCCCTCGTCAGCAAGAACTGTTCCAAATCGCTTCTGAAAATCATGTGGCTCAGGTGCCATAAGCGCCATGCCGGCAGTGATCGTGACCCAGTCTGCTTGTCTATACTCCCAGTTATCAGGCAGATAGTGCATGGCGAACTTGTAGAACGCCAAAGGTGGGTGTTGGGTAGGCTGCATTCGGCGAAGCGCTGCTCGATCACCAGTGGAAAACTCTTCGCTGCTCAGGGCAGCTGCCAACCTTACAATCACACTTGCCAAACTGGGCGTTTCAGATGGATGATGACGTTCCAACACTCTCCCTCCTCATAAAGCCGAAATTCCCCTCAGCATAAAACCCACTCCAGAATCGATTACGAAGAGCTGTTATTCCGCGATATCTCCGGCCCGTGTGCGACGGCAGAGCTTTCTCAGCTTCTTCGAGTACTGATAAGGCATGTTTCGTTAGGATTTGAGCCCATCGCCGTTCTTCGGCATCTTTGTCGAATCGGTCAGGTACTGATAGCAGCCAGGCAAAATAGTCTTGTGACCAGCGTCGTTCAAACTTCCTAGCAAACACACTCCACCAACTTTGACTCGTGTCATCATCATATTTCAACTGGCTCGGGCCTCCCTGAAGAAGAGCAAATATCGCTGGTTTGAGCACTCTGTTTTGCATGGTTCCTGCATAAGCGATACCCAAGCGGCTGAGATCAGCCAAAGAGTCGCGTGCATCACCCCCGCCAAAGAAAAGCTTTACGCGTTCTCTTGGAATCATGATTTCCCATTCATAGAAGCCATCTGTGGTTCCCTGTCCTCGTACTAAAACCGATGCAGTAAGCCAAAATGGGCCGCTCCATCCAGACAATGGTGCTTGCAGTTTACTCAGACCAAGCTCGTCTCCAAACAAGATCCTTCGCATCAGTTCAGCCGTCAACCCGTTAGGTGATACAGTAAGTGCCTTCGGATCACCTCTCCCTGCTAGCTCTACAGGAAGCCAAGGATCACCGACTACACCGTTCAACTCTTTTGCAGCGATACGGGTCTTTTTGGCCGAATAAGTCTGAGCAATAAGCTCATCGCCCCTTCGGACAAACCGGATTCGACGGCAAATCTCGATGTAGAAGGGATCTAAGTCAGCCAAAGTGAATTGCTCTTCTCCATCCCAGGGTTCTGTCCAGATCAAGACGAGCCCGTTTGGATCAAATCCAAATGGCTGTTCCAACACGTCTTGTCTATGCAACAGCAGACGTCTTACAGCGTCCCTCCAACGTCCGCCGAGGCTCCTATCCCGAACTAATTCCACAATTGGGCGATTCCCAAACCCGCTGTTCATTCTGGAAATGCCCTGATTCCCTTGACCCATAAATCCGCTCATCGTTTGCAGGCTAATCAGAGCGTAAATCCATTCGTCTACAAATGGTCGTTGAGCACGATTTTGCTTAATATCGTGATTCTTAGCGGTTTGGAGCAGGTCCAGTTTATCGGGAGTCAAGATTTCAGCCGACGGTCTGACCGCTTTCTTTAGGGGAGGCTGCATAAATGCTGGCTTGTTACCGTCTTCCACAACCAACTCCCATGCACATTCCCCTGTTGGGCCTGAGAGGCCGAATAACCCCGCTCGCCAGTAGTCGGCTGTTTGCACGGGTGCTGTGTCGCCATTTCTGACCAATACAGCCCCTGCAAGATATGTGAGAAAAACATGGAAGGCATCTGCCTGGTGGCGCTGAATCCCAACTAGTTGGTGAACCCTATCGGTACCCAATGCCTCGAGTAGTTCAGGTAAACTAATCTCCTCACGGCCATCATCTGTCAACACTCGAAAAAGTGGGTCATGCAAGAGATTCACTTTACTTCCTCCAATCCTAAGGAACTATAGCGGTAGAGTTTATCAGACCAGCGAAATACAATTGCGCCATCCTCAACCGCCTCGACCACCGCCACTTCCGGTGTTTCTGACGGTGCCATGTGGCTGGGAATAGTCATCTCCCGCAGTATTTGTCCAAACGGGCTTTCTACCGCTTTCGATAAGAGAACCCGATATTGGTCAGCTCCAAGTCTGGTGGTTACTTTAGTGCCTGAATCTACAAACCTAAATCCTCCAAAGTACTGATCGTATGTGCTGGAAACGGTGGAGGCCGCTATGGCACGGGCTGCATCTTTTCCCCACATGGCTTGTCCATGAGCATTCCAGCAGTCAGAATTGAGCATGTTTAAGGATTCTGGATGAGTTGCCTTCTCTACTAGCAAACGATTGTCTCTCGGTATGACCACCACGGGATGCTCGTTGATGATCTGCCAAGTTCGCTCAAGGGTGCGGACATCTTCATACACACTGCCAAAGCCTGCTTTCTTCAGAAAACCGCTGACTTCGCCTCTATGGTCCAGCCCAGTTTCGAGGCTCTGTTCGGGAACCAAAACCAGACATAAGGCTTCTTCAAACCCCTTCGGCCTAGTTCTCTTGTGACGATGAAGCCGTCCAATACGCTGGAGTAAAACGTCACTGGGTACTAAATCTGTGATCAGCAGGTCAGCGTCTATGTCGAGGCTCTGCTCTAGAGTCTGTGTGCCGATCAGCAGACGAGGGCCTGACGGAGAACGCTTACCGAACTGTTCAGTGATTGCCTTGTCCAAAACAGTCCTGTCTTCCGGGGCAAATCTCCCGTGGTGAGGGCAGGACTGCCCGGCGCACTTAAACAGCCATTCTCTCTTCACGCCGGGATGAGAACTTACATAGCTAAACAACTCCACGGCTCGAGCGACAGTATTGAGCACTACTAACACGCGTGCCCCAGATTCGAGCTGTTGTACAACGTACTCGGTCAACTGATTTAGCCTAAAAGAGTATGGTAAGGTCTCTAGGTAGACTTTCTTTTCATCCTGAGCTTGGGGTGTAGAAATAAGGGTTCCATCAGCGAGCGTTACTGCAGGATATGGTGTCTCAGTAGCTTCTAGAAGGGATGTTGATTTCGGGTTAGTCGAGCGCAGAAATAAGCTTTTGGCCGATGAACCTAGAGTCGCAGAAAGAAGTAGAGCTTTACCTCCAACCGCTAAATGGTGATCCAGTAAAGTACTTAACAGTTGAGACATGTATCGGTCAGAGGCATGCACTTCGTCAACTACGAGTAGACTGCGGCTTAAGCAAATAGAGCGGAGGTGAGCATGAGCCGTCTGAACGATGGACAGTAATGCCTGGTCAATAGTCCCGACGGCAATTGTAGAAGCTAAAAAGCGTTTGGGGCGTTCAGCGGCCCATAGACGTTCAGCAATCTGAATGTCAGGATCCTCCTGCCACAAGTTGGAGTCTTCTGGACCTGCGATCAGGTCCTTGGGATTCATTCCGTCCATCTGGGCGTAACCGGGTACGGCCAGCAGGACATTTGGCCGGTTTTCTTCTTGAGGAAACCACCGCTTAACTGTGTCCAAGACTCTTTCGTAGAGTTCTCTAGCTGCGACTCGAGTGGGCAGAGCGAAATAGAGTCCATCCACTTTCCCACTAATAAACAACTTACAGAACCAGTTGATCGCTGCCTCAGTCTTACCTGACCCAGTCTCAGACTCCGCAATCAAGAGATTAGTGTTTGGATCCTCTGGATCTAGTTGATCAATTATTTCCTGCAGTGGTCGGGGATGAAAGGGGAATCTATCTGAGAATTTGTCTCCAAGAGCGCCAAGCACTGGACGAAAGCTGTCGCTATCTAGTCCTATGCCCTGCAAAGCTCGCTCAACGACAGCTGTTCCATGTTCAAAACGCTCGTGTACTTCGACTCCTTCTACAGGAAACCATTGTGGATGAGAACCGATCCAATCAGCCAGCATAACTAAGCCAGCGAAGAGATGATGAAACCGCGGTTCGCGAGGAAGAGTTTCGTTATGTTGAGAAAATGCTTGAGGGAAGGCATATCTGGCCCATTGTACGATTTCACCGATTCCTTCGAACGGATCCCGACCGGACTCGAACCAATATTTCCTGGCCAGTTTAAAATATCCGCGTTGGGAGTCATCAAAGACTACGGGTCTGCCGTGATGCGAGAGAATTGCGAAAAAGTAACTCTGAAAAACATGAGGGTCACTGAACCAGTAATTCATTTCTGGAGGTAGGACTGAAGACAGGCGTTGAGCTAAGAGTGGTTCTTCGAGGACAGGAGCAATTTCGCGGATATGACCTGCTCTGACTGTACTATCAGGGAAAATTTTCAGCTGAAATCCCCAATTGACTTTACCTATATCATGGAGCATGGCCAAGAC
>CALKAR010000113.1 GCA_937988745.1 uncultured Peptococcaceae bacterium
CGCTCCTGACAAGGTACGCCGTCCCTTCCACGACGGGGATATAGTCTGTCCTGCGGTAGCCGGCGCTCACAAAGACGTTTCCTGTCTCGTGCCCGATGAAGCTATCTGCGATCAGGTCTGCCGCCCCCCAGCTTGGGTGCGTCCACGCAAGAGCGTTCTGCTCCAGCCCCGTCACCCGATCCGCCGACAAGGCCCAGCTGCCCGAGCCACTTGATCCGAGCTTGCGGTAGGTTCCGTTGTTCGCTGGCACCGGGTCATTAGTCACCAGCGCCAGCGCTCCTTCCGCGTACGCTAGATTGGAGTCTAGCTCAGCTTTAGTCGCAAATCCTACAGGAGCCCCTAGCAGTCTAGCCTGCTCAGCTAGATCTGCATTTTCCTCAGCTTTATTTGCTGAGTTAGCCGCCACCTGAGCAGAAGCAAAAGCTGTGTCAGCTTCCTGCTGGGCGGAAAGAGCACTGTTCTCAGCTCTTACAACTAGTTCCTCTACCTCATCTTTATTGGCACCTGCCACATCATCCATTGTATTTACAAAAGCTTCTAGCTCCTGTGTAGGCATATAGATACCCATACGATTGACAATAGTAGATACCTTATCACTACTTAAAGTTTTATAACTCATAAGTCTCCTTAAGAATCCACCCTATGCTTAGAGTCGATTGTTCCTTTAACCAATCTCTGTGTAAGCTCGACTGCCCTATTACCTACCTGCTTATACCACAAGCTCTTGGTTAGATTGTTACCGGCAGCTTCGTACTTACCCTCGTTGAAAAGCTTCAACGTATTCTTAAACGTGGCCATCGTACCCTCACCCATGTTGAACATCAGATTCACCAGTACGGTGATTACGTGAGAGGGCATGTCATACCAATTAGGAACAAGCTTGTTTAGCTTAGCGGAGTAGACAGGAATCTTCTCCCACAACCTCTCGGACGCCTGCTCCTCAGTAACCATAGAGGTGTCAGGTGTTACACCTACAGCGAACCCGTAGCCGATAGTCCACGGCCTGCCGGATTCCTCAGAGGCCCCCAGGGAGTTAAGAACCTCCCTGGCCGGCTTGTAGCCAAACTTACTGCCGTGCTTCTTGCCTAGGGTAGACAGCGGATCGGGGTACGGGTATGGGCGGAAGCCCTCGTGCCGCTTAAGATCAGCGTGGGCCTGTACCATCCAATCCGGTCTACAAATCAATTCTTCATTCATAACTACTTCCTCTATGTACGGGATACTCCCATTGCGGTAGTATGGGGCTGTCCCTAAAACCAAAGTGGCAAGCAGCAAGGCAGCCACTATTTTTAATGACTGCCTTGTATTCACCATCACACCTCGTTGTAATAGTCGAACGTAGCAGTACTGGCAGAACTAACTGAATTATCACCGTCACTTACAGTGCATCTAACTGTAACAGTTCCAAGAACATTCAACCTAGCTGCGGCATTTATAGTTGTACTACTTCCGGTGACCGCAGTTAGTGACACCCCGCTGACCTGGGAGGACGATATAACTTCCCATGTGTACGTATATGACCCAGTTCCTCCGGAGGCCGAGGCCGAAGCCCACGCCTGCATAGGTCTGGTTATCGGGGAACTGGATAGGCCGTTATTATAGCGCACGTCTTCAGTAGCTACGTTAACACTTAAGCCTGCTGTGGCGTTGGTCGTGAACCATAGATTAAGATCCCTGCCATCAGGGCCCCTCATATTAGTCGGAGAGGTTGGTGCCTGCGCGTTGGCCTTCTCATATCTATTCGAGATATCAACTCTATCCGTATTACGGAAGTTAACGTTTGAGGTCTTTGAGGTAACTCTACTAGCGAATATGAGGTCTAGGTCAACGCCTGCTGGATTACGGAAGCTGCTCATCACCACCACCATACTTTCGGTTGTGGACAACATCACAGATAGTCTTCACAGACTCCATGAGTTCCAAGATATCCAGGCCCTCAGGAAGATTACCAACAAGTTCGCCCACAGTTACGGGGATAACATCCCACCCTTCGTTAGAGAATCCGAGGGCAGAGCCGTCTTCTGTCACCAGGTGATCTCTAAACGCAAACAAGATGACAGAGTCCAAGGGCTTAGTGGGGCTGTACTCTATGGTGATCGGAGAGGCAATAGCCTCCACTTTGACACCAGGTGCTCCCGGCAAATCCTTAATGCGAGTATTCATTCAGCTTCTCCTTTAGAGTGTCTACTTCGTCCTTCAATTCCTGCACGCTCTTGACCAGGAGTGCAATCATCTGCTCAGCATTCCAAGCGTTATAGGAGTTACCGTCCTTCTCGATAGCATTCTCCATAACAACCTCAGGAGCATGATCCTTCATGGCGCCATCCACCATTACGAAGTAGCGTTCCTTGCCGTCAGGGTTGTACCAGTTGTGGTACTTACCTCTACGCACATTAAGATTATACAGAGTATGAACGGCGTTGTCAATAGGCTTAAGGGATTCCTCAACCTTAAGTCTAGGGTCAGAGCCAGGCCCAAAGCCATTAGCTGCGGTTATTGATCCTGTGGAAGAGATGTTACCAAACGATACGTGAGCTCCTGCTCCCGTGATAGCTAGTTCAGCCCACGCTTTCCATCTATTCCATGGCGCATCTCCTCCGACATCATGCCTTGCCCTCATCCAGAACTTATTGGTACTTCCGTAGGAAGCTGCTATAGCTAGTCCGGACAGCCCAGCATCATCGGCAGGCAGTGACACAATATTTGTATAATCGGAGGGAGCTGTCCATCTCAAAGAATGAGTACTACCGCCTATACGGTTATGGGTTATCCTGTTTCCAACAACTGTTATCCAGTCAGATTCGTTGTGTGTAGTAGGTTTAACGTCCGGGTTGAATGTGGCTGCCGTCCACGGAGCCGATCCCAATGCCGTTGTGATATCTGCTGACGTAAGAGTAACAGCACCACTCCTTGTGTTGAATGTATCAACGGTAGCTGACAAGGAATTTCGCGGGGTGTACCCTAGGGCTGTGGTGACGTCGTTGTTGGTCATAGTGACTGCGCCAACTCGCCCATTCCAGCTGTTCACTGTAGAGCTAGCTGCAGCCGCGAATGGCCCAACAGTTGCGTTGTTGATCTGGGCGAACAGCCCTGCGTTAGTAGTCCACAAATCACCGTTCACCGGAGCAGACGGTGGCTGTCCTGGAGTGATTCGCAGGGAGGCTGTGGATGTAGTCGAGGCGTCCAGTATCACCTTCTTGTTGGTGAGTGTGTCCGATGTGTCTGTGCCTACTAGAGTAGTGGTAGCTCCAGGTAGCGTCCACGTAACACTGGTGCCGGTGCCTGGTAGATTGACATTGAACTTACCGTTACGGGTAGTGTCAGTGGTGTCACGAAGAGTGAACTTGTCCTCGTCGAAGACAGCGGTGGCTCCGCTGATAGTACCGCCGAGAATGGTGGAATTGTTCAGTGTAGCATTAGACAGGGTACCTCCAGTGGACGGCATGTACATACCAGACAGATCTGGGATGTCGTTAGCCACCAACGGTCGGAATGTCGGGAAGTTACCCGGCGGAGCAGTTGGCCCCGCGTAAACAGTATTAGCGGGCTGAGGGCTTTCACTCCCCTGCAGCACGCTGGCTGGGAATGCCTTATCGACATTATCCTGTACACCATAAATAAGAGCTCCCGCGCCTGTAGTGGCCAGCGGAAGCTCAAGCAAACTCTTGTCAGCCATTCCCTCTCCTTATTCCATAATACCAATACGGCTACCATCAAGCATCCTGACGTAGCCCGCCTCTCCAGACAGCAGGAGTGCACTACCGCTAGTGCCATACCCCACCATCTTGATAACTATCTCAGGCCACCTGTACTTCCTGACCTTGAGGTCAGCGTGGTGGTAGCCCCCGTAGCCAGCAGCGTATGCGTACTTCCTATCAAGGTGAGTTAGCCGTACGTACTGACCTCCCATGCTGGGAATCAGTTGGTAGATGGCTCCTACAACCAGTGGGACTTTACGCGGCACTACCAGCTCATTTGTTTGTGCCATATGTTCTCCTTACGTTAGGAATATGTCAGACAACACATAAGGACCCTTAGTTCCTGAATCAAGCCTAAACGGCTGAAGATTGTTGCCGCAGGCAGTGGGAACTTTTTCAGTGGAAGTTGTCTAACAGCTTAGAAGCTCTGATGAAGAGCTTCGTGAGAAAGCTCTTGACAAGAGCACTAAAGAGCATTACAATGCTCTTAGAGGCTTTTGACTTTAAGCTTTTAATTTAGATATTAATATATAAACATAGAGTAAAGCGAGCTAAGATTAGATGATTTATTGAAAGTCTTCAATGAAGCATATAAGCTTAGCGAGCTAAAGCAAGCTATTTAAAAACATACGTTACACAGCATAACCTAGTAGCTTAAGCTTGTAATCCTCAGAGCTAGAGATTAGAACACCAGTCCTACTCTCATACATAGACACGTTGTCAAGTGTCCATCCCTTCTTCGTATCATCCCGCTTGAACACAGGCACTCTACCTTCAAGCTTAGGCCATAGCCATGTCTCCCACTCTTCGAGTGTCATCACCTCACCCTTCCACAATCTAGTGATGTGTTTATACCATCCCTCAGATGTCTTCAGCTCTTCCACCAATTCCCTCTTCCTACGAGGCTTCCATGTATTCTCGTAATACTTCTTCTTAGTGGCTCTACGATTAGCCTCTCTAGTCTTCCAATGAAGCTTAGGCCTTCCCCTAGGCTTCTTCTTGTGCAGCCTGCGCTCCCACTTCTTCCCAAGAGCAACATCCTCAGTGAGCTTCTCTATCTTAGTCTTGCGCTGTTCAATCTCTTCGTCCAGCTTGGACAGGTCAATCTGCTGCAGCTTCTCAAACGTAGCCTGAAGCTCTAGAGCAAGCTCTGGCGTCAACCCCTTATCTCCCATACAATGTCCTCCTACAATCGTTGTACAGGCGCTCACAGGCGCCCTCAGGGTAAGACACACCAAATCAAATTAAATTCCCGTTCATAAATAGATTGTTCAGCTTACGTTAATCTTTCTTATCTCTCTCCCTCCCCTCCCGATTTCTTCGAAGCTCCCCTTACGGTTTCTACGAAACTCGTTCACACCATTTTGATGGGCCACCACCCCGCCCCGCAGGGGCGTGGGCCCGAGGGGATACCCCCCGGCCCTGGCGTCTGCGCCCATCGGTCGCAGCCACGCGAAAGAGCCACCCCCCCCCTTTCGCTTTCG
The DNA here is from genome assembly GCA_937988745.1 of uncultured Peptococcaceae bacterium. Classification (GTDB taxonomy): domain Bacteria; phylum Bacillota; class Limnochordia; order Darwinibacteriales; family Darwinibacteriaceae; genus JAAYMS01. The sequence continues at coordinate 5,183 of CALKAR010000113.1, forward strand.
CAGCCGTACCAGGCTGCCGCGTCTCACTGGTAAGCACCGGG
>CALKAR010000114.1 GCA_937988745.1 uncultured Peptococcaceae bacterium
TAAGACCTTTGTGGCACAGCGCTGAGATCACTGGGGTACCGTTATCGTTCGTTGTAAGCGGCAAGTACTTTTGGATAAATTTCGGCAGATAATTTTGGACACTTCTCTGCCATTTTTACCCAAGAATTGTATTGCGATTCTTTAATCGGTAGCTTTCACCCTTCATGTTAAACAACTCACTTTTATGAACAAGTCGGTCTAGAATCGCCGTGGTTATCACTGGATCGCCAATGAACTCCGGCCACTCGTCAAAACCCTTGTTGGATGTAATGATAATCGACGTATTCTCGTAAAGCTGCGAGACTACTTGAAAGAACATATTTGCCTCTTGTTTGGTAATGGGCAAAAACCCGATTTCATCGATAATCACAAGGTCTGAACGACGCAGCCTCTTCAACCTTTGCCGGCTTTTGGTGACAATTTCCTCAGTCTTAAGGTTCTTGATTAGCTCTTCCATGGTTATGAATGACACGCGATAGCCTGTCTCAGCTGCTTGAACGCCTAGAGCAATGGCAAGATGAGTCTTGCCGACACCAGGAGGGCCGAGAAAAAGAACGTTGTACGCCTTGTCAATCCACTGGAAGTCCAATAACTGCTGAATCTGTCTTTTTGAGACTGACGTTTGAAAGTTAAAATCGAAATCATCCAAAGTTGCTTGGTAAGGGAATTGTGCCTGCCGCAGTCTGGTCTCCAGGGCTTTACACTGTCTGAAACGTACCTCCTCTGAGAGTACTCGTTTCATGAACTCCAGACAGGTCCATTCTTCCTTGAGCGCCGTCTCAAGCAAATGATCTATGTTATCTATGCTGTGTGTCATTCTCAGCTCTCTGAGGAGCTCCTTGGCCACTTCTAAGCTCATTTCACATCACCCCCCGCATGGAGGTTGACATACTCGGAGATGTCCCTTGTATTGGTCTGAATGCACAGATAACTGGGGAGGGAGCCTTTGCCCCTGAACTCTGAAGTGACGGCTGCCTCTGTGGCGTTTGCGAAATAGTCTGCGGCATCTCTGAGAGATACAGCACTGTACAGTTCATTCTTGTGACAAAAATCGAAGGCCTGCAGAAGCGTATCCTGCGAATGGTTTTTGTGCAGTTTTATGATCAGGTTGTATTGATCCCTAACATACTTTCCTTTCTCCCTTCTGATGACATCCAGGAAAAACGGGAGGTTGGGGACATAGCTTAGGGCTTGCAGGACTTCCTCGTACAGCTTATCGATACTGGTATCGTGGTTTCTAAGATGATTTCGGTTTTGAATCAGCTCACCTTTCCCAGAACTAAGCTGATGTTCAGCAATGACTTTTTCGCCGTTTATGTCCATCAGGATTAGTCTGCCATTGTCTATCCTGAGCCTAACCTCTTTACCAGGAACATATGTGCCTATCGGCACGCTGTACCGGTTACTCTTGTACAGGATAGTGTTGTCTTTTCGGACTGTTCTTGTTACACTGTCAGTGGGTAATGACCACAAAGAGGGTACCGGTCTTAAGTATTGCTTCTCCAGGGCGAATACTTCTGCTGGTACCTTTTTTGTTGTGCCATGGACTTTCTGGTTTGCTGTTCTGGCCAGCCAGTCCAAGCATGATTGGTTCCATGCAGAAATATCTGTAAAGGTGCGATTGGCAGCAAAGCCATGCTTCAGATACTTTATCACCGCCTCAATGCGACCTTTGCTCTCAGGATCCGATCGGCGGCATACCCAGAGTTTAAAACCCATCTTTCTACGAAATTGCTCAAATTGATGAGTAAAGATGATATCACCATAATTTTCGCTGACGATCATGAGCGTATCTTGATCGATAACGATCTCTTCGGGGACTCCTTCGTAAAAGGTGAAGCAGTTTGCCAGCAGCCTTATGAGTGAGCTCGTTGTTAGAGGATTTTCTGACCACTCTGCATACTTGTGGCGCGAGTGCGACAGCACACTGCCCAAGGCATAAAGCTTTTTCCAACCACCAGAAGGTGTCATGACCTTCTTTTCCCCAAAATCCAACTGCAACTGGACTCCCATCGGAGGATCCGGCACTGCTTCGTAATTACGGGCACTGACAGGCTGTTTTGGTATTCCGTGCTTGTCCCTCAGGTACGCAACGTAGGAGCGCACGGTCCTTTCCTTGAATTCATGACCCTTGTGTCTCTCTTTTAGCCAATCTTCGACCTGTGCTGCGGTCATGTCTGGATGCTTACGCAGCCACTCGACAATAGTTTTTTCATACTTATCCAGTTTTCTTGTTCGACAGCTGGCCTGATCGACAGTGTCAGCATAATCGTCTGGCTCCATGGACCAGTACTTATCAACCGTTTTCCAGTTGAGATTCAGCTTTCGGGCCACTTCGGATTTATTAAAACCCGCTTCTCTTAGTTGATGAATTTCAATGAACATTTTCCACCTCACCAATTTTGCTTCACCTCTCTGGTAACAATCTACCAGTTAACCAGAGGCTTGGGTTAGAAAACTGTCCATTTTTATCTGCCGAAATCTCTCCATTTTATTATGCCACTCACACCCCGTCTTGAGCACTGCAAGGAACGGCCAGAAGGGATAATACTAGCAAGACCA
>CALKAR010000115.1 GCA_937988745.1 uncultured Peptococcaceae bacterium
CAGGGCAAGTATATCACAAAGCATTACCTTCCGTCAAGACCAAAGTCGGCCAAGACTGGAAGTAGATGATCAACAGACTGTTTGTCGGTCAGAACAGGTTCAAACAAGTCCCCTCGCTGCTCCACTCTAGCAGGAACAGTTCTCAGAGTGAAGTCTTCCGGCTGAATGTATAAGAGCTCGTCCCAGGTTACCGGAACCGAGACCGAAGCTGTGGAAGTCGGTCGCGGGCTGTAGACACCAACGAGGGTTTTACCCGGTGAATTCTGCAGATAATCCACATACACACCCTGCCTCCGCTTCACTAGGCGCTCTAGAGTCACTCTGTCGGGCAGGAGGTCCTGCAGAAGTATACCGATCAACTGCGCCACTCCGGAACTGACAGAAAAATCGTACTTAGGGAGAAGTGGTATGTAGATGTGAATCCCGGTCGAACCAGAAGTTTTAGGATAGCCCCTGAGACCCAATTTTACTAGAAGTTCTCGGCACTGTAAAGCTATTTCTACTGCATCTTTAAAGCCCAAGGGTGCGGTAGGATCCAGATCAATCAAGACAAAACTTGGAGTGAGCGGATCTGAGGCCTCATATTCAGCCGGATGAAATTCTATTGCACCTTGATTCGCAAGCCAGAGTAGGGTGCTCAAGTCGTTAACCAAAATGTAGTTCGTTTCTCCGAATAGAAATGTCTCAACCCATTCAGGTGCTGATTTAGGACAATTCTTTTGGTAAAAAAATTCGCCAGTTATCCCGTGGGGATACCGCGTAACCGTCATGGGTCTGCTGCGCCAGTGGGGCAGGATTACAGGAGACATATGGATGTAGTACTGCAGAACATCATTTTTGGTGATCTGCTGCTCCGGCCACAAAACCTTGTCTAAATTGGTGAGTGGCACAGGACGACCTTCAATTTCCAGCGTCGGCACCCTCCCCACCTCCCTCATAAACACACTCACTGGGATGTTTGTCCCATCGAAACCTAATAAACACTGGATGACGTAAGCGTCCGGCAGGCGTCAGTTCAGCAAACTGAATTTCTACCACAATATGTGGTGTCATCCAAAGCACTTCTGCATCGTCTTCAAAATTGCAGAAGGGGCTGGCAGCTGCCGCGAGCTTCTCATAGGCGTTAAGCAGAAATTCGCCATCTGCTGCGGATAAACCGCTGGCCGCGCGTCCCAGGTAGATGAGCTCCTTCAGGTTCTTTGTGTATTGGCCGACCAGAAGCGCTCGCACTCGGCCCTCTCTCTTAAAGAGCCCGCCAACTACGCAATCTATGCGTCTGAAAATGCGCTGCTTCCGCCAGGCATCAGATCGCACCCCAGGCAAATAAGGCGCATCTACTTTCTTGCTTACAATGCCTTCTAGCCCGAGCTCCTCCGCAGCAGCAAGCAGCTGGTCCCTAGATGTTTCAAAAATAGGTGAAAGCCATATTGGGCCTGTTTGTGGTATGAGTTTTTCCAATCGGGTACGGCGCTCCTGCCAAGGACGAGCGCAGATGTTCTGTCCATCGCAGATCAAGAGATCAAAGACAATATATACCACTGCCCCTTCTCTTTCTGCAGTCCGGCGAAGCTCTGAAAACACAGGAAGTCCCCTATCTCCCAAAGCCACAATCTCACCATCAAGAACCAGCGGCTTATGGGAGAAGCTCTCGAAAAAAGGCAGCAGTTCCGGGAAATAAGGGTTCAAGCTGCGGCTGCGGCGGCTGAGCAGCTCAATGCGATCTTCTTCCACGTAAGCCACAGCTCGATAACCATCCCATTTGATTTCATGGACAAAGCCCTCGTCATCATTGAGGGGTTTAGCAGAGGCCAGCATCGGCGATATTGGAGTAATCATGACCTAACCGCCTTGAGAGATGCTTCGAGAGCGGCCATTAGATCAGCTACTGCTTGACTTTGAGCAGCTGGCGCCTTAACAACATGTGTTTCGCCGGCAGCCTTACGTTCGATAAGCTCCAAGAGGCCGCGGCGGCGCTCATTAACATATTCTTCTGGCCTAAAGGGTTCGGTGAGGTTGTTTATTAAGGCTACTGCCATGGCCAGCTCCTTTTCCACCACCGGCGTCTCGGGAATATTCAGCCTAACGAGCGCTCTAACCTCGTCTGGATAATGCATGGTCTCAAGGGCCAGCGCACCCTGATACACCCGAACAGCGGCCAAGGCCTGCTTCGAGCGAATAGTGATCGAAGCAATTCCGATTTTACCCGCCTGCTGCATAGCTTCCGCCAGCAGACGGTAAGCCTTCTCACCCGTTTCTGCTGGTTCAAGATAATAAGAACGGTTAAAATAAACCGGATCGATTTCACTCAACTCAACGAAACGCAGAATATCTACGGTGCGTGATAGGGCACCTTGAAACTTTTCCCATTCCTCATCAGTTATAACCACATACTCGTTCTTGTGGACCTCATACCCACGTACTATTTCATCTTGCCCTACCACCTGGTTACAGCTGGGACAGACCTTCTGATACTTGATCGGTGTGTGACAGACCACATGCAGTTGATTGAACCGCACGTCCTTATCTTCAACGGCCGAATACATCCGAACAGGGATGTTGACCAAACCGAAACTAATCGAACCTTTCCACATGCTGCGCATCGCGATCTCTCCTCGACCTTCACTTTATGTATAGACTTGCCGAGAAACAGCGATTTCCCCCTTGCAAATTTCAGAAAATCTGGTATTCTTATTTAAGAGAAGAACAAGGCGCGGCTGCTTTGGACAACTCATATTTGGAATGGAGAGAGTATTAGATGTCGCGTTACACAGGACCAACTTGGAAAATCAGCAGACGCTTAGGATTTTCCTTAAGCGAAACTGGTAAAGAACTGCGGAAACGCCCTTATCCACCAGGGCAGCATGGACAGGGCCGGCGTAAACTTACTAACTATGGCCGGCAGCTCCAAGAGAAACAAAAACTTCGTTTTCTCTATGGTGTAAGCGAACGGCAGTTTAGAAAGACCTTCGATGAAGCCGTTCGGATGCCAGGTATTACTGGTGAAAACTTCATGATTCTGCTTGAATGCCGTCTCGACAACCTGGTTTATCGGTTAGGTTTTGCCCGCACCCGGGCAGGTGCTCGTCAGCTGGTTACCCACGGCCACATCACTGTAAATGGTAAGAAAGTGGATATTCCCAGCTACAGAGTACAGGTTGGCGACGAAATTTCCCTGAGAGAGCGGAGCCGCAACCTGAAGGTTGTGGAAGAAGCACTCGAGGTACGGCCAAACGTACCTGAGTATCTTTCCTATGATGAGCAGACTCGGACTGGTACACTCATCCGTCTGCCGCGGAGAGATGAACTCAACCCAGATATTCATGAAGCAGAAATTGTTGAGTTCTACTCAAGATAAGCGTAAAGACGATAGGCGATGGTTCATCCATCGCCTATTATTTTTGGGCAAAAAAAATAACGGCCATATCGCCGTCTTTCTTGTCTTAATGTGGAGGCGGCACCCAGATTCGAACTGGGGATGGAGCTTTTGCAGAGCTCTGCCTTACCACTTGGCTATGCCGCCTCAAGCACTTTAAATCTTACCATCTTTAAGCTGTGCTGTCAAGCCTTGAACACCGTTTCAGCCAAGATCTAAATTGGAAAACATTTCTAAAGTTTAGACGTATATTGTCATCATTTGCGGCCCATAATAGGGATGAAAGGTGACCGATGTCTAGTCACTGACTCGGCCCTTTGCATCGAAGAGAACCGCAAACTCAGTTGGATAGAATGCAGATATGTGAATTTCCGGTCACCCACTTCGATGCTGAGCCGAGTCACTTGTCGAAGATACACCACAGTTGGAACAGTGTTCCCAGATCTACTAGACAGATTCCATATTTGCACCAGCTGGTTTGCGAAAAAGAGGAGCCGTGTCCCGGCTCCTCT
>CALKAR010000116.1 GCA_937988745.1 uncultured Peptococcaceae bacterium
CCGATCTAAGGACGTGCAGCCATCTTCGATGTACCTGTTTCAAGGAACCTCGCAACATGAACTCGGCTCTTGGCGGTTACACCCACAGCCACAGTAACGGATTCTGACTTCCGCTCAGTGAACCATGATCGAATGTGCTTCTGTGTCTTACCTGTATCGACTGGCACCCTCCGCTTAGCTTCTTTCACTACTTCCTCCGCTCCAGCCTTGGCAGCCTTACGCAGAGCGCGCCCACGAGCGGTGCGGTTGAGGGACTCCAGCTTTTTTTTGAGCTGTTTGTCCCCCTCGAATTTGAACTGGACTTCCATTACACCACCTCTTTGCACATGAGCTGGAGGTATTCGTTGCGTTCTTCCCAATCAATGACAGACTCGATGTCGAACACACGTTCTCCATACAAGATGCGCATGGTGGGCTTGACTCCTGGGACATAGTGCATCCTGACCCTGTGCGTGACTGCCGATTGGGTTTGATGCTTTGCCCAGTATTCACGACCACTGATAGGCTCAATGGACACCCAAACCTGCATCCAGTCAACCCAGGTTTGTACTGGTTCGTTCCAATCATTGCGAGTGGTGACATACTCTTGGATGGTGACTCGATGACGATAAACCTTGCGCAAATCCTTCATTGCAGCTTGCCTATCCTTCATCTCCATCACCCTTCTTCTCGCCAATTGCAGATAAAAGCTGGAGACGCAAGATGTCACGCTCGAAATTTTCTATAAAATACTCGCCAGCGTTATTGTAGACGTATCGACAATATTCGAGTAAGAGCCGCCTGGGTTCACCTTCTGTATCAAAATCCAACTCAACATCGGTTAGGCTGTTCAAGTACGCCTTACCTTCTGCGATTATGCTTTGTAAAGCCACGTCTTCGTAGTCCCAAGTAATCTTGAGTCGTTCTTTTAGCAATGCGAGCATCTAATCACCCGCCTCATCTACAGACTCCACGAGTTGACCGTAGCCTGCAGAGTTTATTTCCTCCATCCGTCTTGGAGATATAACAAGCAAGTCCCCCGGTTCGTGGAGGGACTTGCTGTATTTATTGCGGAACTTCCGCAGTACTTTTACCTTTATTTTGTTAGCCAACTACATCAACTCCTATGCTTCTGGAGTTGTTTCGACCAACGCGACCTTTGGCATCAATGGTTCTAACCCCGAGATATCCAGCACCATGAAAGAGGTGTTGTCCTTGGGTCTGCCGTCACCATAAAGACGAATGGCATAGATGCGTTCATCTTCTAAGAACTTATAGTCATCGGAGTACTCTACCCGACCGCCCTTGCTTGTGCCGAGTGCGGCAAAGTAACGCTTACCAATACCAAGAATCGCCTCACCTTCGTCAACATAGGCAGATTGCACAACCCGAGTTGGGAAGGGGAAAACATCCTTGACATATCGCCCGTCTGGGGTCAGATAGGTAGTGGCGGGCATCACTTTAGTAAAGTAATCAACCGGGTTGACCACAAGTAATACCTCAGTGATCTTACGGTTCAAACCGTTTCTGTTCTTGGATAACTCGGCAACCAGCTGACCATAGCTCTCGGGTCCAAAGTCGGTTACAACCCCTGCCTCCTGCTTTGGATAGCCAACTCCAGGAGTGATGGCCCCCTCAAGGTCGCGAACCATACCGACGGGTTCCTTGGCCTCAGCACCAGCACCATTGATAACTCCATACTCTAAGCCGTTAGCGATAGCTTCTTGGAGTATAGCTCTGATATAGCGATCAATCCAAGCTGGTCCGAGATCTAACATAGCTTTGCCAATCGGCACAAACGCAGTCAACTTCAGCTGTGCCAAGTTGATCTTCATGAATCCAGCGGATAGCTCCTTGGTGATCTGATCAGTCAGGTCTCCCCAAACAGCTAATTGACGACTGTCTTGAGTGCCAACAATCATTTCGACGAGCGCCGCGGTGGGGGTAAACTGAATAGCATCCAGGAGTGGGTGCTCTTCAGAAATGTCCTCAAACACAGCGTCGATAACAGTTGTTGGCAAAACCACATCGAAATCAGCGAGCGCTTGCTGTGGATTAGAAGACTTCATCGCATCAATTAGCCCACTGTAATACGTCCGCTCTTCGCTAGTTAGAGGTCTTGCACCACGCCCAACTAGAATCTGAGTGTCAGCCGCCTCTACAAGCCCTCTATCCGCTGCCACTACGGCCTCTTGCAAAGCGTTGGTGTATGGCACAAAAGCCTCGGGGAAGGCACCTTCAT
>CALKAR010000117.1 GCA_937988745.1 uncultured Peptococcaceae bacterium
CCAATAATGCTAAGGAAACAGCTACTTGAGCCACTGGTGGATCAGCCAAGATCAACCGGGCAAACATCACCATAGGTGAAGTAAAGGGAACTAGCGAGGTAATCACTGCCAGCCGTCCATTCGGATTGGCAAAAGATATAAAAGCGGCAAAGAACCCTACCATTATCAGCATCATTATTAATGTACTGATCTGGTTCACATCCTCTACCCGGCTTACCACCGCACCACCCGCAGCAAAAATCGATGCATAGAAAAAGAATCCCAATACGAAGAAGAGCACAAACCACACCAGCACACTTGGGTGAATGCCGCTCAACAAAGCCAGCCCACCAGCCGCCGGCCCCCAGCCACTCGCATTCCGCAGAGCTGTAACCGTCAATACCGTACCGATCCAAATACCGAACTGCATGAGCCCTAAGGCACCCACACCGAGAATTTTTCCAAACATGAGCTCCATGGGCTTGACTTTAGCAATCATTACTTCCATGATCCGTGAGCTTTTCTCCTCAGCGACCCCCGAAGCCACCATGTTTCCATACAGTATAAGAGTCATATAGATCATGAAAATCATAAAGTAAGCCAATACCGCTGCGGTAGTGAAATCTCTTTCGCTCTCACCATCCTGCGAGCCGATTTCCCGTACCTGCAGTTCGATCCTGCCGAAAAGCGCGTTGAGCTGTTCTGGGCTGAGGCCAATTTTCTGGGCGTTCAAGCGAGTTAAGCTTTGGTTGACAATATTCTCCACACGGCTGATATTAACATAGTTTGCGCCATCTAAAGCGACAAAGGCGAACTCGGGCATGTCAACCAGCAGAAGGCCTAGTTTCTCCTCGTCTATCACCCGCTGAAATGCTGCATTCTCTTCGCCAGGCGGCACCTCTTCAACAAATCCGTCTGGCTCATTTTCAGAAAGTACTTCTGCAAGAAATGGGTAGAACTCTCCCGAGTAGTCCACAACGAGGAAGTCCAGCGGTTGCTCATCAAAGGCTGCTTCAAAATAGTCCAGTAGGAGTGGAGCAAAGCTTAAGCCGATGAAAACAAGCATGCCTAAAATCGTTGTAATGATATAGGGTCCGCTCTTTACGCGGGACATAAAATCACGCCGCGCCAACACAAAGATCATATTCATGCCCCAGCACCTACCCTTTCTACGAAAATCTGGTGCAGGGAAGGTTCCACCAATTCAAATCTGATCACCTGTCCGGCCTGTGCAGCTCGGGACAGAATCTGATTGGGGTCAATACCAGGTTCAAGGCGAAACTCGAGATAATCTGGGCGTTCTGATAGAAGAACCAAGCCTGGGATACTGCGCCAAAAATCACGCTGGCCTTCCAGAGAAATGCGCAAAATGCTGCGTCCCATGGAACGCTTTATTTCCCGAAGATTTCCTTCTAGGACGAGCTGCCCGCGGTGAATCAAAACTATTTCTTCACAGAGTTCCTCTACCTGATCCATTCTGTGACTCGACAAGATCACCGTTGTTCCCTGTCGATTAAGCTCTAACAGCACGTCTTTCAGCAGTTCGCTGTTGACTGGATCCAATCCACTAAAGGGCTCATCGAGAATTAAGAGCTCTGGTTCATGCATCAATGTACCGATCGTCTGAACCTTCTGCTGGTTTCCCTTGGAGAGCTCCTCGATGCGCTTCTTCCGATATTCCCCCAATTGGAACCGTTCAATCCACTGGTCTGTCTTGGCTCTCGCCTCTGCTGCATTCAAACCGTTTAAGCGCGCGAGAAACAAAAGATGTTCGTCTAGACGCATCTTCGGATACAAACCCCGTTCTTCTGGCAGGTAACCAAAGAGACGGGGGCCGTAGCTGGTGAGCGGCACCCCATCCCACAACACACTACCACTGTCGGGGGAAATAATTCCCAAAATAACACGCATAGTAGTGGTCTTGCCGGCTCCATTAGGGCCTAAGAAACCCAACATCGCACCGCGGGCCGCTGAAAAACTCAACTCGTGCACCGCAGTTACATCACGAAATTTCTTTGTCACGTTCTGAACCACAAGTCCCATGGCGGCCCTCAGCAAGCACGAGCACTGATGTACAGTTCTCCTGCACGATCAGCAATACCGCGAGCTATGCGTCGCGAAACGACAGCGCCTAAGATCATAGCTGCCACAGCACCTAATCCTGCAATTGCATCGACTCCAACAAAGAGATGGGTTAGACCATAACCTGCAAACAGCGAAATGAAGGGAATGCCATACAACACCATCAGAGCCTTAACCACATCGCGCGCTTCCGTCTCGATAAACACCCGATCACCTGGTTGATAAGTCCCTGTAGGATCACTCAGCTGCAGCACCAGTTCGTCTGGCCTTTCGCTGCCATCTAGTCTGACACAACCCTTGCAGTTACCACATTCTTTCGAGGGGTTGTCCAGTTTTACCCATACTGAATCATTTTCTCTACGAATAACTTCGGCTATTCGCCGCATTGTAATTCTCCTTTCTCCCGACATCAGGCCGATTAACACAGCTTTATATCAAAATCTGATGAAAAACCAAGGACAATCCCAGTCAACTGCTCTAGACCGGGAAAAAAGGATCTTGTCTTTTTCCTCGATTACCTGTATAATTACACTTGCTGGAGCCGTGGTGTAGTTGGTTAACACGCCGGCCTGTCACGCCGGAGATCGCGGGTTCGAGTCCCGTCGGTTCCGCCATATTGATAAAAACGATCCACCATGAGATGGTGGGTCGTTTTTTTTAGTTGTCTAGACTATACTTGGTGCGCATCTCACGGTAGAGACGCTTACCGGTAGGCGTACCTGCCAGCCCACCGATGCTGGTCTCCCGAAGAGATTCGGGCATCGCCCGGCCAATCCCTTTCATCGCTACCACTACTTCATCATAGGGAATCACTCCAGGGATTCCGGCTATTGCCATATTGGCAGCAGTAATGGCAGCCACTGCAGAAGTGGCGTTCCGAGTCACGCACGGAACTTCTACAAGCGAAGCGATCGGATCGCATACTAAGCCTAGGTGGCTCTGCAGAGCCAGTGAAGCTGCCTCAAACACCGTTTCATCAGAACCACCGAGTAGGTGCACAATAGCGCCAGCAGCCATGGCAGAAGCCACGCCGCATTCTGCTTGGCACCCTCCTTCGGCTCCGCTGATCGGCCCCTGCGAGGCACTTACAATGCCCACACCTGCCATTACAAGGAGGGCATCAATGATATCTTCATCGCTGCTCTGGAGCTCTTCTGCGACAGATAATACAGCCCCAGGTACCACACCGCAGCTTCCTGCTGTTGGGCAGGCTACGATCCGGCCCAAGCTAGCATTATGCTGGGCAACCGCCAAAGCGTATAGAATGGCAGTATTAAACAGTTCTCCGCCAACAAGGCGGCCTTTTTCTTTGGCTTGATATACCTTCTGCCCATAGCCTTTTACTAAGTGGGCATATTCCCCCTGGTCAGCAATACCGCCCGCCACCGCTTCCCGCATCACGCTGAGGATTTCAGCCATACGTTCGCGCACAGCCTCAGGAGTGGTCATGGCGAGAAAGGCTTCGTATTCAGCTACGATTTGGGGTATTGACTTCTGCTGTTTCTGGCACAGCTCAAGGAGCTGAGCAGCGCAAGTAATCTCCATGCTTCCCCTCCTAGAAACGGGGCAGGGTGCGAGCAGTTATGCCGCCCTGCAGCTGCCGTACAAGTTCAAGCACATCATCGACTATGGGGTCGTCTGTCTCGGCCACCAAAAGGGCATCGGAACCGCGAGTTTTGCGGCTCACATTCATGAACGCGATATTAATGCCATAGCTGGCCAGAATGCGGGTGATGTCAGCCACAACACCAGGCTGGTCTCTGTAACGGGCAAGAAGAACTGTATAAGTTCCATCGATTTCTACTTCAAAGCGATCGATTTCATAAATGCAAATGCGCCCGCCACCCACTGAAGCGCCTACCACTTCAATGGAATTCTCCTTCCCGGAAACTCTCATCCGTACAGAATTAGGATGAACATCGCCTAAATCAATGGTCTGAAAGCTATACTCTAATCCTTGAGCTTCAGCCAATTCTTTTGCCTGTGGAATCCGAGAGTCATCCATGGACATACCTAAGAGACCTGCTAAAATAGCCACATCAGTGCGGTGACCCCAATGTGTCGCGGCGAAAGAGCCGTGCAAACCGATTTCCGCACGGGTGACTGGTTCACCCAAAATCCTATGTGCGGCCAAACCAAGCCTCACAGCTCCTGCTGTATGTGAACTGGAAGGGCCCACCATGATGGGCCCAACGACATCAAATGCACTAATCTGAGGCATGAGCCTACCTCCTCACACCTCTATCATACACTGAAAGTCCGTCTTTGGCTAGAATGGTACTACGTTTGATCTAAGCTTGTCAGCTGCTCCAAGAAAAT
>CALKAR010000118.1 GCA_937988745.1 uncultured Peptococcaceae bacterium
AATTGGTTCACCATGCGAGTGATTTGAAGCTCACTTGCCACTCGGCTCCGATCTCTAGGTTGTAACTCTTGGGGAAACCTAGGATCAGGGCGAAGCGTGACATCGTGCGACGTGATAAGGTCGCGCGCCTCGACAATCGCCCACTCGGTGTCGACTTCGGTTCCTCGCTCGGTAGCGGCCGTAGACCGCCCACCCGTCGCCACAGGCCGCGAGACCGCCGTCGGTGTAGGCTGCAATGTAGACGGAGGCGTCTCGGCCGGGGTCTCTACCTGCGGCGATGCCGCCTGACGCAACACGGCGGCTTCTGAGGGTGGGGTTGCGGCCTCCATGGGTGATTCGACCTGCGGTGCTTCGGCGGCACGTTCTGGGGCCTCTGGTGAAGCCGTTTCGACGGGCCGAATACCCTCGGGGGGTTCACGCCTCACCACTCGGCGGCCGATCCGGAATATGGTGCCGCGCTCGTTCCTCACCGTGAGAAGGGAAGGGTCCCTTGTGTCCACGACCGTGAGTGCGTTGCCGCGGGGATCGTAGACGACCTCACCGGGTTTGACGTCAGTCAACCGTTCCCCTGCCCGTTCGATACGGCGCGGTGTAGGCCGCGCAACCTCCTCCGCTGGAGGCGTAGGCGGCGGCACCGGTTCCGCGGGCGGTGAGGGTGGAGCAACCTGCTGTGCCGGCGGTGTAGGCGTAGGCGTCGGTTCAGCCGCCGCAGGGACCGCCGGTATAATCTCATGGGTTTGGATGATCTGCTCATACGCCCTCTGCGCCTGTTGGCGGCTCATGTTGAAGCGGCGCATCAAATCGTCGACCGTGACGTTCTCGGGACCGCGGGCCCTGGCGTACTCCATCACCTGTTGTGCCATCCCAGGACTAATGCCGGGTGCCAGAGGACGCTCCGGGGTTACGTTCCGCATCTGACGCTGTGTTGCGCGCAGGAAAGCGAGATCGAATCTGATCGCCGCCTCAGCAGGCAAGCGAGTGCCAACTTCGCGCTGCCCCGCCTGGACGCCGAAGTGATAGGCCGAATTGATGTTCTCCCAATACCGCCGATATGCCGCCCGCACAGCGGCTTCGTCGCCGGCGGCGGCCGCTCTTTGAGCACGCTCCAACTCCTCGGCGGTGCGCCGCATGTGCCGGATGAATTCCTGCTCGGGCGTCGGCGGCCGAAACGCAGCCATTGTGCCGTGGAGCAACGCCAAGGCCGCCGCATCTACGGCGAGATCACGGAGGAAATCCGGCACGCTCTCATGATCGCCAAACGGTGCCGCAGCCAGAGCACCCGCTGCGCCGGCGGCCGCACCGGTGATCGCCGCTTCAGGAACAGCAGGAATGCCCGGGAACCGCGTGCGGAGGAACTGCTGCGTCAGCGGCCCGGCCGCCCCTGCCCCACCCATGAAGGCGATGTTTTGAAGCGCCTCTTGCAGGGTCGGCCTTGCTTCGGGAGGAGCGAAGGCCGCCTGCAATCCGGAGAGGGTCGCGCCGGCGGCCGCACCTCGCCCTGCGGCTTGAAGAGCCGTAGGAGCAATTTCGGCAAGACGGGCAAGCTGGGGAACCCGCCCAAGAGCTTGCAAGGCGGCTCCTGACACGCCTTGGGCTAAAGCAAACTGGCCCAAGCTCCCGGCAAGCTGCCCAAGGATTTCGGCCGCAACGTCGGCCGCAGGATATCCCGTCGTCGCTTCGGGCGTAGGCGGTTGAAAGAGAAGCGTCGGACCTGCCACCTGGGCGCTTCGCTCGATGAACTGCCCTACCGGAGTCTGCATAAAGGCGCGGATCGGCGAGGTGAGCGCCGAGACGATTTCCTCCGCGCGCTGTATGCCGGGCGAAACCGCGCCGGGCGGCTCCTCGACACGGGTCGCCTCCCGAACACGATATCGAATTTCCTCAAGCAGCGCCTCGTTGAAGCGCTGTTGCATTTTTGCCAAGCGCTCGGACTCCCTGCGCCGACGTTCCAATTCCCGTTGAAGCTGGGCAAGGTCGCTGGCCACAGAGATTCCTCCTTAGAAACGTCGTCCCCTTACGCCGCGAACCACATCGATAGCCGCAAGGATCGGATCGGTCGGATAAGGCGGCTGCCACCCCGGCATGGAGGGCAGATTTTGAGCCCATTGGCGAAGCTCTTCCCAACCCTCCTCGCCAAGGGCCGCCACGATGTTCGCCCTGTTTTGCTCCAGAGAAGAAAGCGCCCATTCTCTGCTCGCGCCGATGCGAAGAAGCTCTTGCTTGACGCCCTGAATAGCAACCTGCCGCCTCTCTCGAAGAGCCTGCGTCGTCCTGTCTTCGCGGCGTCTTTCCGTCCGCGGCGCAGGAGGAGCGATTTCTCCTTCCGTGGCCCCGGTGGCCCCTGCGGTAGCTCCAGCGGCGCCGGCCGCGTCGAACAGTTGGGTGCCAAGGCCGGGAATGCCGATGAGTCCGCCAAGAGCGTCCAGAGCAGATTGGACAAGTTGGTTGAAGTACTCGCGGGCCGTCATCCTCTCCACGCCCGTGGGCGTGGGCACCAAGCCCTGAGTCGCCAAGGCCATCTGCGCGATGTTTTCGATTGCCTGCCTGCGAGACGCCGGCATCATGTCGGTTGTCGTCGGGAACGCAAGCTGAGGCAACCCCGCGGCTTCGGGCGAACCGAAAAGCTCCACCTGCTGGAAGTACGGTGCGGCAAGCGCCATCATCGCCGGCGTTGAAAGAGCCGTCGCTTGTCCCGTCGGAGCCATAGCGCCGATGAAGCCTCTAAGTAACTCCTGGTACCTGGGGTCGTCGGCGAACTGCTGGCCTAGACGAGTCAAAGCCTGCGACTGTGCGGCGATTGCCCTTGCGCTACCGCCGGGGAACTGAGCGAACGGAAAGGAACTTAGGTCTCCAGTCTGAAGCGCTCTCTGGGTGTAGTAGTTGAGCGCTATCTGTTGCGCCGGCCAGGGACCGCTGAGAAGCGGCTGGATGAACGTCTGTTCGAACCGGCTCAAATCCAAAGTCGGATTTCGCTCCAAAACCTCCAAAGCCAGATTGGCTAGCTGTTGCGTTGTGCGTACATCGGGAATCCAAGCGCCCCCGGGCATACCAGGGATTTGCGGGAGCTGCCCCGCCAAAATCTGCTGGATCGCCTGAAGGCCCTGTCGTTGTCTTTCGGCAAGCTGTTGGCCGATGGCCTGATACGGATTCGTAACGCCGTTAGCCATGGTGAGCCCCCCTTACTGGTACGGGTTGATGAAGCTCGTCCCGCCGCCAAAGCGAAGTTGCGGCGGTGTGAAGCTCATCTGCAGTTGGTACGGGAGCGCCTGGTTCGCCAAGCCCATGTTGCCGTAAGTCGGCGTGATGGTGCTGAGTGCTGGCGTGGTCTCCCCCGTTGTCGGCAGTCCCGGAAGATTTTGTACAGCGTCCTCGGCGTCAGAGAGAACTTGTCTCGTTAAGAGTTGTGGAAACGTCTCTAAGAGTTTAATCCCTGTCTGTACAAACTGCGGAACGGCTTGCTGTCGAGACTGCATCGCCGCCAATGCGTACTGCTGAGCGAGAGCTTGCTGACGAAGCGCCGCATCGAGGCTTTGGCCGACCATCTGGTTGGCAAGGTTTGCAATGGCCGCCGCACGACCCGATTCAATCCTTGCGGCGGCATCCTGGCTTAATGCCGCTCCCGGAAGCTGACCGAAGAAACCACGTCGCATGACGTCCTGCTTGACGTATCGAAGCGACTCTTGGCCTGCTGGGCCCGTTGCACCGCCTCGTCATAGGAAACCGTAGGAATCTGTGGAGCCGAAGGCGGCCTTGGCGGGTTGAGTTGATTGATGAGGCTTACAACGGCCTGAGCACCAATCAGATAAGGGAGCGCTTGCGGCATGAACGATCACCTCTTCCCATTGATGCGGGCGTACACGTGAATGTCTTCATAGACCCCGTTCCGAATGAGAGCGTCTTTCTCAATCCCCTCCAGCGTAAACTTGAGGAGTTTGGCTAGCTTGATACTGCGCTCATGTGATGCTGGGATGCGAAGCGTGATCCGGTGAAGGCCAAGCTCCTCAAAGGCGATCTGGATGAGCTTCTTTCCTGCCCTAAGCGAAAGGCCGGTGCCGCGTTCATCGGGAATCGCGATCCCGGCCTCACACTTGCGATTGTGCCAGTCCACGTTGAAAAGCTCGCACCACCCCACCGCTGTTCCGTCCTCAAGCCGGATCATGAAGGCATAGATGGGCTTTTGAAAGTCCGGCTTTTCCGTCGCCAGGGTGTAAAAAAGGCTCTCGTCCGAGAGCCAGGATTGAATGGTGGCGAAGTCGTGGGCAGTGACCGGTGTGAGTTTCAACTTCAGATCATCCTCGCTATTGGACTATTGGAACAGATTGCAAGCGGCCTCTCAATCGGACATTGCGAATTGTCACAGATCCGTCATTATAGTTTGAAAT
>CALKAR010000119.1 GCA_937988745.1 uncultured Peptococcaceae bacterium
AAACCCTTGGTTTCATAACATTAACTGCACCCATCACTATTATGACACGTTCCCCTGTTTCCATATCTATAGTAAAATCAAGTTTTTTATACTAAGAATTGCTCAAGTATATTTTATAATTGTATATTTCTAATATTTTCTAATATACCTTCTTTTTCCTAAAACAGCTTACTGCTAACTCCAGAGTCTATCTGGATAATTCTCTGCTGTGCAGCATAGTCTTCAACAATAAATGTTCCATCTTTTTAACTTATTTTTCAATTATACAATAAATAAATACTAGGCAATATTATTTAAAACAACAAATATTAACTATCATTTTGACATTATTGTGCTATAATTATTTAATAACAATCAATTAGGATATTTGTTCAAATTTACTAAAATGAGGTGGTTTCTATGCCTGCATCCAAGGTGGGAAAGTTCTGGCGCTTCAAAACCGCTGATATAGAGCGGGAGGTTATAAAATGAACAGATTTAAAACTTTAAATGCCCGAAGGCTTTCTGTTGCCGGATTTTCATTTCTCTTTGCCTATATTCTGTCATTTCAGTTTGAAGGGCAGGTACTTTACAGCCTGCTGAATCTTCGTGGAACAGATGCCAACCCTTACATAATGACTGCAATTGTCGCGCATTTTATGGGGCTTTTTACTTGCGGCCTGTTTGTTAAATCACAGACGGTCGCAAAAAACATGATGCTCGGAGCTATGGGCTTATGCTTAGCTGCTACTATTCCCTTCTTTTTTCCTCCCTCCTCTCTATGGTTGGTGGGACTGATTGTCAGCGGATACTTTAGCGGCTGCGCGGTGGCAGCATGGGGATTTTTCCTTAGAGCCTATACTCCTAAGAACGAGTACATTAAATCCTGTGCTGACGTTCTGATTTATTCCAATTTGCTGATGATTGCAGTTAATGTGGTGGCCATGAACAGGTCAACCTTTATCGGGCTTGGCTTCTCTATGCTTTGCCTTGTGATTGGCATGGTCTTCATTTGGATGCTGCCGTTGGAGCAGGAGAATGAGCAGAACAAAGCATTTAAAAATAAGACCCATGGCGGCATTAAAACCCCGCTAATATTGCTGTGCCTTTTTGTCTTCATTATAACAATTAATTCAGGACTAATGTATGAGGTCATCAACCCCGCTTTTGAACACCTGACGAGGCTGGTGAGCTGGTATTGGGCCGTGCCTTATATTGTGGCACTTGCTATTATGCGCAACCTACCTATGAAAGCAAAGCGATCTAGAATTTTGTATATGGGAATGGCAATGATTATAGGAGCATTCATCAGCTTTATGCTGTTAGGGCGAAACACTTCCGACTATCTGATTGTGGATACGCTGATGCTCGGTGCTTGTGGTATTTTTGATCTGTTTTGGTGGAGCATCCTTGGAGAAATGCTGGATTATAGCGACAACCCAGCACAAACCTTTGGCATTGGGCTTTCCGCCAATGTATTTGGCGTGCTTTGCGGAGGCGTCTTGGGAATGACCCTAACATCCATTGGGCTTCCCAGTGCGGAGGTTGCGGTGATTGCCCTTACTGTGGTTTGCCTTACACTGGTTATGCTACCACCACTGAACCGCCAACTTGTTTTACTACTGAAAAACCATACCTATCTTACTGCCTATGACAATATGAATCAGTCACGGCAAAGGGACATTGTTTGTCAAATTAAAACTCTTGACCCACTGACTCCCCGGGAGCAGGAGGTATTACAGCTAATCCTTTCAGGCAAATCTAACCGAGAAATTGCTGGGGCTTTGTTTATCAGTGAGAGTACTGTAAAAACACATGTAAGGAACATTTTTTCAAAATATGATGTCGGTAGTCGGGCAGAACTCATCAGCACCCTGCTGAAGAATCAAAGGGTTGAATAATTCATAAAATCATATAAATACAGGGTTTAACCGTCCCCTCATACTAAAGTATGAGGGGCTTTTTTCTGCAAAATCATCCTTTCGAAGGATGATTTTAAAAGAATTTTTCCTTAAAATCTATATTAGAGGAGGGTTGGTGCAAATGAAATTAATCCGAAAACGACGGAATGGATATGCCTTATTATTGGCAGCAAGTATTTGTTTGACGGTTTGGTTGGGCAAGGCATTTATGTTAGAAGCGGTTTTCGCCTTTGGAGCCACCAGCCTTATCACTCTCCTGTTATTGGTGAGGCAGAACCGTCTACTCTATGCTGCAAGACTTATTTGCGATAATCCCATCCTTGCGGTGCCATCTGCTCTCATCTCCATGCCAGGCCGCCAAATGAAAAAAGACACTGAGGAAACTGTAGTATCTACTTTTGGTATTCTCATCGGCAGTAAAATTTACCGGTGGGGCCTCGACGGGGTGCATGGTGTGCGGCTGAGCGCAGTTCAAATTGATAAGGAGCGGATGTACCTAACCTTTGGCGACGCGTCCAAGACCATGCGGGTAGAGTTGCTGCACGGAATGCCAGGGAAGCAGGCTATACTGGATGTAGCACAAAAGCTACTTTGTGAAACCGGCGTAACAGCAAAAATTATAAATTAGAAATGAAAAGGAGGAATGCGAAATGAAAAAGACAGTATCTATTTTACTTGTGACAGTGCTGCTTTTAGGCAATCTTACCGGATGCGACGGTGGAAGAGGCAAAAACGACGGGGCAACACTTTCACCAGAGACCACCAGCGTCACCTTGTCAAACGGTGTCAGCATAGATCTAGGTGTCTATGTGCTGGACGGTGAAGAAGAACTTACCGTAACCAAGCAAGCTGTGGAAGAAAATAAAGATGAAGGGTATAAAATAGAAGCCTATGACTTTAAGCTGAGCGATATGACCGAGCTTTCGGACTTCATTACCCTTCGTATCCCTTACGATACCGCATACTGCGAGGATGGGCAGGATCCGGCAAAATGCGTGGGCGCAATGTACAAAAACGAAACCACTGGCAAATGGGAGGATGTGCTGTTCGAGGTGGATGCAACTGCGAATGAGCTTATCATCTACACCGACCATCTCTCCACCTTCGGCGTGTTCCATGTCAAAAATGAGGGTCAACGCAGTGCCAAAATCACCAACATTTATGCAGACATTTCCGGCATTGACCAGCAGGAAGCTACGGAAACACTACGAAAATACGTGGCAGGTGGCGGCGCAGACGGAGAAGAAGCGGCAGGACTCGCAGCGCGGCTTATCACCGGCCATAACGGATTTATGAGCGGCATGGCGGGAGCAACCGGTGATGTGGGCTTTGCCACCGACTTCACTGGTACGATTCTGAACATGGCATCCCTCGGCAGCCCGACCTTTGACACCTCCCTGGCTGATTCAGCCTACAAAAAGATGAATAAGCTGGGCAAAGTAGCAGCAGCGGTGAAGATCGGTGCGGTAATGCTGAATACGGAAAAAACAGACGCCGATACTCTTGGATTATATAAAGACACGGCGATGCTGGCACTCTCCTATGCAGAATCCGCAGTGTGGGGACTTGCCGCTAGCGGTCTATTCATTTTTGACTACACCATTAGCAATATGTTTGAACAAAGTATGGCTATGAAGATGGATAAGATAGACCAAGTCTATGTCTATTTCAACGACCAATTCTCCGGCACACTGGATGTAGGGAACGGCTGGAAGGCCCGCAGCCTGAAAGATTGGCGACAGGTGCTAATCGATATCGTCGAGGCCAACCCCAACGAAACCGATGCCAAGGCCGCCATTGAAAAGGAGATAGACCACTATGCCCGCTATTTCTGGACGCTGGGTGATATGGAAAAGGCCGTCGTCGTTACGGATATTAAGGATAAGAGCAACAAAGGCTCGGTTACCGTTCCCAACCCGACACAAGCGGAAATAGAAACCTTAGTGGGCGCTTACAAGGCGCAGCTTTATGAACGCCTCTACCCGGTAACGCAGTCCGTCAAGGTGTATATGCAGCGCAAGGCCGAGGCTGTGTATCTAGCTGCTCTGAACGAGGTCAAAGCCTTCTTTAACCAAACAATCACCTTCAACATTGTGGAAAATATTCCCGATGGCGAGAAGTCACAGTATGACGGCTACGCCCTGCGCTTCGCCCCGCTTTCCGAAAACGCGGTGAAGGAGAGTTGGAGTGGTACGATGAAGGGCATGGGAGGGGCTTCTACCAATTTTACTCTGCTGGGCTATGTGCAGGCAGGTTGTCCTAAGGAACTTCGACTGTTCAAACCCGGCGACGACCCCGAAAGTGATGAGCCAGAGCTGGCTGTGGGTTTTAAGCTCTCCACGCCGGTGACGGAGGTAAAGATTGGCGGCGCACCCACCTTTGATGAACTGGTGGGCAGCTATGAGGATGGAACTATGACCATCACCAGCGTGTTCATTTCCGACACGCTCCGGGCGGAGCTGGAGAAGCCCGCCTCATCGGAGGACAGTGGAAAAAGTAGTGGAGGCGACGGCTTTTTAGACTCAATCACTGACGAACTCAATGAGCAATATGCGGGCTGCGATATAGCAGACGTTTTGCTGGGGTTAGAGGAACAGATCGGCGTAGCCAAGGAATCTCCTTTTACCCTTAGTAAAACCGGAGAAAACGTCGGTATTTTGCCTTTGAACGACATCCCCGGTAATGTGACCTATGACCCGACTTCCGGTATACTTAAATTTAACATGAACGACGCTGAACTAAAATCCAGCATGAGCGGAGAACTGCGCGCCGGATACAATGGGGATAAGAGTGGCGTTGTCCTCTCCGGAGAGTTGAAGATGACCGCCCTATTCCCGGAGAGCGACTTCTACGTTATGCTTAAGCTGGACGGTTCAAAGTCTCTTAAACCATAATGTGCCCGCTACTGGAAATAGGGGGCTGGCAGATACCAGCTTATAATTTCTGTGCCCTGCTGGCCGCTATAATTGGCTGCGCCTTGGCTCTGCCCGCTTTACGCCGTGCGGGGTTGGGGCGGGCGCAGGCCATAGCTTTGCTGCTGATCATGATCCCCGCCTTTCTCATCGGATCGCGGCTGTGGAATGTGGTGGTAAATCCGGGAAATTATTTGGGTGGGCTGAAATGGCACAGCCTGCGCTGGGCAGGACTGTCCTTCTACGGCGGCGCACTGGGCGCCGGAACGGCACTGATCATCACGGCGTGGCAATGGGACCTATCCCCGTGGGCCGGTCTGGACGCCATGACAGTCCCCGGCGGTGTTGCTTTCTGTCTGGCCCGGTTGGGCTGCTTCCTGAACGGTTGCTGTGCAGGACGAGCTACTTCTGGTCCGCTGGGTGTGGTGTTCCCATCCAAGGCCGGCTATCAGCAGGTGCTGAGCGAATGGATGCCATTCCTCTCCGCATCCCGCGCCGTTCATCCCACCCAGCTCTATGAGCTGGCCGGGGCTGCCCTGGGCCTTCCACTGGTATTCTGGCTGGTCAAGCGTCT
The DNA here is from genome assembly GCA_937988745.1 of uncultured Peptococcaceae bacterium. Classification (GTDB taxonomy): domain Bacteria; phylum Bacillota; class Limnochordia; order Darwinibacteriales; family Darwinibacteriaceae; genus JAAYMS01. The sequence continues at coordinate 5,388 of CALKAR010000119.1, forward strand.
GCGCCTGCAGCAGGGGGCGAGCTTTCTTCTTTATACCGCGTGGTTTTCAGCCGTAAGACTGGCCGTGCTGCCCCTACGCGCCTTGACTTATCCCGATATTATCAAAACCGTCGTTTACCCACTGCTGTATGTCATTGTAATTCTGCTAGGCATAGCCATAGTGTTGCGACGAGCGAGGACGAAGAAACAACCATAACAAAGCTACTTCAATAGGTAAATATAGCATAGGTACAATCAATCTGTAAGGAACAGTAATTTGAAAATAGCAAACAATAATCAGATCAAACAAACTGGAGGTATAACCATGAGAGGTAACATTCCATCTTTGGGCAGAGGCAATAAAATCTTGCCCGCAATACTTATCGTGGCAAATATATTCATGCTTATGATAGGCATCATCACTATACCACCCAATCTGCGGTCAGGAGCAACGACAAAGAATCCTCCTGTGACGAAGGCTGAGCAAACAGTACCCGCCACACCGCCTCAGGAGGAAGAATTTCCACCCGTCGCTACGGAAAGCGGCAGTGTTGGCAAACCGGAGGAAACAGATTCCAGCTTATCCATTGAGGAAAAAGACACCAATTTATCCATGGAAGAAACATACGCCAGCTTGTCCACAGAGAAACGCCCCGATTTAGCGGACTTTCTCTGGTACACAGAAGAGGTGGCTTATGACGGTCTTCCATCGGATGCGAATATTATCGACAATATCGGATCGCTGACCGGG
>CALKAR010000120.1 GCA_937988745.1 uncultured Peptococcaceae bacterium
CTTTCGAGGGTGATCTCCGGATGGAGCTGATCGATAACATCAACCGCTTACTGGGTGACGACCTCAAGCACACAATTGAGCCAGGGGCACGCCTGAAAATCGCTGCTTCGTGCTTTTCGATGTACGCTTTTGAAGCGCTGAAGGCTGAGCTGGAGAAGATCGATGAGTTGAACTTTATTTTCACCTCACCCACCTTTGTTGCTCATGAGGTTACCGACAAAATTCGCAAGGAGCGCAGGGAATTTCACATCCCCAAGCTCGACCGCGAGCGCAGCCTCTACGGCAGCGAGTTTGAAATCCAGCTACGAAACAAACTCACCCAGCGAGCGGTGGCCAGGGAGTGCGCCAACTGGATACGGCGCAAGGCCAAGTTCAAAAGCAACCGTACCAAAGCGCCCATGCAGCAGTTCGCTTGCGTACAGGCGGGTACCAGCGACACGGTATACATGCCCCTGCACGGCTTCACCGCTGTCGATCTCGGCTACCAGCAAGGCAATGCGGTGTCCAATCTCGTTAACAGAATGGACGAGGTGCCATTTTCTGCTACCTATCTCAGTCTGTTCGACCAGATCTGGAACGACTCCGATAAGCTGGAGGACGTGACTGAGCAGATTTGCGAGCACATCGCTTCGGTCTATAAGGAAAACTCCCCCGAGCGCATCTACTTCCTGATGCTATACAATGTTTTTAATGAGTTTCTTGATGATATCGACGAAGATGTGCTCCCCAACGACCGTACTGGTTATCAGGACACACTGATCTGGAACAAGCTGTTCAATTACCAGAAGGACGCGGCTACCGGCATTATCAACAAGCTGGAAACCTATAGCGGTTGCATTCTCGCGGATAGCGTTGGTCTGGGCAAAACCTTCACTGCGCTTGCGGTCGTGAAGTACTACGAGCTGCGCAATCGCTCGGTGCTGGTGCTCTGCCCCAAAAAGTTGGCTGACAACTGGCTCAACTACAACAGCAACCTCAAAACCAACATCTTTGCCAAAGACCGGTTCAATTACGATGTCCTGTGCCATACGGATTTGTCCCGCACCAGTGGCGAATCCTTCGGTATGCCGTTAAACCGTGTCAACTGGGGTAACTATGATCTGGTCGTTATTGACGAGTCCCACAATTTCCGTAACAACGACGCTTACAAGGACAAGGAAACGCGCTACCAGACATTGATGCGCAAAGTGATCAAAGAAGGCGTTAAAACCAAGGTGCTGATGCTGTCAGCCACGCCGGTCAACAACCGTTTCACAGACCTGCGCAACCAGCTTGCGTTGGCGTACTAATTCGACGCTGAAAACCTCACAAAGAACCTGCACACCAGCAGAAGTGTTGAGGAGATTTTTCGCAGTGCTCAAACCGCCTTTAATGCGTGGTCAAAATTGCCTCCCGAAGAGCGTACCGCGCGGGCAATTCTTGACTCACTGGATTTCGATTTTTTTGAGCTGCTCGACAGCGTCACCATCGCCCGCTCGCGCAAACATATCCAGACCTTCTACGACACCAAAGACATCGGCCAATTTCCCGAACGCCGCAAGCCTTTGTCATTTCATTGTCCGTTAAGCGAGCGGCCGGAGGTAATGGGCTTCAACGAGATTTTTGAACACCTTTCACGGCTCAAACTCGCAGTCTATGCACCTGTCAGTTACATACTCCCGAGCCGCTTAAGCAAGTACGAAGAACTCTACGATACCCAGGTAGGCAGCAGGGGTACTTTGCGCCAAGCCGACCGTGAAAAAAGTTTGCAGGCATTGATGACGACCAACCTGCTCAAACGTCTGGAAAGTTCGGTGGCTGCATTTCGTCTGACGCTGGAAGCGTTGCGTGAAAACCATATACGCACGCTGGACAAGATAGTCGATTTTCGTCAGTTGGGTGATGGGGCTAGCGTCGAAGACATTACCGAAATTTTGGCAGAACTTGAAGCTGAAGGTGATGAGCTACTGGAGCTGGAGACAGACGCCGATATTGGCGGAAAAATAAAAGTGAGCTTGGCGGACATGGACTTGCCCAGCTGGCAGTTTGATTTGAACCAGGATCTGGAAGAAATAGAGAGCCTGTTGGAGGCAATGCAGCCCGTTACTCCAGAGCATGACGCCAAGCTTCAACACCTGAAAGCACATGTATTAAACAAGATTTCCAACCCCATCAATCCAGGCAACAAAAAGGTACTGATCTTTACCGCCTTTGCCGACACTGCCGATTACCTATACGCCAACCTTGCGCCGGAGTTACTGACCACGCTCGCCATCCACAGCGCCAAAGTCACCGGCAAGGGTGCTCCGCAGTCCACCATCAAAAGTAAAGCCCAGAAGCGCAGCTATGACTTCCAGGAGCTGCTCACCCTGTTCTCCCCGCGCTCTAAAGAGAAAGCCTTGGTGCTGCCAGACGAGCCGCATGAAGTGGATCTGCTCATCGGCACCGACTGCATCTCCGAAGGCCAGAACCTGCAGGACTGCGACTACCTGATCAACTACGACATCCACTGGAATCCGGTACGCATCATCCAGCGCTTTGGTCGGGTGGATCGTATCGGCTCGCCCAACAGCAGCATCCAGCTTGTCAACTACTGGCCCGACATTTCGCTCGACGAGTACATCAACCTCAAGGAACGGGTCGAAAGCCGGATGATGATCGCCGACGTTACGGCTACAGGCGACGACAACGTGTTGTCCGCACAGGCCAACGACGTGTCGTACCGCAAGGAGCAACTGCGCCGCCTCCAGGAAGAAGTTATCGAACTGGAAGATTTGAAAACCGGCGTCTCCATCACCGATCTGGGGCTGAACGACTTCCGCATGGATCTGCTCAATTACGTCAAAGCCAACGGCGAGTTGGGCCACATGCCCAATGGTATGCATGCTGTAGTTCCTGCCAGGCCAGAACAGGGATTGCCGCCAGGGGCTATCTTCACCTTGCGTAACCGTTCCCTGTCTGCCACAACAGGTGACAGCAATCTTAACCAGCACAACCGCTTGCACCCCTATTACCTTGTGTACATCAGCCGCGAGGGTGAAGTCATCCACGACCACACCGAGGTCAAACGCCTACTCGACCTGGTGCGCAGCTGCTGCAAGGGCCAGGACAAACCTATCGTCGAAGCCTGCCAGCGCTTCAATCAGGAAACGCTCGACGGGCGCCAGATGCAGGCCTACTCCGACCTTTTGGGCCAGTCCATCCGGTCAATGATCGAGGTGAAAGAAGAAAAGGATCTGGACAGTCTGTTCAGCGGCGGCAAAACAACGGCGCTGACTGATACCATCAGCGGTCTGGATGACTTCGAGCTCATCAGCTTTATCGTGATCCAGGGGATTGAATGAGCCAGGAAGCAACCGCACAACAGTCTCCACTAATTGCCTACCCAAAGCAGACAGCCGTCGGTCGAGTTTTGCCCAAGAGCAAGATCTACGAGCGTGGCGGGGTCAATGCACGGTTGAAAGAGCTGTTCGTCCAGCAAGTAGAACAGATTGTCTGGGCTTACAAGCTGGCCCCGGAAACGCTCCACTTGCCTGACCGGCCCGGCGTACTGGAAATTCAGGTTTTCACTATCCAGCTCAAGACACCGGAGTTGCACCGGGATGTTTTGTGTTGTATCGATAAGGCTATACCGTTACCCATTGTGTTTGAGCTGGCCTTCGAGGGCAAAACGCAGGTAATAGCCGCCTATAAACGCCCGAACGAAGCCGATTCCAGCCGCTGGGTGCTTTCGGATTACTTTGCATCGAAGTGGTTTCAGGTTGGCTGCGAGCGTGCCGCCATGCCTATCGCCTTGCATCTTGGTGGCCTGTATGAACAACTGCTGCAACGGCTGATCCCTTTGCCAGCGCGGCCGCAGGAAACACTGGCCGAACTGGGGGCGCGTGTTGAGCAAGCACAAGCCAAACAACGTGAGGTGGACAGAGCCTCAGCTCGGCTGGCCAAGGAAAAACAATTCAACCGCAAGGTGGAGATCAATGCTCAATTGCGGCAGTTGAAGAACGACCATGCAGCATTGATCCGATAAAAACAAGGAGCCTGAAGTCATGCCGAACACTAGCGAACAGACAAGCTCACAAGAGCTGTACCCCAACATCGTCAAGGTCAGAAATGATGATAAGCCGCTGTACTTTGCCGAATCGGAGAACAAGAAATTCAAACTCCAGGAAGGGAGTGAAGCATCTTGGGTTAGTTCGGAAGAGTTCAGCCAGAGGGAGCTTCGGGAGCACATCGAGCCGTGGCTGACATCACTCTTTCAGTCGGAGCACCTGTCTCTGTTGGCAGGGTCGGGCCTCACTCATGCAGTGCATTACCTGGCCGCAGGGCAAGGTGCGGCCGGCATGGGAGCGCTTCCACTTGCCACTCAGCAAGACAAGATCAATGCAGCAGCCGAAGCGTCTGCAAGCCAGGCTGGAAGAAAGACGGGCAATGTTGAGGATCAACTGCGGGTAGCCAACGAGCTGTTGCGTGGTCTGGAGATTCTTCAAGATGAACAAGCCGACACATTGCGTGAGGAACTCGAAGCGGGGATGAAGGCGTTCGCCGAGTCGATCCTTAAGAGCGAAACTGGAATTGCCGCAGCCCCGGACAGCCAACGTGAACAAGCTTTTAATACTTTAGTCACGTTCCTGATGAGCTTCGCAAGCCGGATTGGAACACGCGACCGCCTGAGCATTTTCACGACCAACTATGACCGGCTGATCGAGGCTGGAGCAGAACTGGCTGGTGTGCATCTGCTGGATCGCTTTCTCGGCAACCTGATGCCGATTTTCCGCTCCTCCCGGCTTGACCTGGACATGCACTACAACCCGCCGGGTATCCGTGGCGAACCTCGGTATTTGGAAGGCGTGGCTCGCTTCACCAAGCTGCATGGTTCTGTGGACTGGATACAGACCGGCAAGGATATTCGCCGCATCGGCCTACCGTTTGGGGCCGACACGGTTGAGCCGTATTTACAGGCTCCAGGCTTGGGCGGGGCAACAGCCCACAAACTGATGATTTACCCCAATGCTGCCAAGGACAGGGAAACTGCCGACTACCCCTATGTAGAGCTGTTCCGTGATTTGGCTTCGGCGGTATGTCGTCCGAACAGCACGCTCGTTACCTACGGCTATAGCTTTGGTGATGAGCATATCAACCGGGTGATCCGCGACATGCTCACCATTCCATCCACGCACTTGGTTGTGATTTCGTTCGATGATCGGCTTGGCCGCATCATGGAAACCTATGAACAGATCGGCCGGCCCTCACAAATCAGTTTGCTGATTGGCCCGGCTCTGGCCGATTTGACGACGCTTACAGAGAACTACCTGCCCAAGGCCGCGATTGACAAGACGACGTTCCGCATGAGCGAGCTGCTCAAACAGCGATTAGGTACTCAGCAAGGTGCTTCTAAACCTAAGCAGCAAGCCGCTGAAGATGGGAGCGACCTGATATGAGTCTGTCTCCACTGGCACATGCTGACGCTCTGCGCATAGGTACGATTGATTTCGTCTCGCCCGATGAGATCAAGGTTTTGCTGGACATAGAAGCGCCAGACAGTGTTTCCCTCAATACCGGCACACCGCGCCCATTCCCCCGCATCAATGGTTATGTGCTCGCACCGGGCGAGCAAGGTTACTTGGTCGCACAGGTGGAATGGATAACGGTCGAGCGTTCGCAATACCCCAAGCGTAAGGGAATGCAGGACTTCGGCTTGGTTGATCTGCCGTATCCCCTGCGAAAGATGAGCCTGAATCCGCTGGGTATCTTGTCTTACACAGGGGGAGACAGCGAAAAGGATCGCTACGAATTCAAGCGTGGCGTACAGGCTTATCCCTCGGTGGGCGATCCGGTACTGCTGCCTACACAAGAGCAACTCCGCGCCATCGTTGAGTCGGGCGAGAACCGCCGCGTCAAGATCGGCGTCAGCCCGTTGGCTGCCAATGCTGAGGTGAAGATCGACCCTGACCGCCTCTTCGGTCGCCATTTGGCCGTCCTGGGCAACACGGGCAGCGGTAAGTCGTGCTCAGTTGCTGGATTGGTTCGTTGGTCGAAGGCTGCGGCCCGAGACGCTGATGATGCAGTACGGCTACGATCCGTTTCTCTCCGAAGGATCGGTCAAGCCGCCGATCTTCCCGACTTCGACCTTCGTCTTCCG
>CALKAR010000121.1 GCA_937988745.1 uncultured Peptococcaceae bacterium
CCGCTCTGCCTTGATCCGCTCCAGCAACGCCTCCGCACTGTTCTCTCCGCTGATCAGCTCCGGGTTATTCCTGCGCCATTGCTCGGTGAGCTCTCCCCTAAAGGCTTTGGCCAGGATGGACTGGGTGAGGTTGTTGACGCGGGCCAGGGCATTGTTGACCTGTTGTTCTATGCGGTCGGCATGGGCGAATAGTTGGTCTACTCGGCGGACGATTTCGGTTTGTTCTTCAAAAGGTGGCTTCGGAATAGGGATTTCGAGTAGTGCTTTTTGGCCAATGTTACGCATTGACATTTGATTTCCGGTGGAGCGTTCTTGGATTTCCCTCCGTCCAGGCATCGAGCGAAGGAAGATGTTAACCCATGCCTTGTCCTCATCGTCCATGTTCAAGCGCAGAACCTTATCGCTGAGCATCAGATTCTTTGTAACCGTATGCACAATCACTGGGTTGCCAAGCAGCTCAATCGTATTGGCTCTTGAGATAAGGAAATCGCCAACCTTTATTCTGCGTGACTCCAAGAACAGGCTTTTTTCGGGAAGAGTCTTACTTTGCTCCTCGTCATAGACACCCCAAGTCACGGCACTAATTTTGATGATTCCGCATTCGTTCTCGCCGGGAGGCGTTTCAATACACTTCAGATTCTTTCCGGCTTCAATGCTCTGAACGAGGTCCCCAAGTCTGATGTTCGCCCATCCATTTAGCTCTCTCGTGCCGCGCCACTCCTCCGTCAACCGCCCACTCACCGCCGCAGCCAGCACGGACTGGCGGAAGCGTTTGAGGATTTGCGGGATACGTTCGAGGCGGGCTTTGGTGTTTTCCACCTGGGCCAGCAGGGTGTCGAGTTTGTCGGCGATGACTTTTTGTTCGGCGAGGGGTGGGAGTGTGAATGGCAGCTTCTTAGCGCTCGCCCCAGAAATCTCTTTGAAGGTCGTGCCGGTGCCCATGCTTTCCGCAACGTCCCGGATACTACGCAGGAAATAATATGCGTAACTCGAGTCTACCTCGGCAGGCAGTACAAAGTTCTTGAATCCCTGGTTCGTAGATATTTTGTTTGCAGCCACT
>CALKAR010000122.1 GCA_937988745.1 uncultured Peptococcaceae bacterium
CAGCAAGGAACGGAGTGTCTTCATGTTCTACAACGGTGATATCAGTAATCTTGCCACCGGACACAGTGACGTCAACTACTAGTTCACCGCCGAAGCCTTGACCAACACCCCGATAAGTGCCGTCCGATACTGTGATCTCAAAACCTTCTGCTGTCGCTGGTGCATCTTCTACAGCAGTTGCTGCTTCAGCGTCAGCTGGCGACTCAAGTGCACTGCGAACTGCCGCTATGATACCTTCACTTGTATAAGTTGCACCGCTGACAATATCTACTTCAGGGCTGTTTGCTTCTACAATGCGCCCTGGAATGGTGTTGATTGCAGAATCAGAGATGCCAGGTGTGTCAGAATGAGAAACGACCTTGACATCAGCAATTTGACCGCTGCTAACTGTTACTTCCACTTCAATCTGACCGCTGAAACCAGCTGCACTGCCCTTGTAAGTGCCGTCGGCCCAGCCCACAGCCATGTCAACAGCTGCCTCTGATAGAGCGTTTTCTACTGCACTCATGATAGCTTCACTAGTAATAGTTGCGCCAGAAACAGCATCTACCTTGGTGTCGTTAGCAGCAACGATGCGGCCAGGAATATTAGCGATAGCTCCATCTGAAATACCAGGGGTATCAGAATGGGCAAGCACGCTGACATCAGCAATTTGACCGCCAGAAACTACGACCTCAACAGTCAGTCGGCCGCCAAAGGAATCTGCTTCTCCCGTATAAGTGCCATCAGACCAGCCAGCCGCCACTTCTGTCTTGGGGAAGAAGGCATCCATGAAACCTTCCAGAGCCCGACGCACGCCTGTGGCCATGGCTCTCGAAGAAATTGTTGCACCAGAAACCCCATCGATGTCCGCACCTAGACTAAATGCGCTGTCTGAACCCATTCCAACAAACTGCTCCAAGAAACTAGGCTTAGCAACTAAAGCGCCCAAACCTGGATCTTCCTGATGTTCTAAGACTCGCAGATCAGTGATGGCGAACTCATCATCGAGGGCAACCAAGAATTTAATTGGTCCATGGAAGCCCCGCTGTTCGGCCACAAAGGCGGCGCCTGTCAAGCTGCCATCTTCATCACGGACAGTGTAATAGCGATTACCATCAATCTCTTCAACGGAGAACTGACTTGTACCCAACATCTCCGGTATGGGCAGATAATTACCACCGCTGAATACAGGCTGTGCTTCTTGAGCAGGGGTACCAATCATAATCGCCAGGAGTACAACTGCTGCTGTCACAACTACACCCACTGCAGTACCTTGGAACCGCTGTTCGCGAGGGATGCCAACACCAAAGCGCTGAGGCATAGTGAGTCTATCCAAAATAGGTACCACAGCGTTCATTGCGAGAATAGCAAACGTTACGCCTTCGGGCAGCGATGTAAACTTACGGATGAAAACCGTGAGAACACCACAGCCGACTCCAAAGAGAAGCTGTCCCATGGGCGTCACTGGTGAAGTAACCATATCGGTGGCCATGAAGACTGCGCCAAATAAGAGGCCACCAGCAAAAATTGTTACCCAAGGATTCAGCCCCCACAATAAAGCCACAACGAAAGCAGCTCCAACGTAACCTGCCGGAATCCGCCAATCAATGTGCCCTTTATACAGCAGATAGGCTGCTCCAAGGAGAATAGCGATCACGGAAGTCTCGCCTATACTGCCTCCGACATTACCCCATATTAATGACCAATCAAAACTAGTCATGGTCAGAAGAGGAGTAGCTCCTGTCACGGTGTCAAAAGGCAGCGTGAAGCGTACCATCTGCGATGTAAAAGCCAACAGCAGAATCGCCCTTGCCCCCAAAGCAGGATTGAAAATGTTATAACCCAAACCACCAAAGGGCAGTTTAACTACAGCAATAGCAATAAAACTGCCGATTACAGGTATCCACCATGCCGTAGTTGATGGCAGGATCAATCCCACCAGAACACCTGTTACAGCAGCACTGCCATCTCCGAACAAGCCTTCTTTTGTAAAAGGCCGCCGCAGCAGTACCATTTCAGCAACCATTGCCGCTGCCGTGCTGAGGATAACTATCCACAAAGCCCGAAGCCCAAAGAAAATCACCCCGGCTGCAAGGGCTGGAACTAGTGAAATCAGCACGTCGCGCATTGTACTCTCTATTGTTACCGGACTACGTAAATAAGGACCCGTTCGTCTTTCCATACTTTCCACTCCCTCAACCGCTTTTTACTTCGCCGCTTGTGCGGCTGCCCTTTCTGCGTGCCACCCAGCTTTGCCTTCTTTAATCCACGTGACCAAAGCCCGTTTTGATGGACATACAAAAGAACATAGACCGCACTCAATACAGTCCATTAAACCAATGGAGGCAGCCTCTGAAAACCTGCCATTACGCGATAAATCTCCGAGCATGTTTGGTGCAAGCCCCATTGGACACACATTTACACAGCGTGCACAGCGAATGCATGGACGATTTTCATCAAAACCAACTTCCTCAGCGGTTAAGGCTAGGATCCCTGACAGATTCTTGACCACCGGAGCTTCCAAGGAAACCACTGGCGGACCAGTCATAGGACCTCCACCCACGATAACCGCGGGGTCCCCTAAAGTTCCGCCGCAAAAATCGAGCAGAGCCTGCAGCGGAGTACCGATACGCACCCGAATATTTCGTGGGTCCACCACGGCACCACCGCTAACTGTGACAACGCGCTCATATGAAGCTGTTCCGTGTACTAGTGCTTCATAAATGCTGATAGCTGTATGCACGTTGCTTACAACACAGCCAACTTCAGCAGGCAATTTACCAGAAGGAACCTCTCGATTAACCGCCGCCTTAATCAACTGTTTTTCTGCTCCCTGTGGATAGCGAACCTGCAGAACCGTGACTGATAAACTATCATCATCCCCAATTATCTCCTGCACCGCAGCAATGGCATCTGGCTTATTGGCTTCAATACCAAGAATGCCGCGCTCGGCTCCAACGGCCTTGATAATCGCCTTGGTTCCCTGAACTAACGCTTCCGCTTGTTCCACCATCAAACGATGGTCACAGGTCAGATATGGTTCACATTCGGCTCCGTTGATAATCACCGTATCAACAGATTTGGGTGGATCAAGCTTAATAAATGTGGGGAAACCAGCCCCGCCCATGCCTACAATACCCGCCTCACGTACGGCCTGTCGGATCGATTCGGCAGACATCTTATCGATAGGACGCGTTGGATAGGTATGTTTTTCGTCCTTACCGTCATTTTCAATTACAACAGCTAGGCACTTACTACCGTTCAAAAGAACTCTCTCTTCGATGGCTGTGACCGTACCAGAGACGCTGGCATGAACCGGTGCGCTGACAAACTGGTCTGTGTCACCAATCTTCTGACCCATTTTGACGTAGTCTCCCACTGCCACTAATGGTTTGCAGGGAGCTCCAATATGCTGCCTCAGTGGAATAACCACATAAGGTGGAGGAGCTAACGTTACAATGGGTTTATGTTCAGTAGCTTCTTTCCGGTGTGGAATTTCAGACCCACCCCGCGGAAATGTCTTAGCTATCAAAAAGACTCACCCTTTCGCTAAGTGTAGGCGATCGAGAAAATTATCACGAACACCACATGATCCTATTCAACGACCTTAAGATAATTCCTGCACTAATTTTTTTAAATAAATGGACACCTGGTGACAGTTACCTGCTTAAAACATGGCTGAACGGAAACACTAAAGCACACAAACATATTCCTTGGGAGGGATAAACATGGCACTAGGCTCAAACACCAGCAAGCAAAAACTGGTCCCTCAAGCATATCAAGCACTGAATCAGTTCAAATACGAAGTAGCAGCCGAATTGGGAATCAATCCCGAGTACAAAACTGGCTACTGGGGTAACATTTCCTCAAGGGAATGTGGTGCCGTCGGCGGACACATGGTCCGGAGAATGATTGCCCTGGCAGAACAAGAACTCCTTCGCCAACAGGGTGCCTTCACAACTCAGATGTAAACACGTAAAGAAGCACTTCGGCTCACCGAAGTGCTTTTTTTGCGACAAACTGCCAGCGTTCACAATCAGGGGTTGGTGGTTCCTTGGTCATGAATCCGTAACAGCCAACCAATTCGAAGCCTGTCTCTTGCAAGAAGGTTTGGACCGTCTCCGGTCTCCACAACTTCTGCACATGGCGCTCCTGCACCCGATGGTAAGCAGCTCCATCTCCTGTAATAAAAAATGTCAACTCCATGGTACAGGTTTCTTGCTCTTCGTCGAAGCTGTTGTCCCAAAAGTATGCGAAGTCCTCGTGTAAATCAGCATATGAGTTGTTTCCGTATATTTCTCTCAATTTCGATTCAGAGTTCAAATCAAAGAAGAATACACCACCGTCGGTCAAGTGGCGGTGTATCGCTTGGAGAGCTCGACGGAAGTCTAAAGCAGTTGTTAAATAATTCATGGCGTCGCATGCGGCAACCGCTATGTCCCACTTCTGATCTGGAAACTGTAGGTTCCGCATATCCTGTACTCTAAAATCAAGGGCAAACCCTTGAGTGAAGGACTTCTCTTGAGCATAGCTGATCATCTCAGGAGAGATATCAACTCCCACAACCTCCACGCCGTGTGCCACCAAGGCCATGGTAAGATTACCTGTACCACAGCCGAGCTCTAAGACAGTCTGTGGTTGAATTCCCATATCTTCTGCGAGATGCATGAGATAAGCAGCCCACGCCTCGTAATCTTCATCCATCAACAAATCGTAAAACTGCGCTAAATGAGTATATGCTTCTTTCATGGCACTGCAATTCGTTCAGCATCAGCCCAGAGCTTCTCTAGATTATAATATCTTCGCGCTTCTTCCTCAAAAACGTGCACGACAACACCGCCGTAGTCTAACAGTATCCAGCTATTGCCGCCTCTGCCTTCATGGCGGAGGAGCTCAACACCTGCGTCATCGAGCTGATCAATTATTTCTCGTACAATTGTATCAATCTGAATCTGTGTTTCAGCACTACAGATAACGAAAAAATCCGTTTCCGCGGTCAGAGCTGAGACGTTGAGGACTTGTACGTCATTGGCCTTTTTGTCCGATGCTGCACGGGCAGCCGCCAAGGCAATTTCCTGGGGATTGGTCATGGTCAAATTCCCACGCTCCTCTGCAAGTTGAAGTTGCCGCCAATGATTATAGTAGCTGTGCCAGGCTCTTGTCCATCTCCTGCTTGGACTAATACTGCGGCATCTAGAAGGACAGCAAGATCATCGACACGATGTTTATCCTGTTCGGAGACAACAATTTGCGTTTCCGCGAAGTCGAAGTGTTGAGCGTTGCCTAACGATACGACATCATATCCCTTGCCACGGAGCATATTCGCCACCTGCTGAGCGATACCGCTCCGGCCATTTCCGTTCAACACTGTAAGCTTCAAAGGTTCTGGTATACCCCAAACGAGTGAATCCACAACCTGCGCAGCCTTCTGCTCGTTTACGATCCAATACCAAGCACCGTTCAGCACCTGGCTGTTTCCGGGCAGTACCGACGACGAAATCCGTTCTGGTGAAAAGCGGGTACTGGCCAATGCTAGACTGAATACTTCATCCCAAGGCAGATTCGTCTGCACCATCTTCAGGACCTGACTGATAAGCTGCGGAAGCTTAGTAATGACCGATGGACTGAGCACCTTATCAGCCAGAGCCGCCAAGAACTTCCGCTGACGCTCCACTCTACCATCGTACTCTCCCTTGAAGGGATCTACCAGAGCAATATCACCTAAACGATCACGATAGCGAACATATTGCAGTGCTTTCTCACCATCAAGCACCTGTCTGCCGGGCTTTAAATTAATGTATAGGTCTTGGGCCTTATCTTCGTAGACCATTTCTCGTTCGACTGTGATCTCCACACCGCCGAGAATATCTACAATTTTCTCGAAACCCTCAAAATCGGTCTGAACATAGTACTGAACCGGTACCTGAAGAAGATTAGAAACCGCCTCCATTACCAGCTCTGGCCCACCGCGGGCATAGGCCGCATTCACCCTATCCCAGCGGTTGTGACTGGGAAGCCAAACACGGGTATCTCTGGGAATTGATATAACTCCAGCTTCTCCTGCTTTGGTATCGAGGGAAACAAGGAGAATTGTATCAGCTCGGGATCCGGAGGCTGACAGCTTGTCTGTACCGAGACAAAGGATATTAAGCCTGCGGCCCTCCAAAGTAGGCTGAGCCGCCATACCACTAATCTGTGCTGACCTATTGTAGCTGTAGCGCGCTACAACAAGCATTAGGATCAGCCCTAAAATAATTGTAATCGTGTAGAAAATAGCCTGCCTCCGACGATATCTGCGCTTGAGAGCCCGCCGTTCTTCTAGTTCTGCCTTACGTCGTGCAACCTCTTCAGGTGAAAGCACTGCCCGCCCCCCCTCCAACAGCTGGTATCCTTAGTAAGTACTATTTATACAAACCATTTCGACGGATATAGTGCTCAACTGGCTCCGGAACCAAATAGCGGATAGAATTGCCTGTCCGTACCCGTTCCCGAATATCCGTTGACGAAATGGCTAAAGCAGGTACCTTAATCATGTGTACCCGATCAGGGTACTGGTCCAACCATGCCTTTGTTTCTGGCGGAATACTATCCAGCTCAAAACCGGGGCGAGTCGCCCCAATAAACTGAGCTAATTCTAAGAGCTTATCCGGGTTTTTCCAGCGCATTATTTCTAGAATGGCATCGGCTCCAGTGATGAAATAAAGCTCCGTACCTTCGCCGTACTGCTCATGCAGAATACGGAGAGTATCAACAGTATAGCTGATGCCTTCCCGGTCAATGTCAACCCGAGACACATCAAAATAGGGATTGCTCAGCGTTGCGAGCACCGTCATCATATAGCGGTGTTCCGCATCGCTAACACCCTCTGGGCTCTTATGAGGCGGCGTGCCTGATGGCAGGAAAAGCACTCTCTCCAACCCAAATTCCTTTCGGGCAGCTTCGGCCGTAACTAAATGGCCGAAATGAATCGGATCAAACGTACCGCCCATAATCCCCAATTTGCGCACACTTTCTGTCACAGCAGGTCCTCCTTAAGGCAGCACAATCCTCGGATCTTCAATAGATGGCCTGTACAGCAGAATCACTCTACCGATGCGCTGTACCACATCACAGTCCAGTGCTTCACTGATCTCGTCTGCAATGTCGCCTTCATCTTCGAGGCAGTTCTTAAGGACCCGCACTTTGATAAGCTCTCTAGCTTCTAGCGCTGCATCTAGTTGATCTAACAATTCGTCACTTAGTCCGCCTTTCCCTATTTGGAAAATAGGCTCCAATTCATTTCCAAGTGAACGCAAATAAGCTCTCTGCTTGCTGTTAAGCATAGTTAGTACCTCATTCCATATATTCGAATTCTAATTCTCCGACTCCGACGGTAGCACCTTCTGGAACATTTAGGTCAGCCAAAGCCTCATAAAGGCCGATCTTGCCAAAGAGATTCTGAAGGTAAATGATGGCTTCTTCATTTTCCAGATCTAAGCGGCGCATCAAACGCATCAAACCTTCGCCCTCAACCACGTAGACATCATCTTCCTGCACAATGCGGAAGTCCTCTACCGGTGCCCGAGAGGCCCTGGGTCGCAGAACCACCGTCTCCACTTCAACTTCTTCCGAAACCGAATCCGCCTGTTTCAGCTTGCGCACTACCTCCCACATACGCTGGACCAATTCACGCACACCGTGCTGGGTAACGGCGGAAATCTGCATAAATTCTCGTCCGTCTTGAACGGCAAGTTCTTGCAGACGCGGTATGTTGACCGCTGCTTCAGGAAGGTCACATTTGTTAGCTACTACAATCTGCGGGAGATCGGCGAGTTCACTGCGGTATAAGCGTAACTCTTCGTTTATTACATGATAATCCTCTACAGGGTCGCGGCCATCGATGCCTGCTGCATCAATCAGGTGAACGATCAGCCTGGTCCGTTCGATATGACGCAGAAAATCTGTGCCCAAACCCACTCCCTGGTGCGCCCCTTCTATTAATCCGGGGATGTCCGCTACAACGAAGGAGCTGCCCTCTTCTAAAAATACCACACCAAGGTTCGGTGTCAATGTGGTGAAGGGGTAATTCGCGATCTTCGGCTTGGCGGCTGATATCACTGACAGCAGAGTAGATTTACCCACATTAGGGTAGCCCACCAGCCCTACGTCAGCGAGTAGTTTCAGCTCGAGGTCAACCCACATCTCGCTCCCTGGTTCTCCTCGTTCGGCAAATCCCGGGGCCTGACGGGTCGGAGTAGCAAAGTGGGTGTTCCCACGGCCTCCCCTTCCACCTTCTAAGAACAGCACCCGCTGTCGGGGATGGACCAGATCTACTAACACGCGGCCGGTCTCCGCATCCTTGATTTGGGTTCCCAACGGAACTTTGATTTCTATATCCGGAGCGTCCTTGCCGTGCATGTTCTTGCTCTGGCCATGCTGTCCGTTTTGAGCAATGAACCTACGCCGATAGCGGAAATCCATCAAAGTAGACATACCTTCGTCTACAACAAAATAGATGCTTCCACCTCGGCCTCCATCGCCACCGGCTGGTCCACCTGCGGGAACATACTTCTCCCGACGAAAGCGCACGACACCGTCTCCGCCATCACCTGATTTAAGAAATATTCTAGCCCGATCTACAAACACGGTGCATCCCTTCTTCCACGCACTTACGCGATTGCATAATGGACAAAAATCCCTTTTGCACTAAAGCACAAAAGGGATTCTCATCTGTAAACTAAGCAGTTACCTCTGTTAAAATACTTACCTGTTTACCGTTCTTGCCCTTCCGCTGGAATGCAACGTAACCATCCGTCAGGGCAAACAGGGTATCGTCTTTACCGATCCCTACGTTAACACCAGGCTTAATCTTGGTACCACGCTGCCGAACCAAAATGCTGCCGGCGGTAACAAACTGTCCGTCATGGCGCTTCACACCAAGGCGCTTGGCAATCGAATCCCGACCGTTCTTGGTGCTGCCTACGCCCTTTTTGGTAGCAAACAACTGCAGATTTATTCTCACAGCGACTGCACCTCCCTAACGCTAAGATAATCTGGATACTCAGCCGCAATAGCCTTTAAGCCCTTTGCGAGAGTCTGCAGAATAACCTGGCTCTGCTGCCAGATCTCTGCAGAAGCATTTTGGGATAAACGACATGCCAGATAGGCATCTCGAATCTCTACCCGACACTCTATCCCCACGACTTCCTGTAATCCCATAACTGCTGTCTGACTAAGGGCTGAAATAGCTGCACAGACAATATCCTGTCCGTAATCCGCGTATCCAGCGTGGTCTTTTATCTCGAAACCCCTAATTTCATCATTCGATACAAACAAAACGGCATTAGTCATGTCTACTAGGCCTGAATAGCTTTAATCTCAAGCTTGGTGTAAGGCTGACGATGACCCCGCTTCTTGCGGTAGTTCTTCTTGGCGCGGTACTTGAAGACAATAATCTTCTTGCCCTTGCCCTGCTTAACTGCTTGAGCCACAACCTTTGCTCCTTCAACATAAGGAGTGCCGACTTTGACCTCACCGTCTTTGCTGACGAGCAGAACACGGTCGAGAACAACCTCGTCGCCTTCGGTCACATCAAGCTTTTCCACAAACAGGGTATCGCCTTGAGCTACACGATACTGCTTGCCACCTGTTTCGACAACAGCGTACATTGGTCCACCTCCTTAGCCACAGACTCGCCGAACCCAGGTACATTCTAGAGAATGTTTCAGGTGTGAACCTCCTACCTGTCCAGTTAGGAAACCCGGTCCGAGCGGTTTCGGCCGGCCCGTGAGGGCACAAACCTACATCCATAATTTTAGCATCCTGCAGAGTCCGTGTCAAACTATTTGTACAAGAGACGAGATGTGCTCTGCAGTACCCGAAATAACCTCATACTCCGTGCGGGCTAGAGATTCAACGCCTCGCACATACACTTTTTTCCCAATCGCTGCCTGTAGGACAGCTAAGTTCGCTCCTGAAGGGCCGATAAGATAGCCAGCAATCTCAGGATTGGACTTGACCAAGACCGCTTCTACTTCAGGCTCCAACGCTGCAGAATGAATCTGCTTGACAATTCCCGCCGCCACTGTTTCAGCAGCCTGTACCTTGCCTGTACCATCACAGTGCGGACACGGTGATTGCAGCACTTCTGAAAGAATACGCTTGGTTTTCTTGCGGGTCATTTCAACGAATCCTAAACGAGTGAAACCTAAGACATGAGTTTTCGTCTTGTCTCGAGCAAGCGCTTCTTCCAAGCGCGTCAGAACCTGCTGGCGAGCTTCGTAATCGTCCATGTCGATAAAATCAATGATAATAATACCACCGATATTGCGCAGCCGGAGCTGCCAGGCAATTTCCTCAGCCGCCTGAAGGTTTGTCTTGAGGAAAGTCTCGTTTAAGTCCCCGGTGCCGACGTACTTACCAGTGTTTACATCGATGCTCACCAGCGCCTCTGTCTCATCGATAACTAGATAACCTCCACAGTCAAGCCAGACACGCTTCTTTTGGGCCATTTCAAGCTGCTTGGCTAAGCCAAGGTAATTGAACAGCGGTACCTTCCCCTCATAAAGCGTGACCTTTACCGAAGGCTGCTTCGATAAGCTCTCTAACCCCTCAACCACTGTATCGTACAGGTCCTGTCTATCGACAATGATCTCTGTGACATGCTCTGTCACTAGATCCCGCAGGACACGATACACTAGGGAGTCTTGGTAAAGCAGGGCAGGCGCCGGAGTCCTGCTTGCACGCTCTTCGAGCAGTCTCCATTCATTTAAAAGAGAGGCTAAGTCTTCCTCCAGCAGTTCTGCCTCGCAACCTTCAGCCACAGTACGTACAATCAGACCCATATCGTCGGGCTTCAACTCCTGCCCTATGGCACGCAGCCGTTCCCGTTCCTCAGGATCAGTAATCTGACGGGAAACGCCCAGGTGGTTTTCATTGGGAAGCAGAACCAAGAAACGCCCAGGAAGAGTAATCTTAGCAGTTAGTTTGGGGCCTTTACTCCCCACCTGCTCTTTCTCCACCTGTACCACGATGGTCTGGCCCTTGTGCAGCAGCCGATCAATAGGAAGACTCTCCTTCTCAGGGGACAGCGGAAGAGCGCTGACATGGAGGAAACCATTTTTACCAGCTCCAATGTCAACAAAGGCCGCATCCATTCCAGGCAGGACATTCTCCACCTTTCCTTTGTAGATGCTCCCTACAGCACGCTGCTGATCGCTGCGCTGAATATAGAATTCTGCTAAACGTCCTTCCTCAACCAGACCTACCTGGGTCTGATCGAGGAGTGCCGAAATGGCAATTTTAGTTTCCATAAGAGACCTCAATTCCTGCAAAGGGGTCGCACAAACCCTCATCAGTCCGGATGAAAAGCCCGGTGCGGTCTAGAAGGACATCGCTGAACTGAAATCCAAGCAGGTTGACAAGTTCTTCAGGGCGGAGGTTCCCCTCGCTGCCAATGGCACAGCTGAAGATAAACTCTGTGCCATTAACTTCTAAAGAATAAAGCAGCGGACGGACATCCACGGTGCGAGTCCCCTTCTTGGTACTGCGCTCTACGAGCAGTTCTTCCGCTGATAATATCCTTTCAACGGTTTCTCCTGGTATAGTATCTCCTTCCAGTTCTGCCCGGTATACAGCGGTATTGACCACAGACATCAAGGCGGGGGCCTTCTCAGAAGTGACTCCCGCCCGTACAATTCTTAAGCCGGGGGGCAGCACTGTATTCAGGCGAGTGGCGAACTCTGTTGGGGTCATTTCCTCAGAGAGAACCAAATCGGCGTACTCAGCCTGGCTGGTGATGCCTACAGCGAGAGCCGAGGCAAAGCTCAGTTTCGGTTTGGGATGAAAACCTTCCGTCAGTGCCATGGGAATCTGCGCGCGCCGCAGAGCTCTTTCAAAAGTGCGCAGCAGGTCCAAATGGGATAGGAAACGCAGCTCTTCACCTTTGATAAACTGGAAACGCATCAGATCAGCCATTTGAACCCACCCTTACCAAATCGTTGTCCACCTTCAGATCGAAGCAAACCGCACAACCGGAGCAGTAACTGAACCGACAGTCATCTGTTGTACGCTCTCCATAAGCGGCCTTGCGTTCATTGATCAGAAAACGTTTCTTCACCGCAGGGCTGAGATGATCCCAAGGCAGAGGCGCGTCAACAGACAGCTCTGCGTTGGCGTATGCATGGGGATCAATACCGCACTCCTTGAATGCCTGCTCCCAAACTTCAGGCTTGAAGTGTTCGTCCCATCCGTCAAAACGGCAGCCCATATCAACGGCGCGTTCGAGCACTCGGGCAAGACGCCTATCGCCTCTGGCAAAGACAGCCTCTAAGAAACTAGTTTCCACATCATGGTAGTTGAATCTAATACCTGGACGGCGCAGCTTCTGCCTGAGGTAAGCCTGCTTTTCCCTCAACGTTTCACGACTGTCCTGCGCTTCCCATTGGAAGGGTGTATGTGCCTTTGGTACAAATGACGAAACACTGATGGTGACCTCAGGTCGGCGAGCACTGGTACCGTATTCTCGCCCAATGCGCAGAACCTCGTGGGCCAGTTCTACAATTCCATCTAGGTCTTCCATAGTTTCGGTGGGAAGCCCAATCATGAAGTAGAGCTTAATACTGTACCAGCCCGCAGCGAATGCGCCCCGCACGACTTCAAAGAGATTTTCCTCAGTAACATTCTTATTGATCACGTCCCGCAGCCGCTGGGTTCCAGCTTCGGGAGCAAAAGTCAAGCCAGTCTTGCGGGCCTTCTCCATCTCCTGCGCGAGCTCAATAGCGAACGAATCGACGCGCAGAGACGGCAGAGAAACAGCAATTCCCTTATCTTTATATTCCTCGATAAGTTCCATGACCAGGGGTTCAATACAGGTATAGTCACCGCTGGAGAGCGATGTCAGCGAGATTTCATCGTATCCTGTTGACTCCACCAAGCGGCGGATCTGCTGCTTCAGCAGCTCGGGATCACGCTCTCTTACTGGTCTGTAGATCATGCCTGCCTGGCAGAAACGACAGCCCCGAGTACAGCCGCGCAGCACTTCTACCATAACCCGGTCATGCACCACATCAACATACGGTACCACAAATTTATCGGGATATTCAGTCTTGGAAAGGTCCTTCACAACTCTCTTGGTAATCACCGCAGGAGCACCAGGCTCAAGAACGCGCATCGCGGCGAATTTCCCGTCAGCATCATATTCTGCTTCGTAGAAACTCGGCACATACACGCCGCCCAGCCTGCTCAGCTGAACCAAAGTCTCGCGTCGAGATAGTCCCTGTTCTTTAGCTTTCTTAACTGTGTCGATGATTTCGTGAATGACTTCCTCGCCTTCACCCAGGACAACGAAGTCTAGAAAATCGGCAATAGGCTCGACGTTGTACGCGCAGGGGCCCCCGGCCATAACAAACGGATCCTTCTCACCACGATCCGCTGCATGTCGGGGTATTCTAGCCAAGTCCAGCATATTCAATATGTTGGAATAACTGAGTTCATACTGCAGTGTGAAGCCAACTAAATCGAACTCGCCCAGAGCTTGTCCTGATTCGAGGGCTGTCAGCGGCAGACCTGCGTTTCGCAGTTCTGCTTCCATATCAACCCAAGGAGCATAAACCCTCTCTGCTAAGGCATCATGGCGATTATTTATAATAGAATACAAGATCTTGAAACCCAAATGACCCATACCTACTTCATAAACATCAGGAAAGGCCAGGGCAATCTTTATGTCCACATCTGACCAGTTCTTGTGCACCGCATTCACTTCGTTGTTCGTATAGCGTGCGGGCTTGCTGACACTGGAAAGAATCTTATAGTCATGGCGTTCCACTATTTCAGCACATCCTTTCGAAAACATTATATCTTATTTCGCACCAGTGTCCCAACCTTGATTTGAGTCCCGCCTGCAAATAAAGCATTAATCAGTTCAAGTTCACTGACAAAACCCAAAATAACTCCGTCGAGATCCATCACCCAGACGATGTGGTAAGCTGGAGGCTGGAATTTCCCTAAAATCTCACCTACACTGCTTTCAACAGTGGCAGCAAGCTGATGAACAGGCATCACTCTCTTGAGCCGAATTTCATTTTTCTTATGGGTAAGATAGCGCATCAGGATATAAATAGCATTTTTGCGTTCACTGCGGGCAGATATAAAGACAAAAACTCCCAGAGCGATAAAAATAACCCCGCCCTTATATCCAATGTAAAGAGTATAACCGCCCCACAAAACCATCAAGCCTGCCAGTATCTGTCCTATCAAAGCGGCAAGTTCAGTGGCTTCGCGATAACCTCGGCGCTTCACCAAGATGCTGCGCAGCACTCTGCCTCCATCCAGAGGAAGGGCAGGAAGCAAATTGAAGAGACACATCCCGGCACTGGTTAACATGGCAAACTCATACCAGTCAGATGGCAGTGTGTAGTAAAGGTTGGCAGCATAGATCAACCCATTGAGTAGTATATTGCTCAGCGGTCCAACGATGGCCACTTTCCATTCTAGGCCGGGATTCGTCTGAAGAAGAACTTCCAGGCGCGCAACACCACCGAAGGGAAGTAGTTCCACTTCGGTGACATCAAGGCGAAGGGCTTTTGCAGCTAAAAGATGAGCAGTTTCATGCCAGAGGACAATGGCAAACAGCAGCAGTACCTGCGGAAGAAGACCAAAGGCTGCTGCACCCAACAAAAGCACAAAGAAAAGGGGATTAACCTTGAAAGGAATCCCCAGATATGTTCCCACGCGCATTGGGTCACCGCCTGATTTCTATCCTTGGCAGACCCTGCACCAGGGCACTCAGGTCCCACTGACCCACAAGCTCTCCTACTCTGCCAAGCTTCTCGGCCACAGGATCGAGACGCATGTCTGTACTAATTACGAATGCTAAGTACTCTTCCACAGGCTGAGTGACAGGCAGATCAATCCGGCTTATTAGGCCAATCACAAGGAAGATAATCAGTGCGAAAAGCGTATTCCGGATAAACTGCCATGCCATACCACATCTCTCCTTCCTATACTACCTATTCCAGTATATTAAGGAGACATGGTATTCATGATAACTTAGTCACGCGGTACCGAACGCTTGACGTTCTTGACCGGAATATTGGCGACCAGCGCAACTGATTCATCGCTTTGATCTAAGTTGACTTCTAGACCCGACTCATCAATTTCCATGTATTTTGTGATCACTTGGATCAGCTCTTCTTTAAGCTCATCCAAAAGACCAGGGGACAAACTGGACCGATCATGGACCAATACCAACCTGAGTCGTTCCTTAGCTTTGGTCTTACTGCCATCTTGCGTTCCCAAAAGCCGAGCTAAGAACTCTAACATGCTGATCCCCCCCTTTTTAGCGATTTGCGGTGCCAACACCGATTCGCCTCAAGAACTTCTGTACAAATCCTTCATTCTGCAGGTCCATCAGCGGTACATCGTGACCTTCCATGCGTCTGCATATATTGCGATAAGCTTGTCCAGATTTCGATTTCAGATCATTAACAGCTGGTTCGCCCCGGTTAGTGGAAACGATGATGCTTTCATCATCAGGTACCACACCTAAAATTTTGATATTGAGGATATCATCGATATCATCGATATCCATCATATCACCTCTGCGAACCATATCTGGCCGCACCCTATTCACTATCAATTGGGGGTCATAGAGCTCTGCAGCTTCGAGCAAGCCGATGATACGGTCGGCGTCTCTAACAGCAGACACTTCTGGGGTAGTAACTACAATAGCTTTGTCAGCCCCAGCGATCGCGTTTCTAAAGCCTTGTTCAATTCCTGCAGGGCAGTCAACCAAAACATAATCGTATTCTTCCTTCAGCTCAAGCATGAGTTCACGCATCTGATCGGGATTAACCGCGTCTTTCTCCCTCGTTTGAGCTGCAGCCAAAAGGACTAGGTTCTCCCCATACTGCTTATCACGGATCAGGGCTTTAGAAATGGTGGTGTGACCTTCCAGCACATCTAAGAGATGATAAACAATCCGGTTTTCTAGACCGAGAACAACATCGAGGTTCCTCAACCCGATATCAGCATCGACCAAGCAGACCTTTCTCCCCAGTGCAGCTAAGCCATGACCTAGATTAGCTGCAGTGGTTGTTTTTCCTACCCCACCTTTGCCGCTTGTAATGACAATGACCGTACCCACACAGACTCCTCCTCAATTATCCCAATGGGTGTATGCCGAAATTTGAATCATGTTATCCACAACCCGGGCAACCTCAGGGCCCAAAGGCTGCGGCAGCTTTTCATCAGGCGAACGAGATATGTAGTGGGCTATCCGGAGCTGGGTTGGCTCTAGACGAAACGCAAAAACAGTGGCGTCAACTCCATCGCCTACACCGGCATGGGCTACTCCTCGCAGTGCACCCAAAACGAGGATATCACCGGTACAAGCCACCTCTGCCCCAGGATTCACATCCCCCATCACAACAACATTGCCATCGTGATAAATTTTCTGTCCGGAACGCAGTGTGCGGCGGACAAGTAGTGTATCTTCTCCTGGCACTTGCTCCTTCTCCTTATCGACCTCTTCAACATTAGGTATTGGCCGGGAATCAAGGCTCACATCGTACTTTTTCATCAGCTCAGCAATCTGGGCAATTTCATCATCGGAGAATCTTTCGCCTGCGAATGAAAGTTTGACTTCAGCTCCAGCGAAAAAACTCTCAGCAGAAGAAATTTTCGATTCGAGATAATTCAAAACATCAGTCAGCACAGCGTTTTCTCCGATCGTA
Source organism: uncultured Peptococcaceae bacterium (assembly GCA_937988745.1). Classification (GTDB taxonomy): domain Bacteria; phylum Bacillota; class Limnochordia; order Darwinibacteriales; family Darwinibacteriaceae; genus JAAYMS01. The sequence goes on from CALKAR010000122.1 coordinate 16,695, forward strand.
ATCACCAAGCCGTGCCTGCTTCCCTTAATTCTGCAAACATCCTTGTTCATACGAGCCACTCCCCATACGACCACTTAAGGTCATCAGTTCGCTAGCTTGATTGGTAATTCCTGCCCTTAGGGCTCAATTGGTTCCTCGTTGAGCGAAAAATACGCTTCCATTACTCGACGGGCAATTGGAGCCGCTCCCGAAGCACCACCGATCCCTCGCTCGACCACTACAACCACCACAATTTCTGGTTCTTCAACTGGAGCGAAGGCTGCAAACACACCGTTGGCAGTACTGCCGGCGACTTCCCAAGTACCAGTCTTAGCAGCGACAGAGGTCGGAAACCCGGCAAAAGCATTGCGCGCTGTTCCCCGGGGATGTTCTACCGCTGCCCTCAGACCATCAATCACTGCTTCCCAATGAGTGCTGGAAGCTTCTACAACTCGAGCTAACTGAGGTTGGAATGACTGCACTACCTGGCCATCGGGGGTACGAATTTCTCGCACCACCTGCGGAACATACATGGGACCTCGATTAGCAATGGCTGCATAGATTTGAGCTAACTGCAGAATCGTCATTTGATGGAAGCCCTGACCGATTGAAATCTGTTCAGTGTCAGACGGATACCAGTTTTGGTCCCATACCGGCCTGCCGGCAAACGCTGCCTTCTTCCATTCCCGATCAGGTACTAACCCAGCTCGTTCCACTGGATAGAGCTTGAGCCCGGTTGGTTCACCCATCCCAAAAGCACGCATCCATTCACTCAAACGATCAATTCCCACCTTGGTGCCTAGATCTGCAAAGTAATGGTTGCTGGAAATACCTAGCGCTTCCTTCAGCGTAATGTTTCCTAAGGGAGCTAAGCGGTTAGTGATCACCCAGTCACGAACTCCATATTCGCTAACGCCAGTAGCGTTGAAGACTTGATCTGCGCGATAAACCCCTTCTTCTAGAATTGCTAGGGCAGTCACAGGTTTAAAGGCAGAACCAGGTCCGTACAAAGCCTGCGTGATACGGTTGAACAAAGGTCTGCGGGGATTCTTGATGAGTTGGTTGTAATATTGGTTGCGAGTTGAGGTGTCCAGTAGAAGCTCAGGATTAAAACCAGGGATACTTGCCATGGCCAGTATCTCACCAGTTTTCGGCTTAAGGACCACAACACCACCGGCCTGCGTGCCAGGCTCTTCCCTAAGAGTGAGAATATGCTCCTCAAAAGCCTGCTCTGCAACAGCCTGAAGCCTGTGGTCGATTGTAAGAACGATATTGTGCCCTGGCACAGGTTCGAGGTAACTCACCGTCTGGATTGGCCGGCTCAATGCGTTCACCTCTACGGTAAGGGTGCCAACTTCGCCTCGGAGTTCTTGTTCATAGACGCGCTCTATACCCGTCTTGCCAACGAGATCGCTTCCCCTGTAGCTTTCATCAAGCTCTCGCAGCTCTTCGACGGTAACGCTCCCGAGATATCCGATAAGATGGCTGGCCAGCTCACCGAAAAGGTACTCACGCACCGGCTCTTCTTCAATGAAAACACCCGGTAATCGATTGCGGTTTTCTTCTATCGCAATGACCGTAGCAGCATCAACTCCTCGCATGATGCGTACAGGCTCGTAGGGATATCCTCGTCCCTTCTCCACCGCTTCTTCCAGCTCTTCATGAGAGATTTGAAGAATCTCACACAACAGTGAGAAGGTGTCGGCAGAGTCGCGAGGTAGTCCCCCCGGAACAAGGGCAACCGTAAAGGATGACTTACTCCTTACCAAGGTAACTCCATTGCGATCAAGAATATTGCCTCGGGGAGGCAGCACCCGCAGCTGACGCATACGGTTGCCATCTGCAAGACGGGCGAACTCGTCACCTTTCACAATCTGCAGATACCACAGACGAGCAAGGATGACCGCCACACATAAAATTACGATTACAAAAAAGCCTTTCAGCCGTTTCTCTACGCCATTCTCACTCAAGCCCGACTTCACCCCGATCGCCGCACAAGTTCATCCCAGTAAATTATCAGTTCATTTATTCTAGCAAAGCGCCGGTAGATGAGCAGGGTAAGCACTGCACTGTAGAGACCGCTCAAAACAATACTGAACAACATCTGCAGGTTCCACTGCACTCTAGCGCCGAAGAGCACCATTCCCAGCAGTACCAGTGAACGGCCCAGCCAAGTGCCAACCATAGTAAAAAAGCAGGGCACGAAGAAATTTTCTTTATAAAGCCGCTGTGCTGCCGCTCCCGCGAGAAAACCCACGAGACTCATAGCTAGTGCATTCAAACCAATAAAGCGCCCTACCAATAAATCACGAATTATTCCACCCAAAAAACCCAGCCATGCTCCTTCATAGCGCCCATTTAGAATACCCAGATTTACCACTACAATGGTGAGGAGATCTGGATAAGCGCCCCATATAGACAGCGCTGAAAAAATAGTGGTTTGGAGGAGCATCGCCAGGAGAAACAGCACAATTATGGCGGCGACTTTCATCGTTCTCCCTCCAAACCATTACAGAATCTCTTCCTGCAGCACAACAAACACCATCGACAATCGAGAAAAGTCTACAAACGGACGAACCAGAGCGGTAAATGACAGGTTGTAGTTGGCTGGCTCTACATGCACGACTTCCCCAATAGGAATCCGCTTAGGGAATAGCCTAGACAACCCTGAGGTTAAAATCACATCGCCAGGCTCTACCTTTGTATCCCGATCAAGGGGAGTCAAGACCAATAAGCCACTATTTTCGGCATCTCCCTCTACAAGAACTGGACCGCCAGATTCTAGGACCGTTCCTCCAATGGCGCTGCGAGGATCAATAGCCAGCAGCACACGGCTGGTGAAGCGGGTTACATCTTCGATGATACCTACAACACCTTCGCGAGAAACCACAGCCATACCCGGCTCGACACCGTGCTGCCGCCCTTTATTTATGATTACGCTGCTCAGCCAATCCGTAGGGCTGCGTCCGATAACCTCAGCAGCCAGGAGCTGATACGCAGTCGTGTTCTTGAAGTCTAAAGCCTCACGCAGATAATCATTCTCGCGCTGATACTCACTCAAGCGGTAAACCTGATTCTGCAGTTCTACCACACGGTTTTCTAAGTACGCGTTGCGTTCCCGCAGAGTTCGGATCTCCTTCAGCCCCGTAATTACACTGTCTACGGCCGATGTAACGCGGGTCAAACCGAGCTGCACTGGTGAAAGAATGTCGCGCAGAGCCTCTTCCACAAATGACAGCTTGGTTCTAGGTTGGGATGTGTTGTAGATCAGGCCTGCCAGCAGCAGTACCGCAATCAGAGCTAAGACTTTGCGCCAGCGCCATAACTGCTCTTTCACCTCTCTCACATCCCCTCCGCAGCATAATTATCAGCTGTAGCGCTTTGGTCCTAACATAATGCGCTGTAGTAGGTCAAAATGTTCTAAAGCTAAACCTGTCCCCATGACAACTGCGGTATGAGGCTGTTCAGCAATGTGCACAGGCATACCTGTCTCTTCCATTAACAAGCGATCTAAACCGCGCAGGAGGGATCCACCGCCAGCGAGCACAATTCCCCGATCCATAATGTCGGCAGCAAGCTCAGGCGGAGTTTTTTCCAGAGTAACCTTAACTGCTTCGAGTATGGCATGAACGGGTTCTTCTAGTGCCTCCCGCACTTCGTCCGATGTAACAGTAACAGTCTTAGGGAGACCGGTAACCAAGTCACGACCCCGTACTTCCATCGTTAATTCGGGCTCATCTGTGGCCATCGCACTGCCAATTTCGGCTTTGATTTGCTCTGCGGTACGCTCACCAATAAGCAGGTTGTAGTTGCGCCGGATGTGCTGAATAATCGCTTCATCCATTTCATCACCTGCTGTTCTAATCGACCGGTGCGAAACAATACCACCTAACGAAATTACAGCAACTTCTGTTGTACCGCCGCCGATATCAACAATCATGTTTCCTGTAGGCTCTTGAACAGGCAGTCCGGAACCAATTGCGGCAGCCATAGGCTCTTCAATGACTCGCGCATCCTTGGCTCCAGCAGATAGTGTTGCATCAATGACGGCGCGTTTTTCGACCTCGGTAACACCTGATGGCACGGCTACCACAACCCGGGGCCGCAGCCAGCCGGAACGCCGGGTCGCTTTCGAGATGAAATCCTTTAGAAGTCTTTCTGTCATATCAAAATCCGCAATAACTCCATCTTTCAAGGGCCGAATAGCAATAATATTACCTGGTGTCCGACCCACCATTTCCTTAGCCTTATTACCTACAGCGAAGATCTGCTTGGTATCGCGATCAATAGCTACTACCGATGGCTCATTGATCACAATACCCCGCCCTTTGACATATACCAGTGTATTTGCGGTCCCTAAATCTATTCCAATATCTCGTCCGAAGCGACCCAACATGCGGCTACCCCTTTCTCAACTATAACAAACCCTGTTCTCGAAAACTGAGATAACAATTATGTCCCACAATAATGTGGTCGACAACGTGAATTCCTAAAAGCTGACCTGCCTCTACAAGACGCTTGGTTACTGCAATATCATCTCTGCTGGGTGTAGGATCTCCACTTGGATGATTATGCACCAAGATGACTGCAGCACTGCTGCGGCGAATAACTTCCTTGAACATCTCCCGAGGGTGAACTAGAGAACCATTTAAGTGGCCGATGGAAATCACCCTTTTGCCAATTACTCGATGCTTAGTATTCAGCATAATGACCATGAAGTGTTCTTTATCGGCTAAGCTCAAGTCATGCAGTACTAAATCAGCTGCATCCTGAGGAGTATGAATTACTTCACGCACTTCCATTTCAGAATCACCAAGGCGTTTAGCTAGCTCAAAGGCGGCAATAACCACCGCTGCCTTGGCGAGTCCAATACCTTTCACACTCATCAGCTCTTCGCAGCTTGCACCTGCCAGTGAGCGCAGAGAAGAAAATTCAGCTAGAAGATGTTCTGCTAGGCGGACCGCTGATAATGACTTGGTCCCCGATCCAAGAAGGATGGCCAGAAGTTCGCTGTTGCTGAGGCGCTCTGGCCCATAACGCAGCAGTTTTTCTCGAGGTCGTTCTTCACTTGGAAGATCTTTCATCCGTACTTGATATGTCAATAACGCTCCCCCTCTACCTCCCTTGGGCGGCGTTATCTAAACACATCAATCCCAAACTCACGCAGCTCTTTCATGAGCCGCGGCGTAGGCAAACCTACCACGTTGAAATAACATCCGTGAATTGCTTCGACAAACAAGCCACCAAATCCTTGAATCCCATAAGCCCCTGCTTTATCTAATGGTTCGCCGGTACGGACGTAAGCTCTAATCTCTCTATCGTTCATTTCCCGAAACTTTACTGAGGTCGTTTCAGCAAAAGTGCGCATTCTATCCGGCCCAATTAGAGCAACACCTGTTATGACTTGATGAACTTGTCCGCTCAGAGCACGCAGCATTTCCTCAGCTTCCTGCGTGCTTGCTGGTTTACCCAACACACGCTCACCTAACACTACAATAGTGTCGGCACCTATCGTCAGAGCTTGGGGGTACTTCGCGGCAATAACTTCTGCCTTTCTCTGAGCATTTTGAACCGCGAGCTCGCCGGGACGGCCACTAGAGACTTCTTCAGCTGGACTGCTCTCGATCCGAAAATCTAGGTCATACTGGCGCAGTAGCGCGGCTCTGCGTGGTGATTGAGATGCTAAGATTATTTCCATAGTACATTTCCCCCATGTTCATAAGATTAAATTATTCACCGTCTTTGCCGCATAGTCCTCCAAGAAAAACGAGAGAGTTTCCCTATGAAACCCTCTCGCCTAAATAGCTTATAAACTGTCCGCAAACAAGTCGCTCATACTTAGATACCTTTCTCCGGTATCAGGCAGGATGACCACCACACGTTTACCTGGCCCTAGCTTCTCGGCTACCTGCAGCGCTGCGGTCATGGCTGCTCCTGATGAAATTCCAGCCAAGATCCCTTCCTCGCGGGCTAATTTAGAAACCATGCTCAAGGCATCGTCATCAGAGACTTGGATGATTTCATCGTAGATTTCTTCATTGAGTACTGCTGGGACAAAGCCGGCGCCGATGCCCTGAATCTTGTGGGAACCTGGCTGTCCTCCTGAAAGAACGGGGGAGTTCTGCGGTTCAACCGCGAAGATCTTCACATCCAGACCGTGCTTCCGAAATACCTCGCCACATCCGGTAATGGTTCCCCCAGTTCCTATACCCGCTACAAAGGCGTCGAACTTACCTTCTGTTTGTTCAAGGATTTCCACAGCTGTTGTCTGCCGATGGATTTCCGGATTGGCTAGATTCTCGAACTGCTGGGGCATGAAGTAATCAGGGTTCGCCTCCAGTATTTCTTCAGCCTTTGCAATGGCGCCTTTCATGCCCTGATCAGCAGGAGTGAGAATTAACTCTCCTCCATAAGTCTTGATTAACTGCCGCCTTTCTAAGCTGGCGGATTCAGGCATGCAGATAATCAATTTATAGCCCAATGCGGCTGCTACCATTGCCAGTCCTACACCAGTATTACCACTAGTTGGTTCAACTATCGTACCGCCTGGTTTGAGCAAACCTTCTCTTTGTGCTGCTCGGACCATTGCTAAGGCGATACGGTCTTTGACACTGCCACCTGGGTTGTAGCTTTCAAGTTTTGCCCAAATCTCAGCGGACTGCGTGTTTGTCAGGCGGTTAATGCGGACTAATGGTGTCTTACCCACTAAGTCCAGTATATTTTCGTAGGTTGACATATACTCCCTCCTTTTAGATCATCGTAATCCTATTGGGAGTCATTGTCAAGAACGGCTGTGCTCGATAAACCGCCTATGTTTATGGGGAATCGAAATTGGTCCCAGCTCCCTATCAAGCTCCATTAAGAACTTCGAAGAAAAGATGGGGTTATGATTAACCTGCCAGCCATCGAGATATTCGCGAGCATTCTGGAATTTCCAAGGGTCGTTAAGCTGCTCTTCCCAATCGTACTCCGCCGACGGGATGCCGCGCTTCAAGGTGATTCCTCCTTACCATGACTTAGTAAGCGGTGACTAGTTCTATGTCCTGGTAGTAGTATTTGAGAATCTCCTCGTATCCATACCCTTGCTGAGCCATACCATGGGCTCCATATTGACTCATGCCCACCCCGTGGCCATAGCCCCAAACGGAGAATATGACTTCGCTGCCGACGCGCTCTACCGAGAACCACGTTGATTTCAAACCCAGCTTCTGCCGTACGGTTCGTCCACTGAACCATTTACCCCCTGTTTCCACGGTTTTTACCCGTCCAGAAGGATAGCGTTCTACAACGCGGATATCTTGAGCATCAGCGACCTCCATTAGTCGAGCTAGCTCGTTCAATGAAAATTTAGCAGTGGAATAATGATGGGGTGAATTAGTACCGAAGGGATCGGCAACGGACCGCAGATAAGGCAGAGCCTCACTCCAGTAATGCTCCGAGTTTTCTGTTCTGCCTCCGCTGGTTGAATGATAAACAGCTAGAATGGGTTCGCCATCATAAGATGCAATCACGCCTTCGGTATGGCGTACCGCAGCTTGGATTTTTCTCTGAAGCCTGCGCCCTTCAAAGAGTCCGTAGCGCTGCAGAAAGTCCGTCCAACTGGTCCAAGCTTGACCAGAGGTATAATCAGTGGAGAGATGGGCCTCGGGATGCTCAGGAATGGTGTCACCTCGAAGAATCCGGCGGTACGCGTAGGTCCGAGCAGCAACCGCCTGTGCCTTGAGGGCTTCCGTGTGAAAACTAGCCGGCATTTCCGCAGCCACTACTCCCTCAACGTATTCTTCCAAAGTCAGGCTGAGTAGAGACTCGGTTTTTGCATCCCATAAAGATATGAGGGGCGCTTTGCTGGGCGAAAAAAAAGAAGTGGTGCAGCTCTTGACCAGCAGTATAGGCACCCCAATTAAGAGACCCAAGAGGAATATCAATGTTAGTGAACAACCCTTGTTTGATCTGCGCCGCCGTCTTCTTCTTCTCAAAAAAGCTCCCTCCCACCCATACAATCCTATGATGAGTGAGAGGGAGAATATACCTAATTAAGCCTGGCTGATAGCATCTACTGGACAAACTCCTACACAGCTTGCGCAGTCGATGCATTCATCAGCATCAATCATGTAATGATCGTCGCCCTGGCTGATGCATTCAACTGGGCATTCTTCAGAACAAGCACCACAGCTGATGCAGTCGGAACTGATTACATGTGCCATGACAATTCGCCCCCTTTTTCACAATCTTACTGGTCAAGAATAACAAAATTGGCGGAGCGTGTCAACTAGTTCACCACTGCCGCTTCGAAGCCTTTAGATTGCAGTTCTTCACTGAGACGGACAGCGTTTTGCCTGTTAGAAAAAGCTCCTGTCTGCACCCGATAAGGCGGACCGCTGCTGACGATGACCTCATAACCCAGATCCCGCAGTTGGGCGGCAAGACGATCTGCATTCTCCTTTTGCGAAAAAGCGCCAACCTGCACCCTATAAAGTGTCTGTCCACTACTGGGCTGCACCGGAACCTGCTGTGGGTCTTCGGGCTGCCGCGGCTGGCTCGGCGGCTCAGGCTCTGTCTGCGGCTGACTAGCCGGCAGCGTGCTGGTCACATTTTGAGATATTACGGGGGTAGTCTGCACCGTTCGGACTTGGGCATCATGCTGTGCTTTCAGGAACTTGACAGCATACTGCCCCAGCAAATAACCTACGAAGACAAACACTACCGTCAAGGTAATAAGAGTAATGGCGAAGTTCAAGCCCTCCCCGCCGGCAGTTCGTTTTTGATTTTTCTTCTTCCTTTGCTGGGAACGCACACACATCCCTCCTTGAACTCACCTACTGCGTTACTATTCCGAAGTCGGCCAAATCCCTCTTTATGGTCCCAATTAAATACAATGATCCACATATGCAAATGGGCTGTCCATGAGAGAGTGCGCTCTGAAGAGCGTCCCGTGCAGGCACACTCACCTCGGCCTTTGCCCCTCTAGCACGCACGTACGCAGCCATAGCTTCCGGGTCCATCGGAGGCAAACGTCCACTATCCGCTTGGGTAAAAATAAAACGTTTGGCCATGGGCAGCAGGGTATCTAAAAGGTCTAATTCTTTGTTTGCCAGCATTCCCACAACAAAGGTCCAGCCTTCTCGCGGCATTTCTACAAGACGCTCTAATCCTGCCACAAGCCTCTCCAATCCTTCACGATTGTGTCCCCCATCCAATACCACCAAAGGATCGGAAGAAACAACTTCTAACCGCCCGGGCCACATCGCTTCTGCTAAACCAGTGCGAACATGATGCTCGCTGACAGCCCAACCCAAGCGTTTTAGCTGGAAAAGAGCTACTGCAGCCGTTGCTGCATTATCCAGCTGATGTGCACCAAGCATTTTGATACGAAACGCTTGTGCGGATAGCTTGGAAAGTAGGAATTCACCGCCGTAACGTCCCCAGCTTAGCGGCTGATAATCCCACTCCTGCAGCGGCAGCAGCGGGGCTCGCCGAGCTTGTGCGGTCAGCCGAAGGACTTCGTAGGCTTCAGGTTCTTGAAATCCCACCACTACGGGTATTTCCTCCTTGATGATACCCGCCTTCTCGCCAGCAATTTCCTGCAGCGTGTTCCCGAGGCGATCCATGTGATCGTGCCCGATCGGGGTAATGACACATAATTCCGGTGTCACAATATTAGTAGCGTCCAAACGGCCGCCAAGGCCTGTCTCTAGAACTACAATATCGACTGCCTGCTGACGGAAATATTGAAACGCCAGCGCAGTACAGTATTCGAACTCGGTTACGGCTCCTAAACTGGGATGGCTGGTCTCAACAATGCTGCAGACCTCGTCCACTTCTTTAGCGAGGGCTGACAAATCCTCATCAGAAATTTGCGTGTCATTAATAACAATTCGCTCATTATAGGCAACAAGGTGAGGGGAGGTAAACCTCCCCACCTTAAAACCTGCTGCTTTTAGCGAACTAGCTAAAAAGGCACAGACTGAACCTTTTCCGTTGGTTCCTGCAACGTGAACGAAGCGCAGTTCATTCTGCGGATTACCCAGGGCTTGACACAGAAGTGTTATCCGCTCAAGCCCTAGATGGCTGCCGAACCGGGCTCGCGAGGTTATCGGATCCATCTAATCTTACTCCTGCATTTCTTCTAGTAGTTTCTGAAGGCGCTCTACGGTTGCCCGCAGATTGACTTCTTTCTCCCTTTCCTTAGCAACGACTTCTTCGGGAGCCTTGCTCACAAATCCTTCGTTAGCAAGCTTGTTTTGTGCTCGCTGCAGCTCCTTTTCTGCCTGTGCTAGATCCTTCTCGATGCGGCGGCGCTCCTCTTCTAAGTCTACCATTCCTGCCAGAGGTAGGAAGACACCGATTCCGCGCACAACTGCTCCGATAGATTTGGCCGGTTTTTCACCCGGACCAGTGATTTCCAGCGTTTCTAATCCAGCAAGGGTCATAATGCTGTCACGATTTTCTTCCAGAACTGCCTGCTCTGCTGGGTCAGCTTGGCAAATAGCCGTAATCTTTCTGCCAGGAGGTACATTCTTTTCGCTACGGACAGTTCGAATCTGTGTGACAACGTCCATTACAATGGACATAGCTCCCTCAACTTCTTCTGATCTGAATCCGCTTAATGTCGGCCAAGGAGCCAAGACGATTGTTTCACCCTTGTGCGGCAGATTCTGCCAAATTTCTTCTGTGATAAACGGCATGTATGGATGCAGAAGCTGCAGTGTATTCTTAAGAACAAACCACAATGTCTGCTGTGCAGCGAAGCGTGCAGAATCACCATATCTGCCGTACAATCTTGGCTTTGCTAATTCAATATACCAGTCGCAGAGCTCACTCCAAATAAAGTCGTACAATACCCGAGCACCCTCACCGATATCATAACGTTCAAGGAGCCGCGTCAGCTCTGAAGCTGTATACTCGAACCTGCTGAGAATCCATTTGTCAGGCAGTGTAAGCTCGAGACCTTCAAAGGAATCAGCAGGTGTAAATCCTTCCAGGTTCATCAGAGCGAACCGCGAAGCATTCCAGATCTTGTTGGCAAAGTTCCGGTATGCTTCTACTTTTTCAGGAATGAAACGCATATCGTTTCCGGGTGCCACACCAATAACCAAGTTAAACCGAAGAGCGTCTGCACCGTACTCCTCGATAACTTCTAAGGGATCAATTCCATTCCCCAGAGACTTGCTCATCTTGCGTCCCTGAGCATCCCGCACCAGTCCATGAATGAGCACGTCGCGGAATGGTACATCATCCATAAACTCAAGACCCATGACAATCATGCGGGCTACCCAGAAAAAGATAATGTCGAATCCGGTTACTAATACGGATGTTGGATAGAAGTGTTTTAAATCAGGTGTCTCATCAGGCCAGCCCAGAGTCGAGAATGGCCAAAGAGCAGACGAGAACCAAGTGTCCAGCACATCTGGATCCTGTTCAATGTTCGCAGAACCGCACTCAGCGCACTCAGTTGGATCCTGCTTCGCAGCAAATGCAGCACCACAGTCTCCACAGTACCAGACTGGAATGCGGTGACCCCACCACAGCTGTCTGGAAATACACCAATCACGGATATTTTCCATCCAGTGCAAGTACTGCTTAGTGAACCGCTCCGGAATAAAACGGATTTGACCCTCTTCCACTACTTTCCAGGCACGCTCTGCTAATTTGTCCATTTTGACAAACCACTGTTTAGAAACCAACGGCTCAACTACTGTACCGCAGCGGTAGCATTCGCCAACAGCATGGTGATGGTCTTCTTCCTTGACTAGAAGCCCCGCTTGTTTGAGATCCTCGACTACTCTCCTTCGGCACTCATAGCGCTCAAGACCTTTGTACGGCCCTGCCTCTTCGGTCATGTGCGCATCACGCCCGATGACCTCGATAGTGGGCAGGTTATGGCGCCTTCCAATCTCAAAATCATTTGGGTCGTGAGCAGGTGTGACTTTCACCATTCCCGTGCCGAACTCCATATCCACATAGTCGTCGGCTACAATAGGAATCTCTCGGTTCATCAATGGGAGGATCACTGTCTTACCAACAAGATCTTTATAGCGCTCATCATCAGGATTAACTGCAATCGCCGTATCACCCAGCATGGTTTCTGGACGTGTGGTCGCTACCTGAATATAGCCCGAACCATCGGTCAAGGGGTACTTAATGTGCCACAGTTTCCCGTCCCGCTCTTCATGTTCAACTTCGATGTCAGATAGGGTGGTGTTGCACTGCGGACACCAGTTCACGTTGTAGTTCCCCTGGTAAATCAGGCCTTTTTCGTATAAACGCACGAAGACTTCTCGAACTGCCCGCGAGCAGCCCTCATCCATGGTAAACCGCTCTCGGCTCCAATCAACCGATGCGCCCAACTTCTTGAGCTGGTTCAAGATGCGTCCACCGTACTCTTCTTTCCAAGCCCAAGTGCGTCTCAGAAACTCTTCTCGGCCGAGATCGTGTCGCGTTTTACCCTCTGTTTCCCGAATATGTTCTTCAACCCTGGCCTGAGTAGCAATTCCAGCATGGTCCGTACCAGGAATCCAAACCGCGTTGTAGCCCTGCATGCGCCGCCAGCGCACCAAAATGTCCTGGTAAGTCTCGTCCAAGGCGTGACCCATGTGCAGCTGTCCAGTAACGTTTGGCGGCGGAATCACGATGCAAAACGGTTCTTTATCTGGTTCTACTTCAGCACGGAAGTAGCCGTTGTTTTCCCAAAAAGCGTAGATCCGGTCTTCTACTTCTCTCGGATTGTAGACCTTATCCATGCTCAAACCTCCTCCTATCAAAATAAAAAAAGCCCTTCGCCCTAAGGACGAAAAGCTTGTTTCGCGGTACCACCTTAATTCCCAGCAGAAAACTCTGCCAGGCACTCGAAAGCTATAACGGCGCAACCGGCTGAGGCTAAAGACTTCACCTCAGCAGCTCCTGGGCGACTTCCCAGCTAGCATTTCCAAGGAAACCTCGCACCATATGGTTCCCCTCTCTGATGGCGCTTGTACTGGTACTACTCCCATTCACAGCTTTTGCCTCATATTGTTTCTTCTATGATATACAGTCGAACCCGGTTTGTCAATCGCGGTCGCTAGTTTCGCCTTCTGCAGCTTGACATTCTCTGCAGATTCCGAAAAATCGCAGACAGTGATCAGTTACTAGGAAACCTGTCTCTTTAGCGATTTCCTGTTCAATCTCATCTAATAGGTCGTCCTTGAACTCGCCAATGCTTCCGCATTTCACGCAGATCAAGTGATGATGATAATGGTCGTCAGCCGATTGATTTACTTCATAGCGACTCTGACCATCACCATACTCAAATTTGTGCACTAAACCTAGGCTCTCCAATAACTCCAGTGTGCGATACACCGTTGCCAAGCCAATATCAGGGTAGTTGTGCTTAGTTTGCATAAAAATATTTTCAGCAGATAAGTGCGCATCTGCATTGTCGATTAAGACCTCTACGACGGCTTCACGCTGCGGAGTCAACCGGTGATCGTGCTCGCGAAGTATTGAAATAATGTGATCGCGCAGTTCATTTTTCGGCATCATAATATTCACCTCTTCATCGTGCCATCTCAGCCGAACCGCCAGAAAAAGACGAGGGTCATGGTAAGCGACACTGCTAATACTGACAGAATCCAACCGATTATAGGACTCCGCACACGCCTCTTGCTTAAGGGAAGCAGAGGTGCCTTAACATATAGATAGACCCACAAAATGCTTAAAGCAGCTGCCGGCACCAAGAATATCCTTGGACTCCAAGACACTGCGCTCATTTCACGAAACCTCAGTAAGAACCACTGTGTCCAAGAACTAAGAGCAAAAAAGCCAATTATTAACTGGCCATCAAACCTAAGATAACGCCGAGCCCGCCAGAGAATGGCAAAAATCAAGTAATAGGCAATGGCGCCGTACAAGGGCATAGGGTGAAGCCTAAAATACCCTAGTTGAACTGCCCATGGAACAGTAGTCTGGCGACCAAATACATTAGAACCCAAATTCGCAAAAGATTGTATCAGTGCTAGTCCAGGTGCTAATATATCTAGGAATTCCAGCGGGTTGGGAAAAAACTTAATGGCTAGAACAACTCCACCAACCACAGCTGCAATAAGTCCTGCGGCCTCGTCAACCTGAAAACCGGTAAACAGCACCCATGGGTACATAAACATTCGCCAACCGTGCATTGAAAACACAAATGCAATTCGGCCTGCAATCAGGAAAACGACAGTGGTCCAGACGAACCATGAAAAGACGGCATCGTAATCGAGCCCACGACGGCGTCCCTCCCGGCAGGTCAATAGGGAGCCGCAGATCAAACCCAAACCGATCATAAAACCATAGGAATAAACAGGAATACCGGCAAAAATGAAGAGCACATTCTCCATGAACCTCGCCTGCCTTTCCCTTATTTATTCCTTACGAGGTTCCCAATTCCTTCCGGACTTCAGCGTATCCGCTAACAACTTATTTACAAGGACAGGTTCAGCCCTTCCCTTTGTGCTGCGCATCACTTGTCCAACGAAGAATCCGAAAAGGCGCTCTTCGCCATTCTGATACCGTTCTACCAGGTCGCCATGGTCGTTCAGGACTGCCTTAATTACGTCTTCAAGGAAATTCTGATCCTGAATTACTGTCAAGCCCTTTTTTTCGACTATGTCCTTCGGAGATTCGCCGGTAGCGAACATCTCCTCTAAGACAGCTTTCCCCTGATTATTATTGATCTTACCCGAACTTATCAATTCCAGCAGCTCGCCAAAGCTTTCCGCCGAAACCACTTCTGTCTGTCGTGCTAAACGGGCAAAATCACCCAACACCCAGTTGGCTGTAAGTTTAGGGGAATGTCCAAGGGCAACGGTTTCTTCAAAGATATCAGCCAAATGGGGTGCTCTAACCAGCACACCGGCATCATATTCTGTAAGCCCATATTGTTCCCGGAAACGCTCTTCTCTAGCCAGAGGAAGCTCTGGCAGACTAGAAGCGATTTCTCGGATCCATACCTGCTCAAGCTCAAGGGGTGGCAGATCAGGCTCGGGGAAATAGCGATAGTCCGGCGCTCCAGCCTTTAACCGCATGCGCACAGTTTTTTGAGCCTTTTCATCCCAAGTTCTTGTCTCTGGGAGCACCGCTTTCCCCTGTGCCAGCAGAGCCGCCTGACGTTCTCCTTCGTATGCCAAAGCCCGTTCGAGGGCTCGAAATGAGTTGAGATTTTTGATTTCAACTTTTTCACCCCGTTCTCCTCCTCCAAGTCGAACGGAAATATTGGCATCACAGCGCAGAGAACCATTTTCCATCTTGCAGTCTGAAACTCCCAGGTACTGTAGGGTAAGCCGCAGTTGCTCAAGGAAAACCCTAGCCTGCTTAGGAGAATGAATCTCAGGGGCGGTGACAATTTCAATTAGAGGAATGCCAGCTCTGTTATAGTCGATGGAGGTAAACTCCGAGTCGATGATGCTGTCGCCGCTGTGTATCGACTTACCCACTTCCTCTTCCAAGTGAAGTCGAGTAATAGTGGTTCTCATCAACTGGTCGTCAAGCCGATATTCCAAAAATCCATCTTCCGCCAATGGTTTATCATGCTGAGTTATCTGAAACGCCTTTGGCAGATCCGGATAGTAGTAGTTCTTGCGGGCAAACTCACTGAGCGGATTAATGCGGCAATTTAACGCCAGTCCGGCACGAATGGCGTATTCTACCGCTGTTCGATTGAGAAGCGGCAGCGTGCCCGGCAGGCCAAGGCAAACTGGGCAACACTGCGTATTAGGGGGTGCTCCAAAAGTAGTGGCACAGCCGCAGAACATCTTGCTCTTCGTGGCCAGTTCTACATGAATCTCCAGCCCAATCGTCAACTCATAATTCCCCACTGGCCTCTACCTCCTTGAGAGACTGTTCCAAAACTCGTCCCACGGTGAAAATCAAGTCTTCTCGAAAATGATCAGCTATCAGCTGCAGACCGATCGGTAAGCCTTTCTGATCAATACCACACGGCATAGTCAGAGCCGGATTCCCTGCTAAGTTCGCAATCGCTGTATATGAATCAGACAAATACATCTGCAGAGGATCCTGCTTTTCCCCAATCTTGAAAGCCGTAGTAGGCGTCGTTGGGGTGACTACTATATCCACCTGGGCAAAAGCCTGCTCTAAATCCTGAGCAATCAAAGTACGAACTCGCCGCGCCTGCTCATAAAAGGCTTCGTGATGGCTGGCTGTCAAGACATAAGTGCCCAGCATGATACGGCGCTTGACCTCCGGACCAAAACCTCTGGTGCGCGTTTTCTTGAACATAGTGGTGCAGTCGGGCCCTTCTACCCGCAATCCGTACCGTACTCCATCATAGCGAGCTAAGTTCGAGCTCGCCTCTGCCGTAACAAGCGTTAAGTAAGTATCGATAGAGTAGATATTATGAGGAAGAGAAATCGGCTGTACCTCTGCACCCAGTTCCTCCATACGCTTAATGGCCTGCTTCACACTGGAACATACTTCCGGAGAAAGGCCTTCCGCAAAAAACTCTTCCGGAACACCAACTCTGATCCCTTTTAAGTTCTCAGGCAGTGAATCCAGCACCTGATAAGCTGCGTTGGGCCACGAGGTCGAATCCCGGTCATCATAGCCGGCAATAATTGAAAAAAGAATCTCCGCATCGGCAACCGTACGTGCCATGGGGCCGATCTGATCGAGAGAAGATGCCAGGGCGACTAGGCCCCAGCGAGAAACGCGGCCATACGTTGGTTTTAAACCAACGACTCCGCAGAAAGCCCCCGGTTGGCGAATGGAGCCCCCAGTATCAGTACCTAAAGCCCAAGGAGCTTCTCCCGCTGCCACTGCCGCAGCTGAACCGCCACTGGAGCCCCCAGGAACCCGGGAAAGGTCATGCGGGTTCCGGGTAATATAAAACGCGGAAAACTCCGTCGAAGATCCCATGGCAAATTCATCGAGATTTGTCTTGCCGAGAATGGGCATCCCTGCCCGTTTAATACGAGTGATCACATCAGCCTCGAAAGGCGAATAATAGTTTTCCAGCATGCGAGAAGCACAGGTCGTCGGTGTTTCTATCGTACAGATATTGTCCTTGATCGCGATGGGAATGCCGTCCCATGGAGAAAGGGGTTCTCCCCTACGGCGCCGCTCATCCGACGCTTTAGCTTGAGCTAATGCACCTTCTTCGTCTACATATAGGAATGCACGAATATCAGAATCAACCGCTCGAATTCTATCTAAGTATTGCTCCACGAGCTCAACGCTGGAGACCTGGCCCGTACTCAGCTTGTGCGCTAATTCTCTCATGTTTCATCCTCCATGACCCGCGGTACACGAAAGTAACCATCTACGATTTTGGGACCGTTCTGCAGCACCACCTCTTGCGGCAGGCTTTCTTCCACTTCATCACCGCGCAACCTGCTGAAAGCCCTGCCTACATAAGCCGTACGGCTGACCCTCTCGGTATCTACTTTGCGTAGTTCGGCTCCTGATTGCAGAAAACGGTTAAGGTCCTGCTGGTAAAGGGCGATTTCCTCTTCGCTCAACTCAAGCCGAGCCAACTCTGCCATGCGAATTACCTCCGAGCGGCTAATCAATCTCTACACCCCTATCCCGTAAGAAATCGAACAGGTCGTCTTCGGACAAAACAGGAACACCAAGACTCTGTGCCCGTTCCAGTTTAGAACCAGCCTTCTCACCTGCCACCAGGTAATCGGTATTGCGGCTCACGCTGGATGTTACATTCGCACCCAGGGTGTGGAGCATTTCCTGAATCTCACTCCGGCTGAACCGCTCGAGTTTACCTGTTACCACAAAGGTCAAACCATCCAGTACGGTATTCTGATTCGCTTCAGCAGGAACGTCTTCTAAGGAGACTCCTACCTCACCCAAATCCTGAATCAGGCGCTGGTTTTCTGGATTCGAGAAGTAATCAACGACAGATTGGGCAATCTTTTCGCCCACAGCTGGAACCGCTGTCAACTCGTCTAGACCTGCAGCTGCTAACTTATGGATACTGCCGAAATGCTGCGCTAATTCGCGTGCCACCTCAGCGCCTACATGACGGATGCCCAGCGCAAAGATAAGGCGGTTTAACGGCCGGCTCTTACTAGCCTCAATGGCCTGAAGGAGGTTCTGCGCGGATTTTTCACCGAAACGCTCCAGCTCAAGCAGCTGTTCCTTCTCCAGTCGATAGAGATCAGCTGGCGTCTTCACCAAATCAGCTTCTATCAACTGTTCAATCACGGCAGGTCCAAGCCCTTCGATGTCCATCGCACCCCGCGAAGCAAAATGAATTAAGCCCTCAGTACGCTGTGCGGGACAACCCTGATTAACACATCGTGTCGCAGCTTCACCTGGGACCCGCACAACAGGGGTGCCGCAGGCAGGACAGTGAGTCGGCATCTCAAAGGGAACTTCACTACCCGTGCGCCGTTCTGGGAGCGACCGCACAATCTCAGGAATAACATCGCCTGCTTTCTGCACAACGACGTAGTCACCCACCCGAACATCACGCTGTGCAACGATATCAGCATTGTGAAGGGTTGCTCGACTAACGGTGGAACCCGCCACCTGCACAGGTTCAAGATGTGCAAGAGGGGTAAGTGTGCCTGTCCGCCCTACCTGCACCTCGATTGCTACCACCTTGGTAATTACCTGTTCAGCTGGGAACTTATAAGCGACCGCCCAGCGTGGGCTCCGGGCAGTGGCACCCAGCTCATTCTGTACCGCTAAATCATTCACCTTAATTACAATACCATCGATTTCATACGGTAGTTCACCGCGGCGCGCAGTCCAATGCTCAATGAAAGCCTCGATCTCATCCAGACTGCGGCACAATTTTATATGAGGATTGGTCTTAAAGCCTAGCTTACGCAGATACTGCACCGCTTCGTAGTGAGTTGATGGCCCTCCGTCCATAATGAGGGAATAGAAGAAACCATCAAGGTTACGGCTGGCAGTCACCTTAGGATCTAGCTGCCGCAGTGAGCCAGCGGCTGCATTGCGCGGATTGGCAAACGTGGCTTCGCCGGCTGCTGCACGCTCCTCATTTAGGCGCTCGAAGTCGGTACGCGGCATATACACCTCACCGCGCACATTGAGGCTGACAGGCTCATTTAGCCTGAGAGGTATGGAACGTACTGTTCGCAAGTTAGATGTTATGTCTTCGCCTTCCTGCCCATCGCCTCGTGTGGCTCCACGCACGAAAACCCCATTTTCGTAATCAAGGGAAACAGCCAAGCCATCAATTTTCAGTTCACAGACAAACTCCAGCTCCCGACCAGCTTGACGCTGTACTCGCTGAACAAAAGCAGCCACTTCTTCACCGTCAAATGCGTTACCGAGGCTCAGCATAGGCTGCGCATGCCGGACTGTGGCAAACTGCTCAGCTGGAGCATGGCCTACTCTCTGTGTAGGTGAGTCTGGTACAACCAGCTCAGGATACTGCTCCTCTAGCTCCATCAATTCCCGCATCAAAGCATCGTATTCCTGGTCTGTGATGACAGGATCATCTAAAACATAATAACGGTAGTTGTGGTAATGCAGCTCTGACCGCAGCTGTTCCACACGCTTTCGGACGTGCTCCATGGCAAATCCTCCTACATACATCACTTGTCAAAGTTTCTCAATTGGGGCGAGACGAGCAATAACGGTCTTGATACCCTGATCTGGAAACGCGATCTGCAGCATCACGTCATCGGCCGATGAGCTGACCGAAACTACCATTCCCTCACCCCAGACCTTGTGCCTGACTCGATCGCCAGCTTTGAAGTCTGAATTTCCACCAAGTGCCGGTTTACTGCGACTGCGTGTACTGCTGTCACGAACCCGCAGCCTGTTAGGTTGAGCGTCCTCCAACTCTTCACGATAATCTTTGATCAGTTCTGGATCAATTTCCCGTACAAACTGGGAAACAGGATTTTGGCTGGTCATTCCAAAAATCGTGCGGGTTTGAGCGCAAGTTAGGAACAAACGCTCCCGAGCCCGGGTCATGCCCACATAAGCCAACCGCCGCTCTTCCTCGAGCTGGCCTGGTTCCCACAGTGAACGGCTGTGCGGGAAGATCCCATCTTCCATTCCACACATAAAGACAACTGGGAACTCCAGACCTTTCGCTGCATGCAGGGTCATCAAATTGACGACATCAGCTGATTGGTCATAGTTGTCCACATCACTGATCAAAGCTACATGCTCTAGGAAACCTGCCAGATCCGCAGGGTCGTTTTCCCTCTCAAACTGCTGGGTGACCGACAAGAACTCGTTAATGTTTTCAATTCTGGCTGCTGCCTGCTCATCTCGCTGATCGCGCAGCATCTCCATGTAACCGCTTTCCCGCAGGAGCTGTTCCGAAAGTCCAGTGATTCCAACAGTATCAACGACAAAAGCGGCGGCGTTGATCAGGTTATAAAACTCCTGAAGAGAAGCCTTAACCTTGCCGGTCAGACCAGGGATTTCATCAACTCGGCCAATTGCCGCAAATAAGCTCAACCCGTGAGCTTCGCTGTATTCCGTAATTTTATCGATAGTGGCAGGGCCAATACCACGTCGGGGTACATTGACTACACGGAGAAAGCTGTAATCCTCATCGGAATTGTGAACCAGGCGGAGATAAGCTAATAGATCCTTAATCTCTTTGCGCTCATAGAAGCGCAGGCCTGAAACAATCCGATAAGCGATCCCACGCCGCATAAACTCTTCTTCAAATACTCGCGATTGAGCGTGAGTGCGATAGAGCAAAGCGAAATCGGAGAGACTGCGCTTCTCAGTACGTGCTAAGGATTCGATCTGCGATGCAATAAACGCCGCCTCATCTCGTTCATTCATTCCCTGATAAAACGTCACCAACTCGCCGGGAGGATTGCTTGTCCAAAGCTTCTTCGGCTTGCGTTCTGTATTGTTTGCAATTACGCTGTTGGCTGCATCCAAAATACGCTGGGTGGAACGGTAGTTCTCTTCCAGCTTGATAACCTTCGCGTGGGGAAAATCCTTCTCAAAGTCAAGGATGTTGCGGATATCGGCTCCGCGGAAAGCATAAATGCTCTGGTCTTCGTCTCCGACCACACAGAGGTTTTCATGTAAAGCACTTAAGATATGGATGAGTTCATATTGAGCACGGTTCGTATCTTGATACTCATCCACCATAATGTATTCAAAGCGATTTTGATACTTCTCTCGTACGGCTGTGTTGTTCTTGAGAAGCATCACTGTCAGCATAATCAGATCGTCAAAATCGACAGCATTATTTTTTTCGAGCTTTCTCTGATACTTAGCATAAACCTGAGCCACTTTGTTCTCCCAGAAGTCAGCTGCCTGTTCTTCATACTGCGATGGAGTCATGAGCTGATCTTTAGCTCGGCTGATGCTGGCCAAGAGAGAACGAGGATCAAACCGCTTTGAATCAAGATTGAGCTCTGTTAAGCAGTCTTTGAGCACAGCGATTTGATCGGTAGTATCGAAGATTTGAAAATTCCTCTGATAGCCCAGTTTGTCTCCATCTGCACGCAGAATACGCACGCAGAGAGAATGAAAGGTGCCCATCCAAACCGCCTCGGCTTCGGGCCCCACGAGATTGATCACACGTTCTTTCATTTCCTGAGCTGCTTTATTAGTAAAGGTTACTGCCAAAATCCGATACGGCGGCACCTGATGCCACTTCAGCAGGTGAGCAATCCGGTATGTCAAAACACGAGTTTTTCCGCTGCCCGCCCCCGCCAGGACCAAGACCGGTCCAGATACTGTCTCCACAGCCTGCCGCTGGCTGGGATTCAGTGCCTCTAAGTAATCCATGTCATTCCCCTTTACATTATGTAAGCTACCTATATTATACACACCTGGACTTCATTAGTAAAACAAAGGTTCGGGGAACCACCGCGCCAGCCATTCCCAGCAGGGAGGTGAAAGCCCAGGTAGAAATGGGTGAATGTGAAAGAACTTAACTCTAACGGAAAGGATTTGTTGTATGAACAGAAAAAGGATTCTCTTTCTGACCATATTCACAGCAGTCATACTTGTACTATCCGGGTGTACAAGCAATCCAAGCTCTATTGAGCCGAGCGGCAGATCAGGCGCACTGTCGGGAACAGTTATAGATGAGGATTCTGGCCTGAAGCTGTGGTCGGGTACGGTGGAGATTCCCGGGGTTGCCAAGACGGCCATTAAAGACGGTACTTTTGCTTTTGATAACCTACCTTACGGAACATATACTCTGAAGATCAGCAAAGAATTTTATGAAACACGCAGCATATCTGTAGTACTTAATCGCAGCGGAGTAACCGTCGATGTAAAGATGAAAACCAAGTTCAGTGATTATGAGCTAGACCTTTTGGCTCGTTTAGTCCATGCCGAAGCCAAAGGCGAACCTTATATTGGTCAGGTGGCTGTTGCCGCCAGCGTCCTCAACCGACTGACTCATCCGGATTATCCGAATACGCTCCACGCAATTATCCATGAGGTTGTTACAGTCAATGGTAAGAGGTACTATCAATACGAACCTGTCTTAAACGGTTCGATCAAGACCCCGGCAGGCAAGAACGCTGTACTTGCAGTTTGGGACGCTATAGCTGGATGGGATCCATCCTATGGCGCCACTGGTTTCTTTGCACCCGCCAAAGTAGGCAGTTCTTCATGGGTGCGCACCCGGCCTGTGACCGTGAATATCGGCAATCATCGCTTCTTCAAATAATATAAGCCTAAACGCGACTCACCTCTCACCTATAAGGTTCCTTATCTTATAAGTGAGAGGTGATTTTATTACGCTAGATTCCCTTATTTATGATTTCGGGATGTTCGACCTTGCCACCAGCTCTTGATAAATCGCATCAAGACGAACACCTTTGAATACAAGTAGAACTAATAAGTGATAGATTAAGTCGCTCACTTCGTAGACCAGATCGTCGATACCTTCGTTTTTGGCAGCGATAAGTACTTCTGCCGCCTCTTCACCAAGAGCCTTGAGAATCTTGTCAAGGCCATTTTCCATCAAGTAGTTGGTGTAAGACCCCACCTTTGGCGAATGGCGGCGATCCTCGATGGTCGCATACAGCCAGGAGAGAATCTCCCGCGGGCCGTGCAAGTCTGAGGGAGCTGGCCCATCAGACATAAGCAGGTTGTGGAAGCAAGAATACTCCCCTTCCTTATCATCGCAGGCACCGTGACCATGCTGGTCCACAGTAATCAGAAGTGAATCCCGGTCACAATCCACCATAATGCGCTTCACCTGCTGGATGTTTCCCCCGTCTTCCCCTTTCTGCCAGATGCCTTGTCGGCGTCGGCTGTAAAACCAAGTCTGACCTGTCTGGAGCGTCTTGTTGAACGCTTCTTCATTCATATAAGCCATCATCAATACGCGACCATGGTCATCTTGGATGATTGCTGGAATAAGCCCATTTTCATCATATTTCAAATGCATGGCGTCATTCCCCCCTCACTAAACGACCGGTTCACTCCTTTACTACTCCCATTCAATTGTAGCTGGTGGCTTTGAGCTTATATCATACACAACCCGGTTGATCCCGGGAACCTCTTCCATAATGCGGCTGCTGATGCGATCTAAAACGTCATAGGGCATAGGAACCCACTGCGCTGTCATTCCATCGCTGCTGTTGACAGCTCGAATTGCCGCGGCGTACTCATAGGTACGGGCATCATCGCGCTTGCCTACTGTCTTAGTATCGGTCAAGACAACAAATGCCTGCCAGATCTTGCGATAAAGCCCTGCCCGCCGGATTTCTTCCATAGCAATTGCATCAGCTTCGCGAAGAAGGTCGAGTTTTTCTTGGGTAACTTCACCAATCACCCTAATCGCCAAACCTGGACCTGGGAAAGGGTGCCTCCAAGCGATTTCTTCAGGCAGGCCAAGCTCAATGGCCAGCTGACGCACCTCATCCTTAAAGAGCTGACGCAGAGGCTCCACAAGTTCAAAATCTAAGTCTTCCGGCAGCCCGCCGACATTGTGGTGAGATTTGATAACCTCCGCTTGTTCTGTGCCGCTCTCAATCACATCGGTATAAAGCGTTCCCTGAACCAGGTATTTAGCATCTCCTATTTTGCGTGCTTCTTCTTCAAAGACACGTACAAACTCATGCCCAATGATCTTGCGCTTTTCCTCAGGGTCGGACACGCCTCTCAGTTTCGACAGAAACCGCTCCCGTGCATCAACATGGATAAGGTTAATATCATACCCTTTGCGGAATGTATTAAGAACCTGTTCGGTCTCGCCTTTCCTCATAAAACCATGATCAACATAGATACAGGTCAAACGGTCTCCAATGGCGCGCTGCATCAGAACCGCGGCCACAGATGAATCGATGCCACCACTTAACCCACAGATGGCTCGACCGCTGCCTACCTGCTGGCGAATCCTGTCCACGGAAAAACGTGCAAAGGCTTCCATGGTCCAACTCTGAGAGCAGCCACAGGTTTGGATCAGGAAATTCCTCAAGGCTGTCTTGTTCGTTTTACTCATCCATGTAACTTCGCCCGCGCCAAAATTCTGGAGCACCGTACCTTGCTCCAGATATCTTGTTTCGCCTTGGCTTGGTTCTGGTTTGGCTCCAAGCAGTTCCTGAAATTGATCTCCGATCGCAAGAATAGGTACACCTGACTCTGCCAACTCTCGGATCGATCGTGCAGTAGTGGTCCAGTCTATCTCTGTTATAGGTACGCCTGCAAGAATAACACCCTTCAAATTAGACCGACGGATGCTGCTCACTTCAGTATCAAAGGGCGCAATCTCACAGTATACATTGCAGTCTCTAACCTGCCTGGCAACTGCTTGACTCTCAGAACCGCCAAAATCCAGAACTAAGATGTACTCCAACGTCCTATCCCTACCTCTCCGAAATGAATCTTCTCCATCTGAGCAGGCGATCCCTTGTAAATGAGGTGTTAACTTAAAAGGGATCCTGCTTATGCAGGATCCCTTAGCTATCACACTTTTACATCATACCGCCCATGTTTCCGCCGGCAGGCATTGGTGGCTCTGGCTCGGGGATGTCGGTAATGAGGCACTCGGTGCTGAGAATCATCGATGCGATCGAAGCGGCGTTCTGCAGTGCGCTGCGAGTGACCTTGGCTGGGTCAATGATTCCGCGTTCAATCATATCCACGTACTCTTCACTCAGAACATCAAAACCAACACCGACTGGAGAGGTCTTAACCTTCTCGACAACAACTGCGCCTTCAAGACCAGCGTTGTTAGCAATCTGCTTGACTGGAGCTTCAAGAGCTCTGCGTACGATTTCGATACCAGTCTTGAATTCACCGTCTGCTTCGAGGTCATCAAGGGCAGAAATAGCATCGACGAACATGGTTCCACCACCAGCTACGATACCTTCTTCCACTGCTGCCCGGGTAGCCGAGAGAGCGTCCTCGATGCGGTGCTTCTTCTCCTTGAGCTCTGTCTCGGTAGCGGCACCGACTTGGATAACAGCTACGCCGCCAGCCAGCTTAGCGAGACGCTCTTGGAGTTTCTCACGATCGTAGTCCGAAGTGGTCTCTTCGATCTCAGCCCGAATTTGGTTAATCCGGCCTTGGATGCTTTCAGCAGAACCTTTACCATCAACGATGGTGGTGTCTTCCTTAGTAACTCTGATCTGACGAGCTTGGCCGAGCATCTCAAGAGTTACGTTCTCCAGCTTCAGGCCGACTTCCTCAGAGATGACCTGACCACCGGTGACGACAGCAATGTCGCTCAGCATGGCCTTGCGGCGATCGCCGAAGCCAGGAGCTTTAACAGCTACTACGTTGAGGGTACCTCTCAGCTTGTTGACAACGAGGGTAGCGAGAGCTTCGCCTTCAACGTCTTCAGCAATGATCAAGAGCGGCTTACCAACCTGCATGGTCTTTTCAAGTGCAGGCAGGATGTCAGCGACAGAGCTGATTTTCTTGTCAGTGATGAGGATGTATGGCTCATCGAGAACAGCTTCCATGCGCTCGCTGTCAGTTACCATGTAGTGAGATACATAACCACGGTCGAACTGCATACCTTCGACAACCTCAAGGGTTGTACCAATGGTGTTGGACTCCTCAACGGTGATAACGCCATCTTTGCCCACTTTTTCCATGGCGTCTGCGATCAGGTCACCGATTTCAGCGTCATCAGCCGAAATGGAGGCAACCTGAGCGATAGCCTCTTTAGTTTC
This sequence comes from uncultured Peptococcaceae bacterium, assembly GCA_937988745.1. Lineage (GTDB taxonomy): Bacteria > Bacillota > Limnochordia > Darwinibacteriales > Darwinibacteriaceae > JAAYMS01. The sequence goes on from CALKAR010000122.1 coordinate 42,761, forward strand.
GATTGGCTTTGCCACGGACTGGATGCGGTCGACAACAGCTTTTACAGCCATTTCAATACCGCGCTTGAGGAACATTGGGTTAGCGCCGGCAGCTACGTTCTTCAGACCTTCGCGAACCATAGCTTGGGCAAGAACAGTAGCGGTGGTAGTACCGTCACCAGCGACATCGTTGGTCTTGGTTGCTACTTCCTTGACCAGCTGAGCACCCATGTTCTCAAATGGGTCTTCGAGTTCGATTTCCCGAGCAATTGTAACACCGTCATTGGTGATGGTTGGGGAACCGTATTTCTTATCCAATACTACGTTACGACCCTTGGGGCCGAGAGTAATCTTTACGGCATCAGCTAAAGCGTTGACACCATTCTCCAGTTTTTTCCGGGCATCTTCCCGAAATACTAGATCTTTAGCCATGACTGTCACCTTCCTTTAACAGTGATTTATTCTACGATCGCCAGAATGTCTGACTCTTTCATGATCAGGTATTCTTCACCCTTATACTTCACTTCGGTCCCAGCATACTTAGCGAACAGTACTGTGTCGCCTTCCTTGACAGACATGGGGATGGTCTTGCCATCATCTGCTACTCGGCCTGGGCCTACTGCCACGATCTTGCCCTGCTGTGGCTTCTCCTTGGCTGTATCAGGCAGAACAATGCCACTCGCTGTCTTCTCTTCAGCTTCGAGCACTTTCAAAACAACTCGATCAGCTAATGGTTTGATGTTCAAGTGTTAGTACCTCCTTTTAATGGATTTACTGTATGTTGTCAGACGTTGTTAGCACTCGACCGACGTGAGTGCTAAACCTAGTTCCTATCTTAACCGAGTAGGGTCTCATTTGCAAACCTTACCAGAAAGGTTGACCTCTTGAAAAACGACCATTTTTTGATATTAGCCCGGTTTATTTTGCCTTTACTCCCAAAATCTCACTCAAACTGCATCACACATCTTGAGATAAGACACACCATCCAGATTCCTTATCCTGAACGATTACACGGGAACTGCTGTCGAGAACTAAACAGTAATCCAGGTCATCTTCAAGTCCTAGTTCTGCTAATACGCGCCCATGCTCAGAATGCCGCAGATCGCTTAAGGAATAACGCTTGGTAATCATCAAGGCAGCCTGGACACTGTCGCTGATATGAGAAGCACCAATCTCTCGTGCGATGTATCCGGCACACCACGTATCTTCGAGAGAATAGCGGCCGCGCAGGCCCGCCGGTACCAGCACACAGTCAAGTCCTTGGTCCATTACATATTGAGCTGCTGCCTTGGCTGAGCGTAGCGAAGCTAAGATTACCCGGTCAGCTTCTTGAGCCATCGTAACCGCGTTCGTGCCATTTGTAGTGCACCATACGATTTTTCTTCCCTTAATTTCTTCAGGAGGAAATTCTAAGGGAGAATTGCCAAAATCAAAGCCGGGGATTTTCAGAGCATGTCTTTCCCCGGCCAGCAGCAAGCTAGTATCAGCTGAGTGCATTTTCAGGGCTTCCTCTATTTCTCTCACGACAAAAATACCGGCGGCGCCAGCTTCTAGAGCCGCTTGGGCCGCGGTGGTAAAACGAAAGACATCGATCACCACAGCTACCTTACCCTTCAAGGAAAAGTGGGTGAGTTCGGCGGGGGTGAACGTCAAATCTAGATGCATAGCCTCACTCCTAGTCATCGCCCAGCTTCAAATTGGGTAGGGCGTTTAAGTCCCACCCGCTGCGGTGCCCTGCCTTGTAGCGGAAATAACCAGCACTGCCGATCATGGCGGCGTTATCAGTACATAGGTATGCTGGCGGGTACCAGACTTCAAGTCCTAATTGAGCAGCCTTTTCCTTGACGTGATTGCGGAAGGTTTTATTCGCCGCCACTCCGCCAGACAGCACAACCTGCTTTACCTGGTATTGTTCCGCGGCTGCTAAGAGCTTCGTAGTAAGAACGTCAATAATGGCCCACTGGAAACTAGCCGCGAAGTCCGGTAAATTCACATCTTCGCCCTTCTGCTTGGCGTGATTCAGATAATTAAGTGCCGCTGTTTTTAGACCACTGAAGGAAAAGTCGAAGTTACCTGGTTCATTCAACCCGCGCGGAAAAGGAATTGCGCTGCGATTGCCCTCTGCTGCCAACTTCTCGATCTGAGGGCCTCCCGGATAAGGCAAGCCTAGTACACGGGCAATTTTATCGAAGGCCTCTCCGGCAGCATCGTCGCGAGTACGGCCGAGAATCTCGTAATGACCTAATTCTGGAATAAGGAGCAGATCGGTATGTCCTCCTGAAACAGTTAGGCAGACAAATGGAGGGCGGAGCTCTGCACGGTTGAGGAAATTAGCATAAATATGCCCCTCTATATGATTGACTCCTACGAGCGGCTTATCTAAAGCATAAGCCAATGCCTTTGCCGCAGCAATACCGACCAGCAAGCTTCCCACAAGCCCTGGCCCATAGGTAACTGCAATGACTTCAATGTCGTCTAAGGTTACCTCTGCTTCTTCTATAGCCTCATTGATTACAGGAAATATAGCCTCAATATGCTTGCGTGAAGCAATTTCGGGCACTACCCCGCCATATTTCTGATGAATATCAATCTGGGACAGGACGATGTTCGATCTGATTTTCGTGCCGTCCTGAATTACTGCAGCTGCAGTTTCATCGCAGCTGGTTTCAATTCCCAGCGCCAGTCCACTTCTCATCAACCTTCAAGTCCTTCCACATGATATAAGCGTCTTCTTTATTATCCTGATAATACCCCTTGCGAATACCGCTGAACTCATAACCTAGCTTCTGGTATAGATCCTGAGCAACCAGGTTGCTTACCCTGACTTCTAACGTCATACGCTGCGCGCCTCGCAAAATTGCAAAGGCAGTAATTTGCTCCATCAACTGGCGGCCAATGCCTTTCCGCCTGTGCTTAGGGTGAACTGCAATATTGGTGACATGACCTTCATCGAGGATAATCCAAACCCCGGCATAGCCCACGATCTCCCCATCTATCTCGGCAACAACATAGAAGGCGCTGTCATTCTTGGTAAGCTCAGAGAGAAAGATCCCACGAGACCAGGGAACAGGAAAACAAGCCCGTTCGACTATCTTCACTCTGGGGATGTCCTCTACCTGCATTGGTCGAAACACTACTGATTCCTTGCCATCCACTTAATTTCGGCCTCCGTCTTTCGCAAGTATACAGGATTTACAGCAAAAACGTCACTGTGCTGACCTTCCTTTAGTTTCTCCCAACCAAGAGCTGCCACCGCTGCTGGCCGCAGCAGGGCAAATTCTTGTGGAGGAAATACTGCTTCTGGTAGGCCGGCAGCAATTTGTTCGCGATAGGCGATCGCACCATCACCCACCAGCAGACATGGCTGTGCTTGCGAACGGCACCACTGGAGCACTTCGTCAATATGGCAGTTCTGAGGTTCAGCGAGGGGATTTCCTCCCGAAAAAGCTTGGGCATATACCTCGGACCGTCTCGAGTCGATCATAGCTACAACAACTCCGGGAAAGGCTTGAAACTGCCTTCCGAACGCTTCTAAGGCGGTCACCCCAACGAGTTTTTTATTGAGGGCATAGGCAAAGCCTTTTGCCGTCGCCACGCCTATTCTAATTCCAGTAAAGGAACCAGGGCCGACTGCAACTGCGATACCATCTATTTCTTCTAGCGACAAGCCGGCATCCTTTAAGAGCCGCTCTATCGCGGGCAGCAGACGTTCTGAATGAGTAGTACGGATATTGAGCACATACTCGCCTACGAGCTGACCGTCTTTAACTACTGCTGCACCTCCGGTCATAGTGGAGGTATCTATTCCGAGTACGTACAAGCTAAAGCCTCCCTCAATATTGCTTCCAGTTCAGTGCCGCGGGTACCACGGCCCGCAAGAGTGATCTTTCGGGCCGTGGTACCTGTCTGTTCTAGTGTCACATCGAGCCGATCATCAGGCAGATACTCGCTGAACTGATCTCCCCACTCTACAAGACAGATACCGGTACCAAAGAAATAATCTTCATAGCCGATGTCTTCTAACTCCTCAGGACGATCTAGGCGGTATATATCAAAATGATACAGCGAGTACCGCCCATGGTATTCATTAATCAAGGCAAATGTGGGGCTGGTAACGTCCTCAGGATCGATACCCTGCCCTTCCGCTATACCCTTGACGAGCAGGGTCTTCCCTGCACCTAAGGTGCCATTTAAGTTTATGAAATCCCCAGGCCGCAGAACTTCCCCCACGGCTTTCCCAATGGCCAAGGTCTGTTCTGGATTCTGGGACTGAATCAGCAGCATAAGAACCTCCTAAGCTTTGTAGACAAGCTCTCCGTGGATAAATACCTGTTCCACCTTGGACATTATATCCAAAGGATCGCCACTCCACAAGACAATATCTGCTAGTTTACCTTTTTCGAGGGAACCATAACGGTCGTCAATTCCGAGGATCCTCGCAGGATTTATGGTAACGGCTTTGAGCGCTTCCTCCTTTGGCAGTCCAGCTTTCACAGCTAGAGCAGCAGAGATTGTTAAGTACTGCACATGGATCACAGGATGGTCCATGGTGATCGCAACTTCAACACCATGTTCCCACAGGGTTCTTAAGGTACTGTAATCCCGCTCCCGTACTTCAACTTTGGAGCGGTTGGTCATTGTTGGACCAATAACGGCACGTACCTTGCGAGTGCCCAACTCCTCCGCAATTTTATGACCTTCTGTACAGTGCTCGATAATAATGTCCACATCAAACTCATCGGCAATGCGCAGTGCTGTCATAATATCATCGGCTCTGTGAGCATGAGCCCGCAAAGGAATTTCTCTCTTTAGAACTCTGACTAAGGCTTCCATCTTCAGATCACGTTCAGGAGTCTTGTCTGAGTTGCTTTTCGCCTTTTCGAGCTTGGCTAAGTAATTCTGGGCCTTGACAAACTGTTCGCGCAGCAAGGCGGCTGTAGCCATTCTGGTAGATGGTGATTTCTTTTGGCCCGAGTAAACCCGCTTGGGATTCTCGCCAAAGGCAACCTTTAAGCCGCCTTCGCCAATAATCATTTCCTCCACAGTATTGCCGTACATATGAATAATTACGCCCTGGCCGCCGATGACATTGGCGCTCCCCGGCAGGACACACATGGCTGTTACTCCTGCTTGCAGTGCTTCGCGGATGCCCTCATCGTGAGGATTGATGCCATCAAGGGCCCGCAGCTGTGGCGTAAGGGGATCTACGGCCTCATTTCCATCGGAACCTTCCCATCCGAACCCCTCTTCGTAGACGCCCGCATGACCATGGGCATCGATCATCCCGGGCATCACAACTTTCTCAGAAGCATCAATGACCTCTGCACCTTCTGGAACTTCAATATCGCCTACATCTACTATTCGGCCTTCATCATCAATTAAAATACTTCCCTGTTTAACTCCGTCTGTAATGGTGTACAATGTTGCATTTGTAATTGCTAACAACCAAACCGCCTCCATCAGCTTTACTTACTCCACAACCTTTTCACCAATTAGGGTTGGTATTCCTGCCCCTTAGCGACAGCTTGTACGAAGGCCGTGAAGATTCTTTCAGCTGAAGAATAGTGGCCGACCATATGCTCAGGATGCCACTGTACTCCCAAGACAAAGTGTTTACCTGTCCCTTCTACAGCCTCGATTACACCGTCAGATGCGAAGGCGGAGACGCGTAAGCCCTGTCCCACGTCGCGGACTGCTTGATGATGAAATGAGTTCACCCTTGTGGTTTGCTCTCCGATAATTGAATCTAACAGGCTGCCTGCTTCGATCTGGATATCATGGGTAGCGTACCATTTGGGAGCATGCTGACTGTGCTTGATGTGCTTCGATAGCTGACTGGGAATGTCTTGAATAAGGGTTCCTCCGGCGGCCACATTGAGCACCTGCATGCCGCGGCAGATAGCTAACACCGGTACCGCGTTCTCCATCGCCCAGCGCGCCACCGTGGTATCCAGTTCATCCCACAAAGGGTCAATCCGACCGCAATTGGGGTGAGGCTCTTCGCCGTAATAGGAAGGATCAATGTCAATGCCTCCAGGCAGGAGAATGCCCGAAAAATTAGGCAGCAGCGTAAATAAGTCGTCTTTAGGCATATGACAGATTAGAACAGGTATTCCTCCAGCGCGCTGAAGTGCATAAAGATAGGGAGCGTTCACATAGAAGCGCTCAGGATCTTCTTGGTGTCCGCAGACAACTCCAATCAACGGCCGCTCTCCACTCATTCATACTCCTCTCCCTTCAGAGAATAAAAAAGAACACCCATAAGAATATGAGTGTTGCTCTGACGCCGTGCTTCTCAATTACAGCTCAACTAAACCCAGACTGATCTGGAGGGCATGGTTGATCTTTTCCATTGTTTCATCATCTAAATGAGCAATCTGTTCTTTAAGTCTGCGCTTGTCAATAGTGCGCACCTGCTCAAGTAAGATAACGGAGTCCTTTTCTAACTTATACTTCGAGGCAGATAACTCCACATGAGTAGGAAGCTTCGCCTTCTTAATTCGAGATGTGATCGCCGCAACAATAGTGGTAGGGCTGTATTTATTGCCGATGTCATTCTGCAGAATGAGCACGGGACGCACGCCCCCCTGTTCTGAACCGATAACGGGGTTGAGATTTGCGTAGAAAATATCGCCGCGGGTCACATTTTGCACTCTAATCAGCCTCCGCCAGCTGGCGCTCGTAATCGTAAATTTCGTCGCAGGAATATTCTTCGGCAAGCCTTAGATTGAGTTCAGCCATCAGCTGATAACCTTCCTTCAACTGTTCACGCAGAATTCTCCTGGTCCTCTCCATTATATACAGGTGCATAGCTTCGCGTACAATTTCGCTCCGATTAATCTTCTCCTCATGGCATATCTCATCCAACTGAGCCAGCAGTTGGCTGCTGAGATAAACCATGATCCTTTGTTTTTCTGCCACAACCACTCACCCCTCGATACAGCAACCTAACCTCATTATAGCTTGCCTTCCTAGGAACGTCAATAATGGCACTTGTTGCCGTTTTACAGGTTTTATGGTAAACTCATGCCGGAGTCACCTATAAATTTCCATAACTTGTGGGGGAGATATTTATGAATCTGCTGGGAAGGCGCCTTCGAATTCGCCGCCGACAGTTGGGTTATACTCAAGAACAGCTGGCCGAATCTACTACGGGCAGTTTCATCAGCCGTGTAGAAAGGGGCCACGACCTACCGTCTCTCCTCGTCCTTAAAGAGCTGGCGGGCCGCCTCGAAACAACCACCGGAGAACTGCTTGGTGATCTCCTAGCCCTAGAAGCAGCTAAACTCTCTATTCTAATTCCAAGACTGTGTTTCACCTATCTAGAAGAACTTCCTCCCACAAGTATTACCCAATACCTGGCACTCCTAACCACGAGCGTCCAAAAAGGAAGCACCGTCCCTGCTCCTCCTCTTGATGCTGAACTGCACTTTCTAGCTGCTTTAGTGCACACAGAGCGAGTAGATTTCCGAAATGCGGTTCGACTTATTGAGACAGGTCTGGAGATCTCGACAGCGAAGCCTCTTACTGAACGGAGACTAACGCTCCTCCGGCGCCTACTAACGAAAGAGTCTAAGGTCAATGACAAGACACTCTTGGTGTCACGTAAACTGCTCAACCAGCTGCAGGACATCGCAGCGTCTCTTCCTCCACCTGACCTGCTTGCTTTTGAAGATGTTTCTGCAGCACTGATTTTACAGCACGAGGCGCTGCGATAATCAGACATTCT
>CALKAR010000123.1 GCA_937988745.1 uncultured Peptococcaceae bacterium
CTTCTTATTTCAAAATGATCATAATACACCTTGGAACAGGGGTTAATTGAAAAATCCCCGGGATAACCTCCCGGGGACTAATGAACTTCATCTTCAAGCCGAATGAGTATATAAGCCAATACCGCACCCCAGAGCAGCGCGCCTATGTGGCTGCTCACTACCGTGAGGAGATCAGCCTGATTTAAATAAGGCACCTGCAGTATAATCGGAACGGCATACAGAAAAAATGCAATCGCGATTGAATAGAACATACCCTTGAAAATATCCAACTCCGCAAAGAGACGAGGCCAGATGTAGGCGAACAAAACACCTAGAAATCCGACCCATCCGAAGTGGGCAAGGAGTGCATATGCCTGCTCCCATAATGTCTTGGGCGGAGTCCCGTATAGCATAAACCCGGCCCAATCTAGATAACGCCGCTTGGTGAATCCCAGGGCATAGGATACAAAACTCCAGATATTCATCGGAATGCCGGCAATTACTCCTGCCGCTAATCCTCTGTAAAACCGTTCCATAAAGTGCACCTCCTAGTAGGAGGGTGCCCCTTGCAGCAGTAGTTTAAACGCGGCTTGCAGCTACGGAACTAAGCTCAAGTCACCGGTGACTGCCGCTTCTAACAGGGGGCGCATGTATTTTTCGATATCCTCTGTTCGAAAAGGAATGGGCATGTTCTGCAGCTTCATCGCAAGCTGCGGATCAGCAGCAGCCTGAAGTGCCCGCTCGATATAACTGTTGGTAAATCCAGGCAGTTCTCCTAAGCTGGTCGGATACCCCAGGCTTTCTAAGAATGCCAGCATCCCTTCGGCTACTGCCTGACCCAGCTCCCGGCCGACTAAGGCTACTGCACGTGGACTGAGATAGTCGTACTCTGCTAAAATGCGGGCTACCACGCGCAGCTGAGGCGTGATTGCCTGGGCAAAAAAGGCGGTATAATATGGTCCAAGAATGGCACAAGCCCGGCCGTGGCTGGCTAAGTTCACTAAAGAGAAGCTTGTTAAATGAGGGCCATTGGTTCCCCCCAACATAATAGCCATAGCGCCCAGATCCGATGCCAAACCAAGCTCTTCCCGCACCTCTGAATTAGTGCGGTCCAAACGGAGGCGAGGAGCTGAACGAAGAATGAGAGGCAGTCCCACCTCTACCAGTTCTGCAAGCTGTGTATGGTCTTGCCCGGCTCCAAAGTACACTTCTATGAGATGACTCATGGCGTCTAAGGCGCCATCCAGACTCGTTTCCACAGGTACAGTCGCAGTCACGGAATAGTCAAACATGGACACGGCCGGGATAAGCGCTTCGTCGACCATCAGTTTCTTCTGTCCATTGGCTAAAGTGACGTTCGAATACTTGGTGAGATGCGCGCCTGAACCAGCTACCGTCTGCACCGCCATTATGGGCAGCAGCTTTTTGCTCGCCTCTTCGAGAGCCTGTGTAACGCGGCCGGTTCCAAAATACTGTTCAAGATCACCACCAAGGGCAGCCCAGGCTGCGGCAGCCTTAACCCCATCGATGGTGCTGCCACCTCCAACTGCAACCAAACAATCCGGTTCGGAGACCAGGATGGCACTCCGCAGCCGGTCAACGTCAGCGATCGGGGTATTGGGCATGGTTCCGGGAACTATATGATACTCCTGCAGCTTGTTCCCAATAAAACGCACGTTGCCTACAACTAACGGCCGTTCTCCTAAGGCTCGAACTTCCTCATCAAGGCTGGTTAAGGCATCAGAGCCAAAGATATATGAATCTCCCCAGAATTCAGCAATCATCCGTTGGGCTCTGCGGCGCAGCTCCATGGTGTCCTCCTTTCATACATGACTATATGCTCCAAGAAAAAGGATTTTCTACAGCGTTGTCTAAATTTCTTAATTAATTTTACGTTTCCGGGTATAATTTCGAACTCCTGCCTGACATAATGTAAGTTTTTACTATTTTATGAGGAGGCATGCTGTTGAATCGCACATACTACACCGACCCTTTTTGCACCGAACTTCGTACTACAGTGACGGAAGTCTGGCCCTCAGACGGGAAGTACCATGTTATCTTAGACGACACTATTTTCTACCCCACCGGCGGCGGCCAGCCGAATGATTTGGGTACCATCGCTGGTGTCTCAGTACTTGATGTTTTTGAAAAAGATGGGCAGGTAGTTCATGTGATTGATCAGCCGCTTACTGCAGAATTAGTTGAGCTGAAGCTTGACTGGGACAGGCGCTTTTTCCATATGCAGCACCACACAGGCCAGCATCTGCTCTCAGCTGAGTTTGCTAATACATATGGCTGGGAAACAAAGGGATTCCACCTAGGAGAAAACTACACTACGATTGATATCACAACTCCTGAATTGAACGCAGACACAATCCGGCAGGTCGAAGAAGCGGTTAATCAACTGATCTATCAAGATCTTGAGATTAAAGATTATTTGGTAACTTCTGAAGAAGCAGCACGGCTGCCGGTGCGTAAAGCGCCTACTGTCGATGAAAACATTAGGATTGTGGAAATTGATGGCTTCGACTATTCGCCCTGCGGTGGTACACACCTAAAGACTACAGGCCAGATCGGGGTATTGAAGATTATCAAGGCAGAAAAGTATAAAGGAATGACCCGCGTATATTTCCTCTGCGGTCTTAAAGCGCTCGCTGATTACCAAGAAAAACACAACATTGTGCAGGAATTAGGAAGTGAGCTATCAGTCACTGCAGCGGAAATCGTGGAACGTGTGAGAAATGAATCAGCGGCCCGCCGTGAGCTAGAAGACCAGCTCAAAGAGATTCAGAGCAAATTGTGGGAATACCAAGCAGAAGAACTGACTGCTGAAGCCAAAGGAGCGGTAGTTTTCCATACCATCGATGGAGATTCGATGGAAGAAGCTCAAGCGATGGCACGCTTTATTACCTCGAAGGGCAGCTTTTTCGCCGTAATTCAAGCAGGCAACAGACTTGTGCTTGCCCACAGCCTTGGTTCTGAACTGCACTGCGGCAATCTAGTCAAAGAACACGCTGTTCCCCTAGGAGGCCGCGGAGGCGGCAGTGCTAAACAGGCCCAAGTGTTTTTCCAGGATTCAAGTAATTTACAGCAGTTCTGCAAATTCCTGCAGGACATGGCTCAAGAACTCACGAAATAACGTAGCAGGTTCGAAATAAATTCAGACAGGAGGACAGCCATGGATGTGAGGCCAAAGCCCTTCTGGACATTTATCGGATGCATTGTAGCACTGCCTTTTCTATACATCCTGGTCTGGGTAACCGGCGGAACGCACAACGCGTACACCCATGTCTTCTACCTCCCGATCATTTTCTCAGCTCTGATGGGCAACTGGTATACATCGGCAATAGTCGCTCTCGCCAGTGGGCTGCTGCTATCAGGATGGCTGATCCCGCGCGATACAGTCAATATGGTTCCCCAGCTGACTTCTGCTTGGGTTGTGCGCTCAGTTATGTTCCTAGCAGTCTCTCTCTGGACGTCAAGCGTCATTCAGTTTCTCCGCAAGCGCGCTGAGAAACTCCATCAAGAAACTGTGGAACTTACTCGCGTGCAGCATGCAGCTGTGGGAGCTCTCGTTGATCTTGCAGAAATGCGTGATCAGGAATTTACAGGGAACCACTCTCGCAGATTGGGCTTTTACGCCGATGTTCTCTGCACCCAACTGGAAGTGGATCCACCGTTACATAGAAATATTGTAGATACCATTTCCATGCATGACATTGGGAAAGTAGCTATCCCAGACTCGGTACTTATGAAACCGGGAAAACTGGATCAAAAGGAATGGGACATTGTCAAGATGCATCCCATCTACGGAGAACAAATTCTCGATTCTATCTGCCGGCATGCCCAGGCTGCTTCCGCATCAATTCAGAGCTACTTAAACACTGCTAGGGAGATTATTTCATGCCATCATGAACGGTGGGATGGGTCGGGTTACCCACGTGAACTCAAAGGCGAAGAAATACCGCTGAGCGCACGGATCGCTGCTGTTTGTGATGTCTATGATTCGCTGCGCAGTCGTCGCCCATACAAGACACCATTCGATCATCAAGAAGCAGTGAGACTGATTTCCGCAGATAAAGGAACACACTTTGATCCCAAAGTCATCGATGCCTTCCTTGAAGTGAGCGATGAGTTCGCTGCTATTTGGGATGAATGGGGCGATCAGCCAGGAAAAAGCAGACCTGCCTAGCTCGCACAAGCGGATACACAAAAAGCCGGGAAAATCCCGGCTTTTCTTTATAGGCAGTGCGATGCTCTCTTTGTTAGAAAACTCAGAGCCGGGGAACCAATTTCCCTTGTGCTTTGAGTATCATGCGGGCTGGCACTACTCCCCTCACCGACGAAAGAGGATAGATAATGCTTTCGCGGCCAACAATGGTGCCTGGATTGAGTACTGCATTGCAGCCTACTTCAGCATGATCACCCACCAGCGCGCCGAATTTACGCAATCCTGTTTCGATTACCTCTGAATCAGTGCGCACCTTCACAGGTTCCTGCGTAGATTTGAAATTAGAACAAATAACACCTGCACCTAGATGAGCATAAGCCCCTATGATAGAATCGCCTACGTAATTAAAATGCGGTACTTGAACGCCATTAAATAGGATGGTGTTTTTTAGTTCTGTAGAGTTCCCGATCACCACATCATCGCCAACTATTACGTTTTCCCGAATGTAAGCACCAGGCCGGATTTCACAATCTCGTCCGATGACGGCGGGCCCTTGGATGACCGCAGTAGGCGCAATGCTGGTACCTTCCCCGACCCATACGCCTTCCTTAATCTGACGGAAATCGTCTCCTAGTTTTTCAGCCAGTTCCTGAACTAGCTGAGCAATTTCTGGGAGTACTTCCCATGGATACTTCTTCCCAGCGAACGCCCACGGTACAGGGCATTGAGCTAAATCAAACAATTCCTCTTTCATAATAGACATAAGGCCACCCCCTCCCTCGATTATATATCACATCTTATTCCCAAGAAAAGGAGAAGCTGCCCACACTTGCAGGGCAGCTTCTCGTATTGCTGTATTTCCTGTTGTGATTTATTACTTATTCTTTCCAGCAACGATCCATTGAGCAACCTGAAGGACCCGCTTGGTCTGATGTTCGACGGCAGGCATGACATCTTCTATCATCTTGCCGTCTTGACCAACGGTCACTGAGGTGCCATAGGGATTGCCCCCGGCAGCGGCGATCGACGGATCTGTGTAGCCTGGAGTGACCACAATCGCTCCCCAATGATACATCGTGGTATACAAGGAGAGGATGGTCTCCTCTTGGCCACCATGGGGGTTCTGAGCGGAAGTCATGGCGCTCACAACCTTGTTAACTGTTTGTCCCTTGGCCCAAATAGGTCCAAGCGTGTCGATGAACGCCCGCATCTGCGAAGATGCTACGCCGAAGCGAGTCGGTGTGCTGAAGATAATGGCATCGGCCCACGCTACATCATCAGCTGTAGCTTCGGGAATATGAGCAGTCTCATCACGATGTGCTTTCCATCCAGGTACCGATTCGACTACTTCTTGAGGTGCTGTTTCCCTCACCTTGAGCAGCCTTACCTCAGCGCCCAGCTTCTCCGCTGTCTCAGCAGCCTTCTTCGCCAACTGGTAGTTAGTACCATAGGAGCTGTAGTAGATAACAGCAAGTTTAACCGCCATTGTGACACCTCCGTAGTAATGGTTTCCATTACCATTCTTCTTAAGCATATCAGATTCCTGCATTGGTGTCACCAAATATTTCCTCACTCG
>CALKAR010000124.1 GCA_937988745.1 uncultured Peptococcaceae bacterium
TACTGCTGGCTGTCTGTGCTGTAGCTGTTTATACTGTCTTGTTTGATGGTGTGCCCGAAATGACCGTTTCTCAGTCCCAGCTGCTTGCTGCTTTCACCTCGGTTATTCCTGTAACTATAATTTTCTCCGTTATGGAAGGTTCTACAGGACGTGCTTCGTGGGGAAAGCGCCGCGCTGGCTTGAAAGTAAAGTATAATGGCAGCCCAGTCCGCGGCAGCATTATTAGAAATGTCCTGAAATTCTTGCCTTGGCAGCTCGGTCATATGAGCACAATTCACGGGATATATGTTGGGTTTGACACTTCGTTTTCGATTATCTGCCTCACGTTGTCTGTTGTTTTGGTGGCAGTTTACGTTCTGATGGCTTTCGCACGGAGCGATAACCGACACTTAGCCGATCTTCTGGCCGGAAGCAGGGTGCTAAGAACAGAGCCTTAAGTGGGCTCTTTTTTGTTCCCGAATTGTATCCTTCTGTAGGCGTCACCCTCACCTTGACAGCCGTGCTAAAATAGTTTAGTATTAAACAGTCTGTGGTAGTTTAATGCTAAACTATTGGAGGTCAGATTGATGCTCGAAGCGGATGTGGCTCTGCAGCTGCGCCAGGTTCACTGGAGACTGTCTCAGATGATGCGGGAAAAGGTGGGCGAATATGGCCTGACTTTTCGCCTTCTGCATATCACAATCTTAATTGCCAAGAATCCTAATATAAGTCAAAAAGAACTCGCTGAACGAATGGGCCTCACTCCGGGAGCCGTCAGCATGTCGGTGAAAAAACTGATTAAATTGGGGATGCTGAAACAGATCCCCCTTGAAGAAGACTTGCGGTACAATCGCTTGGTTGTCACACAGCGAGCTGAAGCCATTATGAAGGACTATGAGGAAGATGTGATCAGCCGGTACAAAGAGCTGTTTACCGGTTTTTCTGAACACGAACTCCAAGTGTTCAGCAGTGCATTGGTGAAAGTAAACGCGAATCTAGACCGGATGGCTAGAAACAACTGATTATTACTTAAGATGGATGGGAGATGTTCCTTGAAAAGACTACTGCCTTATATGGACAAATACAAGTTCTATGCGCTCCTCAGTCCCATTCTCATGATACTAGAGGTTATGACCGATGTTTCGGTGCCTTATCTCATGTCGCGCATTGTGGACGTGGGGATCGCCAATCGAGATGTGCAATACGTAGTGCGGGTTGGCATTGTTATGATTACTGTAGCTTTATTGGGGATCTTATTTGGTGTTTTGAGTGCTCACTGCGGCGCTCGAGCAGGTTACGGATTTGCTTCAGAAATCCGGCTTGCCACTTTTCAGAAGGTACAGGGTTTTTCCTTTGCTAACCTTGACCAATTCACTGTTTCATCCCTCATCACACGGCTGACCAACGATTGTAACACAATTGGTCAGGTTACCATGATGAGTCTGAGGATGGGCATTAGAGCCCCTTTTATGATGCTCTTTGGCCTGTTGATGGCGATCAGCATCAACTCGTCGTTAGCTTTGATTTTCGCCTTCTCGATGCCCCTCACTGCATTGATCACTGTGTTCGTATTGAAAAAAGCTAGGCCATTCTTCTTAGAAATTCAAAAGCGAGTGGATCGGGTTAATGCAATTATCAAGGAAAACCTTGCAGGTATTGGTGTTGTAAAGGCTTTTAACCGGCAGGAACATGAAGAGCGCAGATTCCAGGAACGGAACGATGGTCTGCGTGATACGGCTCTGAAAGCTATTTCGATCATCATTTTTGTCATGCCTGTTTTAAACCTCATTATATACAGCACCATCATTGCAGCCTTGTGGTTCGGCGGCCGACAGATCATGGCCGGCACCATGGGTCAGGGAGAACTGATTTCCTTCGTTACTTATATCACTCAGGTAATGATGGCGTTGATGATGATTTCCATATTCTTCATGCAGCTGCTCCGGGGCGCAGCTTCGAAAGACCGTATTATAGAAATTTGGGATACAGAGTCGGAAATCAAGGATCCGGCTGAACCTGTTTATCGCCTGCAGGACGGGTCTATTAGGTTCCAAAATGTGAGCTTTGCTTATCCGGGCAGCAGGGAGAAAGTACTGCGTAACATAAACCTGGATATTTCTTCGGGAGAAGTCATCGGAATTATCGGTTCCACAGGTTCTTCGAAGTCGACTCTAGTTCAGCTTATTCCCCGCCTCTACGATGTCACAGAGGGTGCCGTATTGGTGGGTGGCGTTGATGTGCGAAACTATAATTTAAAGGCTCTGAGAGATCAGATTGCCTTTGTTCTTCAAAAGAATACGCTGTTCTCCGGCACCATTCGCGAGAACATGCAGTGGGGCAAAGCAGATGCCACAGATGAAGAAATCATTACTGCACTCAAGCAGGCCCAGGCATGGGAGTTCGTTTCCAAATACGACGACAGTCTGGACCATCGTGTAGAACAGGGCGGCAGCAACTTCTCTGGCGGTCAAAAACAGCGGCTGACCATTGCCCGTGCTCTTATTAAGAAGCCAAAGATCATTATTCTTGACGACTCCACATCTGCGGTGGACATGACGACCGACGCTAAGATTCAGCAGACATTCAAGGAGGAGCTACAGGGAGTAACCACGATTATCATTGGGCAGAGGATATCTTCGATCCAGCATGCCGACCGGATTATTGTCCTGCACGAAGGTCAAATTGAATCAGTTGCCGACCATGAAACCCTCCTCAAAACCTCTCCTATCTATCGGGAAATCTATGAATCACAGCAGAAAGGAGTGGTTGGACAGTGAGGACACGAAATCTGCGCCCCCAGAATTTTCGCAAGACAGTCGTACGACTTTTCAGCTATTTCCGGTTTAATCTAGGACTGTTTATTGGTGGTATATTCTTTATCCTTGTTGGTGCGGTGGCGCGCATTGCGGCCAATAGTCTCTTGAGCCCAATCATCGACTCGCTCGTAAGTGAAGGGGTGAGCAGCCAGTTTATCAAGTACCTCATCGCCATGATCGTTGTGGTTATTCTGATTTCTCTAGGCGAATACCTAGGTAACTTGTCTATGGCACAGCTTGCACAGCGGACCATTCATCGGATCCGCGCGGAGATGTTTTCGCACGTGGAAAAACTGCCGCTCTCCTTTTTTGATCAGCATTCCCATGGAGAATTGATGTCCACTTTTACCAATGACGTGGATATGCTCAATCAGTCGTTGGAGCAGAGCGTCTCCCAGACATTGATTTCTATCGTAACCGTAGTAGGTACCTTTACCATGATGCTAATCATCAGCCCACTCTTGACCTTGATCGTGATATTCATGCTCGCGATTATGCTCATGGCAACGCGCTATGTTGGGAAGAAGTCATCACGCAACTTCCGTGCCCAGCAGGCACAGCTAGCGGATATGAATGGTTACGTCGAAGAGATGATGACGGGCCAGAAGGTTGTCCAGGTCTTTAATTACGAGGAACGAGCGATCGACGTTTTTAAGGACAAGAACGAAAAACTGCGGCAATCCAGCACAAATGCTGCAACCTATGGTGTCATGCTCATGCCAATTATGGGGGGCCTTTCCTTTGTGCTGTATGGCCTCATTTCTATGAGCGGTGCTTACCTTGTGCTCTTAGGGTTGGTCACGATTGGAAATATCGCAGCATTCCTGCAGTTTACCCGGACGATTTCGCGCCCGATTACTCAGGTATCAAATCAGCTGAACACCCTACTGGCGGCGATGGCTGGTGCAGAGAGAATCTTTGCCATGCTTGACGAAGAACCAGAGGTTGATGAAGGTGATGTGAGGCTGGTGGCAAACTGTAGCGAAACAGGAAAGAGCAATCTCTGCTGGCAGGTTCCAACAGATAATGGGGAATATGAATACAAACCCCTGCAGGGTCACATTGTTTTTGAAAACGTGAGCTTTGGTTATGAGCCAGGGCAGAGGGTGTTGAAGGACATCAGCCTGTATGCGAAGCCGGGGCAGAAGATTGCCTTTGTTGGTTCTACTGGTGCCGGTAAGACCACGATAACCAACCTAATCAATCGCTTCTATGAAATAACTGAAGGACGCATTCTCTACGATGGTATTGACATTCGACGGATCAACAAGTATGATCTGCGCAGCACTATGAGTATAGTCCTCCAAGATGTCCATCTGTTTGAGGGGACCATCGCAGACAATATCCGCTACGGCAGGCTGGATGCGACCGACGAGGAAGTAAAGGAAGCAGCCAAACTTGCTAACGCGCATTACTTCATCAAGAATTTGCCTCAAGGCTATGACACTATGCTCACCCCGGATGGGCAGAACCTCTCCCAAGGAGAGAGACAGCTCCTATCAATTGCCCGGGCGGCAGTAGCGAACCCGACCATTCTGATTCTCGATGAGGCCACATCTTCAGTGGATACCCGCACAGAGCGGCTTATTTCTGAAGGCATGGATAAGCTGATGGAAGGCAGGACGACTTTTGTCATCGCCCACAGGCTCTCAACGGTACGGGATTCTGATGCGATCATGGTTCTGGAACATGGAGAGATTATCGAACGAGGCAGCCATGATGAACTCATGGAACAAAAAGGACGCTACTATGCCCTTAATACAGGCATGGTTGAACTCGAGTAACGCAATAACACAGGGTCTTCTTAGGAAGCCCTGTGTTTTGCTATTCGAGAAGAAAATCAAGAATTTGGTCTGTTAGCATGACGAGTGAGTGCCCATCTTCTTCTAAGACTACGACTCGGGCATGGGGCACAAGTCTTTGATAGCGTTCGGCTGTTTCCATGGAGAAAAACATTACGTCCTTCTTGCCCACAATCACCATTGGATATGCTTTTGTCTGAGCGAGTTCATCATCGGTGAAGAGGGGTATTTCTTCTCGCCGATAGTTGAAGTGCTTGCCAATCAACATCTGGTAATCCAAAATGATCCGAGGGATGTCTTTACTGCCGTTGACTTTGCGGTACAACCGCTCTATCCCCTTGCTCCCAAAAAGCATGTAGAATAAGGCTTTCAGAGCAAAGGATTTTCTCTGTCTGCCTATACCGGCCGGGCTTAACAGCACCATTTTGCTGACCATCGTTGGTCTTGCAATAGCGAATTTCTGAGCCAGCCAAGCACCAAGGGAAATACCCACGATGTCCGCTTGTTGAATGCCTAGTCCTCGATATACATCATAAAGCCAATCGGAAAAATCGGGTCCGGAAAAAGGCAGTTGTTTTGGATCACTTTTTCCTGGCTCACCCTGCAGGTCAACTGCATATACACGGAAGTGTTCCGTGTATTTCTCCATATCCCGGAACCACATGGCGGAGTTCATAGCGCTGCCGTGAAGCAGAATGAGGTTAGGGGAATCTCGGCGCCCCGCTGCGATCACGAACGCTTTGCCCCAGCGAGTATCTACATTGATTTCTTCATAAGGAAAGCGTATCCCCTTGATAAACTTCTCATAAGCCTCTAAGACGGCCTGTCTTCCTTCTTTAGTTCTAAAGGCTAGTGTCATTGCGGTAACCTCCTTTATGATAAAAGCCAGTCCGCTGCCGCATCTACGTTGGCGAATAACCTAAATGAACCTCCTGTGTTTTGTTCCGTAGCCATTTCTCGAAAGCGCTCAGGTAAGTTCTCAACTTGATTAAGGACTACCGCCACTTTGATGTTATACATACCAAACTTCTGCAGAACTGCACCAGCAAGCCGTGTCTTAAGATTGAAAAAATCAGGAGCTAGTTCTCCGTCAACGAGAACAGAGTTGGTATCATGGACAGCACACTGGGCGATGATATCGAGCGCCTCTTGTTCGGTGCTAAGCAGTGGACTGCCCGTAACGTGCAGATAATTCTTTCCATTTACTTCAACCGGTTTATAAGTCACCGCGTTCTCCACCTCATTCGTTTTATTTTGATGCTTGTCTTCTTGAGATACTTCATCGGGTAGAACCGAAGCTGCTTCACGCACTTTGTCTATCCAGGCAAGTTCGTTCGAGTAGAAGGAATGGATATTGTCCTGAATCACCTTGAGAAAGACAGCTTTTTCTGCTTGTTCGGTAAAACGCGATTGCGCCAAGTCTCTCTCTGATAGAGCAAGCTCCATTTTTACCTGCCTTGCATATGCATCAAGCATTTCCTCGACATCTCTGCGGTCTAAGTGATCCGCTAGCGAAAGTTTAACGAGAATCTGCTTCCGGAGTACTGGCCCTTCCGTGGTAGAAAGCAGCCAATTATTCAGCTCCCATCGCCCGGCATCGGTAATCGTATAGAGCTTCCGCGAGGGCGCTCCCTCTTGATACTCCACTTCGCTAGTGGCGAGCCCTTCCTCAGATAGTTCTGCCAGCGCTTTGTAAATCTGATTGTTGTTTCCTGACCAGTAGAGAAACGGCGTTTTCTCAATAATCTTCTTTATGTCGTAACCGGTCAGGGGCTCGCGGTTGAGTAAGCCTAAGATTACGTGCTTAAATGACATAACGACACCCCTCTTTTTGTATCATAGGTTAATAGTAACATATGATAAGGGAACAATCAAGCGCGGAAAAAGAGCCTTGAGTCATTTAGACCCAAGGCTCTTAATAGTGAATTTTTTACGACATCAAATTCCAGAACATCGCTGTGTTCGCAGCGGTAATCATGGTGAACAAGATACTGTTCAGGAAGGCTGCGAGCCAGATGTTGCCTGTTTTATCAAACAGTTTGCGGGCGTAGACCGCAGCAATGGCAAGGATTGGTGTCAAGGCGAACAGCAGAATGCCGTTCAGTGTCTGGTCTGGATAGGCCGCCACACCAACAGCAAACAAGCGCCCATACTGATAGAGGAGCCACAGCGCCAAACCACCAGCATTGAGGAGTACGGCTGTTAAGCAGCTGCCCCTCTTTAAGCCCCGAGTGTTCGCATTGACGGCGATGGTGTTGATCGCGTAGAACACGAAGAAGTAGGGTAGGTAGCGCATAGCTGTGCGGAAGTGCTCTACCTTGAATGTCCGTACTGCCAGAGTCCAGATCCGGAAATCTACACCGAAGATCCACTGCATGAGCCATAGTACGATGTAGCCCAGGATGATGGAAACAACTGCAGCCGCTAGGCTGGCCACAATAACCATCGGCTTCATTACGATGCCGTAGCTCGCAAATTCAGCACCTTTTATCTGTCTGTCAACATAGTAAGCAATTACGTTGACTAAAGCTGCAATCAAGCCGCTTGCCACACCCCAGTAAGCGATTTGGTTTGTGGTAGGCTGATTGAAATAACTGCCGAGGTTCAAGAACGATTGCGCTCTTACAAGCCAGATTGCCAAAGCGGCGCCAAAGATGAGGATCACTACTGCTTTCCGGACAATGACAGCCGGAGCATCTCCTTCATTCTGTCTTGCAAAGGCGCTAACCACCCAAACAATGGCAAGTGCCGTTATGATGTACGTACCCCAAATGAGCGATCTCATGGCGTCAGGGTTCTTATTAATCAGCCCTGGGAAGTAGATCGCTGGCAGCAGCGTGACCGCGATGGCTATCAGCCAGTAAATCCTTCTAGCGGTGTCTGACTTGATGCCGCCCACAGGTTCAGGAACGGGCACCACAGCGTTCTTGAAGAACGGCAGGGTGATAACAATTTGGGCAATAGCTAAGACGGTAATGAAGAAGCCGATCAGAGCAACCAGGTTAAAGGCTTCTTTAAGCCACCAGATCTGGTTATTTGGGCTCAAGTTAACCCTTGCCTGATTGGGGGAAGTAACCCCGGCAAAGGCTTCTGTATAGAATTCGATTAAGTGAGCGGTAGTAGTCTTGGAGAAATGGTTCCAGGGGTGAATTTCCCTTGGAGTATAAATGATGCGTCTGCCTTGTTCAGAGCCGCGCAGCACCTGACCGTCTACCACTAAGTCACCAGATTGGACGGTGTAGAACTGTCCGGCTTGACCATCTGGATCACTGGGTGCAAGGCCTAAGAATGCTTTACCCGAATTGGTTGCTGGGAAGTCCTTGAAGACTACAGTACCAGTGATTGCCTTTTCTTGGGCTGTCTTTTCTTCATCAGACTTGTTGAAAAAGAATTCGTCGTAGTGCGCTGCGATCATACCCACAGTCCGGGAACCAAAGGCAGCCTGGAACTGCTCCTGTGAAGCAACTGCTCTGGCATATGAGAAGTCGGATCCGACAGAAATACCGGTGTAAATTGTGCGGTAACCTTTCTGCAGTGCAGCCAGTTCATCGAAGTACATAGCAATAAACGACGAGAATCCGCCCATAGAGTGGCCGCTGACCGCAATATAGGCGTTTCCATCAGCGTCTTTTTTGGTGAAAGGTTGATCATACATGTAATTGGCTGCGTCAAGCTGAGAATAAATCCAGAAAGTACCGAAGTGACCACCAGGAGGTATGGGATTTGCCCAGCGAGAGTCGCCGTGATCGTACATATCTAGAGCCAAAACAATGTAACCCCGCCTGGACATCTCGATTGCCGGTGCATCCTGCATTTCCTTTGAGTTAAGATAACCGTGTGTTGTGACTATCACAGGCCGCGGATCATCGGGTCCTGCGCCCTTGGGCATGTAGAGCAGGCCAGTGAGAGTGCCCCGCTCGGTTTCGAACTCAATGCGACTGATCTTAACGGAGTAGAATGATGTGTGGAATAAGCCAGCTAAGAAACTGCCTATCAGAACGACCAGTAGACCAACCACCAACATACGACAGGGTTTGTCTAGTCTTGCCCAGAATTCCTTCAAAATCATCCCTCCAATTCCGATGATATTACCCTATTCTATAATACTTGTAAAACCCCTGCTTATGCCCGTTTAAGGGTTTCACCTAAACATTCCGTTGGGCAAGGACATCCCTTTCATACTTCCTAACCGCATCTAACCACTCGCCGTCCTGTGGAACGCGGCATTCACGGCAATACTGTGCCCAAATATCGCCAAAGGGTGCGGTCTTGAGCTCCTCCTGCATGACCAAGAGAGAGGTGTAGTCACCCTTGTCCTGGAGCTCTTGCAGTTTCTCATGGGACTGCAGCAGAGCGTAGAGGAGCGCTTTCTGGACACTGCGGACACCTAGAACCCAAGCAGCAATTCGGTTGATCGAAGCGTCAAAGAAATCAGTAGCAATGAAAACCCTATCTAAAGCGTCACAGCGTACGATTTCCCTGCAGATTTCCTTTGTCTCGTCATCGAACAGCACCACATGGTCGCTGTCCCAGCGCAGCGGCCTTGTGATGTGGAGAGCGATTTTATCGTGGAACAAAAGCATGGATGAGATTTTATCAGAAACCATTTCTGTTGGATGATAGTGGCCGTTGTCCATGAGAGGTGTAATCCCCTTGTAATTCGCGTAGTTCAAGCAGAATTCGGCGGATCCCACGGTATAGCTTTCTAAGCCGATTCCAAATACTTTCGATTCCAGTGTCACATATACTTTTTCCTTATCATAGGGAACCGCCAGGATCTCATCGAGGGACTGCTTGAAACGCTCCCTGGGCCCCAAGCGGTCTCCAGGTATGTCTTTGTAACCATCAGGAATCCAGATGTTCAGTACGCATGGCTGACCTGTTTCTTCCGCGAAATACTGAGCGATTTCAAGACAGCGCTTTCCGTGTTCAACCCAGAAACGGCGCACATCTTCGTCTGGCGAAGAGAGGGTTAAGTTATCCTCTGCCATGGGGTGGGCAAAGAACGTGGGGTTGAAGTCAATACCGAGGCTTCTTTCGTTGGCAAAATTCACCCAGGCTTCGAAGTGGTGAGGCTCTAGTGCATCCCGATCAGCGAATTCTCCGGGAGCGAAAACCGCATAGCTGGCGTGTAAGTTCAGTTTCTTTTTGCCTGGAATTAGTGCAAAGGCTTGATCGAGGTCGGCCATCAGCTCTTCGGGGTTTCTGGCTTTGCCCGGGTAGTTCCCCGTAGCTTGAATACCACCTGAGAGAGCTTCCTTTGAATCAAATCCAGTCACATCATCTCCCTGCCAGCAGTGGATGGAGATGCTCACGTCTTTAAGGGCATTGATAGCAGCTTGGGCATCTACACCATAGCGCTGATAGATCTCTTTGGCACTTGCAAAGCGTGTCATTATCCAGCCTCCATTTTAGTTATTCTGCCAATTTAGTTAATTCGGTCTTGTCAAATCATTACCCTTTCCGGGAGATGCTCGGCAGGGAGTATTTAGCCGCGAAATGACAAAGAAACTCCTAAAATTTGATCCGGATCATTTTTTGTGCAGACGTGGCATGCTAGAATGAGACTGCAAACAGCGGAATTAGAAAAGCAAAAGAAAGGGAGATAGATTATGGCTGTATTTAACGAAGTAAGAGAACGGTATCTACCTATGCTGGAGCAGTTCGTACCTGTGGTGGCTCGAGTGCATGGCCCGACCCATCCTGAGTTCTATGACGTGAAGCAGGTATTCGAGGAAATCAGTGCCAAGCTGGACGCTGCTGCGGATGAAAAACCAGACCTCGATGCCGAGTTCCAGAAGCTGCGGGAGATTACCGGGAACTACACCGTACCTGGCGATGTATGCGAAACCTACGAAGCAGTCTACAACATGCTGGCAGAACTAGATAAAGCATACCAAGCCTAATCTAATTGATAGAAAGGGTGAGGATGTGCAGCGTTTTATTCTCAGAAGTAAGAACCAAATCACATTAATAAGTGCCTTCCTGATTGCGGCAGCTTTCTTGAGCAAGTGGACTGCAGGAAACATGCTGATATTTGAGTGGGCCCTAATTATTGCTTCAATTATCGGTGTGGCGCCAATCGCCATTCAAGCGTACCAAGCTCTGCGGGTTAAAGTGGTCAGCATAGATGTGCTTGTGACCATTGCGGTGGGCGGCGCCTTCCTTATTCGGAACTTTGAAGAATCTGCGATTGTAACGTTCCTCTTTCTCTTCGGAGCCTATTTGGAACAGCGGACTCTCAATAAAACCCGGTCAGCCATTAAGGAGCTGACCGAGCTGGCGCCTGAAACTGCGCTCAAGCAGATGGAAAATGGCGAATTTGTGGAAGTCTCGGTGGACGATGTAGATGTAGGCGATATCCTACTGGTCAAAACCGGGGCTAAGGTTCCGGTCGATGGCACGGTACTCTCTGGTGAGGGGAGCGTTAATGAGGCAAGCATCACCGGCGAATCGATTCCTGTGGCCAAGGAGGAGGGTTCCAAGGTTTTTGCTGGAACCATTCTGGATAACGGGACCATTCAGGTAGAAGCCGATCGGGTTGGTGAAGATACCACCTTCGGCCGCATCATCGAACTAGTGGAGGAAGCCCAAGACTCCAAATCCGAGGCAGAACGCTTTATCGACAGATTTGCGAAGTACTACACACCGGCAGTGCTGGTGTTGGGTATCCTGGTCTGGCTGTTTACAAGAAACCTTGAGTTGGCCATTACAGTTCTCGTACTTGGCTGCCCAGGGGCTCTGGTTATTGGTGTACCCGTCTCAAACGTTGCTGGCATCGGCAATGGAGCTCGACATGGGATTCTCCTAAAGGGAAGCGAAGTCATCGGCGACTTCAGCAGGCTTGATACCATGGTCTTTGACAAGACTGGCACATTAACCATAGGGAACCCATCAGTAGCTGACACTGAATACTACGGAGATAATATTGATGAGGCCTTAAGTTACTTGGCAAGTATTGAAAGGGAGTCGGATCATCCGCTTGCCAAAGCTGTCCTAGAAGCTATTGGGGCAGTTGAGTTCTTCCCAGTTGAGGGAACCGAAGTGGTTAAGGGTGCCGGTATTGTGGCCGAAGTCAATGGCAATCGCGTAGCGGTTGGCAACGTGACTTTGATGGAAAGAGAAAACGTGCAGCTGAGTGAAAAGGCCCGTGCTGATATTGCTCGTTTCGAACAGAACGGCAACTCTTTAGTGCTCACTGCTGTTAATGGTGAGTTGAAAATATTGATGGGCGTGCGGGATAAGATTCGCCCTGGGGTTAAAGAAGATCTGCAGCGCCTAAAGCGCCTTGGTGTCAAAAACCTCGTCATGTTGTCTGGAGATAACCAGGGGACGGTTGATGCAGTCAGCCGTGAGTTGGGATTAACAGAAGCCCACGGCAACATGCTGCCTGAAGACAAGGCTGCCTATATTAAGAAGCTGATGGATGAAGGCCAGATTGTTGCCTTTGTAGGAGATGGCGTGAACGACAGTCCATCGCTGGCCCTGGCGAATATCGGAATTGCCATGGGCGGCGGAACAGATGTTGCGATTGAAACGTCCGACGTAGTCTTGATGAACTCCGACTTTAGGCGCCTGCCTCATGCGCTGGGCTTGACTAAGGCAACCGCCCGCAATATGCGGCAGAACATCATTATCGCTGTAGGCGTTGTGTTGGTACTGCTTGCAAGCTTAATTTTCAGCAATTGGATGAACATGTCTATCGGTATGCTCGTGCATGAAGGAAGCATTCTTGCGGTTATTCTCAATGGTATGCGCCTGCTGCGGTACAGGTTGCGGAATTAAAGGCTTTAGGCATTTTGGAGAGGTTATAATAGGAAACAGAAAGGGGATATTGATATGAAAAGTGCAACTCTGCAATTGGAAACTCTAACATGCCCATCTTGTCTGCAGAAGATTGAAAGTGCAGTAAAAGGTGTAGAGGGCGTAGACCACGATTCGGTGAAGGTTATGTTTAACGCCAGTAAAGTGAAACTCAACTTTGACGAGAATAAAGTATCCATCGACGACATCGAAAAGGCAATCACGAACGTTGGATACGAAGTGCAGAAGAAGAGTGTTAGATAGAAATCAAGGTGTGCTTCCAAGCTGGAGGCACACCTTTTGACTTGGTGCGTGATTGACACCTATATCCATCTATGCCACAATAAAAACTGAGCAAGTTCGTTAAAATATAGTATGCAGCAGCAGGAGGGCTTTATTGTGTCTAATAGATTAGGTAGTCTACTGAGGAAGCGGCACAGCTACAAATTCAAGCTCATTTTTGTACCGCTTCTGCTGTTGATTTTGATTTTCGCAGGCTTGACGGCGGTTACATATAATCTGGTGCGCTCAGAGACAGCTGTCGATTCGGTTGATGCTGCGCGGCAGATCGCGGCTGCGGTGCTGCTTAGTGGAGCCCTTTCCGTGTTACTAGTAGGAGGAGCGCTGTACAGAATTACATCAGCCCTGATGCGCGGCCTCATGGGTGCTCAGAAGCACTTCGAATACATGGCTGATGGCAATTTTGCCAGCAAAATCCCGGAGTGGGTGCTGAGTCAAGAGAATGAATTCGGCTTTATGTCGCAAGCAGTTGAGAACACTAAGAACGCTGTGAAAGATGTCTTGGAGCAGCTGTCTCAAGCCGCTTCTGAAATTGCCGAAACCAGTCAGCACTTGTCTGCCTCGACCGAAGAAACCCGCGCATCCATTCATGAGGTAGCCAGCGCCAGCGGTCAATTCGCCTCGACGGTACAGGTGATCAATGAAAGAGCGCAGGCCATGGCAGGAGCAGCTGAGCATATCCTAGAGGCGACTGCTAAGGGCAGTGAGGGAATAGAAGAAGTAGTTGTCAGTACTGAGAGTCTGCGGAGGATTATTCAAGGAATAGCTGCGACGGTGGAGAGTCTAGGGCATAAGTCGCAGGAAATCAGTGAAATCGTGGAAGTGATCAACGAGATAGCTGAACAGACCAATCTGCTTGCCTTGAATGCAGCTATTGAAGCAGCCCGCGCTGGAGAAAACGGGCGGGGTTTTGCTGTCGTCGCCGACGAAGTGCGCAAGCTGGCGGAGCAGTCGGCGGTCTCAGCAACCCGCATTACACAGCTTATTGTCGGTATACAAGAAGAAACAGCCCGCACGATTGATGAGATCAATCATGGGGCTGAACAAGCAGATCGCAATACGGTTGTAGTTAGAGAAACAGGCGACTTAATACGAGACATTGTAGACTCAATCAGCAGCATCATCAGCCAGATCGAGACTCTCTCAGAAGGCGTAGAATCCATCAGTAATGGCAGCCATGAACTGGCTGTAGTTACCGAAGAGCAATCTGCATCACTGGGGAATATCGCCACTTCGACGCAGAATCTGTATAACATGGCAGATCATCTGAATCAGCTGGTGGCACGGTTCAAACTCTAACTCTCTGCTCTCCTCGGAAGACCTCGCATTGGGCTTTCAGATTTCTGAAGGCCCTTTAATTTTGGCAGCATCAACGCAAAGACCAAGGCTTCGGTTACGGGGAATGTCAGCCAGATACCTGTGACTCCCCAGATTTCTGAAAGCAGAAGCGCCAGGGGTATAATCAAAGCAAATCCGCGCAGGATGGAAATCGCAAAGCCCAGCCGCGGCTGTT
The DNA here is from genome assembly GCA_937988745.1 of uncultured Peptococcaceae bacterium. GTDB lineage: Bacteria > Bacillota > Limnochordia > Darwinibacteriales > Darwinibacteriaceae > JAAYMS01. The sequence continues at coordinate 14,214 of CALKAR010000124.1, forward strand.
CCACAGCACTAAAGTAGATTGAAAGGAACACATTGAGACCTGCAAACAAAAATCCAATGAAATAAATGCGCAGCCCCTTCGCCGCAATTGCAGTGAAGAGTGGATTACTATCTCCGTTAAACATGTCAGCAATTGGGGTTCCAAAGATCATGATTACAGCGATTACAGCGGCAGCCACCGCTGATGACAGTACAACCGAGTATTTCAGCAGGCGGTTTACGTTGTCATTCCGGCCGGCACCATAATTACTGCTCACAAGAGGTTGTACCCCCTGTCCGATGCCAGTAAAGACCGCGACAGTAATCAATGAGAGGTTGGCAACGACCCCGTAGGCAGCCACGGTAATGTTGCCTCCCAGCTGGACGAGGCGAAGGTTGAAGACAATCAACACGATACCAGAAGCCAGCTCTGTTACCATCGATGAGACCCCAAGGGCACAGATATGTCCGTAGAGCCGGAGCGGGGTACTGAGTCTCTGCAGGCGGAATTTGTTTTTCCCTTTAATAAAATAGGGGGACATAACCGCGAGACCGATTACCGACGCCAAACCTGTGGCGAAAGCGGCGCCGAACATACCCATCTGCAGAGGGAAGATGAAGATGTAGTCCAGGACGATGTTTGATAGGCTGCTCACTACCATACCAGCCATCGCAGTCCGCGGGCTGCCATCATTTCGAATAAAGGCTGTCAAGATACTGCTCAAAATAAATGCCGGAGCAAAGCAGAGAACGGTTCGCAGATAAACTGTGGTCATAGCCAGCGTATCTTCGTTACCACCGAGAAGCATGGCAAGGGGCTCGGCCCAAAAAACGCCGATCAGTACATAGATGAAACCAACAGCCAAGCCTAAGCGTACAACTGCCGTAAAAGTGCGGTTCCCTTCTGTTTCGCTGCCAGTACGGGACCTTTCGATACTGTAGCGCGTAGCACCCCCAATACCCAGCATCAAAGCAATTCCATAGATAAAACTGTATACTGAGATGGCCAAGTTCAGCGATGCTAATCCAGCTGCACCCAGACCATTGGCGACAAAATAGGTGTCTGCCAAGATGTACACCGAGAGGGCAAGCATGCTGAGGACGTTGAGCGAAACATATTTTCCGAAGTCGGCGAGCAGTTCTTTCCTCATCTTCTACCTCCAGAATAATTTTAGCCTGCATAAAAAAAGCGCCTGCACACACTCCTTCTAAGACCTAATGGAGTGAGCCAGACACTTCCCCCGCCTACCCGGTGGCAGACGGTAGTAATCAAAGAAATTATCGTCATTAGAATATCAAAAACGATAATAACTGTCAATGGAACTCCTATTGACACCTGCATGTTCCCATGTCACAATAAAAGCACAATGGAATATGAATGAGAATTTTGCGAATCTGTCACAGCCACAAGGGGGGCTCTACCGTGGCAAAGAGCAGGTCGTTGTTGGCGAGGATGAGCAGTATCAGGTTTAGGTTGATTGTTGTACCTCTACTGCTCTTGTCTTTGGCGATTGGTGTATTAGGCATCGTGATCTTTGGATTTGTGCGGACTGCTATGCTCAAAGGTATGCAGGGTTTAGGAATGGATTTGGCCGCCCAGGCTGTGCACCGTTTAGCAGATAACGCTGCTGCTCTAAATGAAGTTGAATCTGCGCTGGCACATATTCTTTTGCTCATAGGGCGCATAGCCGCTGCCAATGGCGATTCGATCAGCAACGACTATTTAGCGCGCCTTGCTGATACCATGTCGGTCGATGTTATCTATTGGTACAACCGTAATCTGGAGATTGTTGCATCCTCTACTGGTGAGCATTTGGGCTGGGTGGCCCCGGCAGACCATCCTGTGGCCCAATTTTTTGCTTCTGGGCAAAATGAGTTGGTGGAAGATGTCAGGCAGGATACTACTTCTGACCAATACTACAAATATGCCTATGTCAGAAGTCCCCAAGGCGAAATGGTGCAGGTTGGCATAGCGGCTGATATCGTTAATCAGCTGAAAGAACAGTTCAGCATTCAGTACTTAGTTGAAGAATTGGCGTCCACAGAAGCGATTGTCTATGCGCTGTTTGTGGATCGGAACCAGATTGCACTGGCACACAGCAGCCCCGACCGAATTGGTATGCTGTTTGAGGATGAGGGAAGCGCGGCTGCCGCAGTGCGCGGTGAAAGTTACACCACAGAGTATTACTACGAACCTACAGGTGAGCGCGCTTTTGACGTTTCCCTTCCGGTGGTGCTCGATGGTGAACATATTGGTGCTTTGAAAATCGGGCTTTCGCTGGAAGAAGTGCTGACTGGGATTCGCAATACTCTAATTCTAATTGTGGTTATCGGTGGTGCAGCTTTCGTAGTGATCGGCAGCTTGTTGGTTAGGCTATCAATGCAGATAGTGAACAGTCTCCATACTACTCAGACACATCTGGGGTCTTTGGCACAGGGAGACTTTACCCAAGAAGTACCGGCTAATTACTTAGCAAGAACTGATGAATTTGGAGAAATGGCTCGGGCATTGGCCAATATGCAGACTTCTGTGAAGGATGTCTTGGATGAAGTAACGGAAGCATCTTTGGAAATCGCCGGGACAAGCCAAGAGTTGTCTGCCTCGACCGAGGAAACCAGTGCTTCGATCGAGCAAGTGGCCAGCACCAGCAATCAATTTGCTTCAACTGTGCAGCAGATGAGTGACAACTCTCAAGCTATGGTTCAATCAGCTAATCAGATTCGTTCTGCCACAACGCGGGGCAGTGGAGCGGTGCAGGAAATTGTCACCAGTACTGCTGAACTGAAATCAGTCATTTTAGGAATGGCTGATGCAGTCGAGAGCCTAGGTCAGCAATCACGGGAAATCAGTGAGATTGTTGAAGTAATAACTTCGATTGCGGAGCAGACAAATCTCTTGGCGCTGAACGCAGCTATTGAAGCTGCCCGGGCTGGTGAACACGGGCGGGGATTTGCTGTTGTTGCAGAAGAAGTACGCAAGCTGGCTGAGCAGTCCGCTGCCTCTACAACCCGGATTATTGAGCTGATTCACAGCATGCAGGAAGAAACGCAGCGTACTATCTCCGGCATCAATCACACTGCCGAGCAGGCTGAAAGAAATGCGGCCGTTGTAGACGAAACAGGCCGCCTCATGCAGGAGATTATCGCATCGGTAGACAGCATAATCGCTCAAATAGACGAACTGTCTGAAGGAATTAAAGAAATTAATTTCGGCAGCCAGGAGCTTGCTTCAACCACCGAAGAACAATCCGCATCGATCGAAACCATCGCCACCTCGGCACAGAATCTGAGCGATATGGCCGGCCATCTGCAGGGTTTAGTAGGCAAATTCAGACTCCGCTAGAAAAAATCCCTACCTGGTAATGCTTGTTCCAGGTAGGGATTTTTGTGCTTTAGTTAGGCGTCCTTAGTTATGTTCAGGCTGAAGGTCTTGATTTCATACGGATTGAGTGTGAACTCGATCGGCTCTTGGTTTACAGGGCCTTCCGGTTTTTCCATCAAGTTGACTTCCTGCCAATCTACGATTTCGTAATCACTTGTAAGATTTGCCTGGCAGGTTTGGCCGCTGAATTCGTGCAGCCTCACAACTACACGGTTGCCATCTTCAGACTTTTTCACAGCATCGATCATCACGTTCGGTGCATCGACCTTGAGGAAGCTGAGTTCGTTCGCTTCAGGCTTGCCTGCACTGAAAGTAAGCGGATTATTGAGGTGCCAAGCTTCTTGAACAGTGCGGCCTTCGTACCAATCTGCTGCATGGGGCAGGAGACTGTAAGTGAACTCATGGCGGCCCTGATCAGCCATATAGTCTGGATGGACAGCCGACTTAATTAGGGACAAGCGCAGTACGTTGTTCTTGATGTCATAGCCGTACTTGCAGTCGTTGAGGAGGCTTACTCCATATCCTCTTTCCGACAGGTCAGCCCACTGATGGCCTACAGTCTCGAACCGAGCCCAATCCCAGCTGGTATTCCAGTGGGTAGGCCGTTTGACGTTCCCAAACTGAATGTCGTAGGTGGCCTCTGTGGAACGGATATCTACTGGGAAAGCGACCTTCAAGAGCTGCTGTTTTTCGTGCCAGTCAACTGTGGTGCGGAAGTCGATTCTCCGTGTAACAGCAGAGAGGACCATATCCTGAGTGATAGTGGAGTTCCTGTAATTCCACTTAAAGCGGATTACAGCCTCGAGAGGGCCTTCTGCCACTACCGATACATCTACTAAATCATCGACCACTCGCATCTTTTCCTGATAGTAAATGTCAATGTCCCACGCATCGTGAGCCATGGGCTTGTCTTCGAAGACCTGGAGCACATTGCCCAGCTCTCCTGCAGCGAGCACCTGCCGGTTGTTTTCCCGATCAAAAATCGAAGAAAGCTGACCCTTCTCGTTCCAGGTAATCTCGTAGAACGGTGTGGTGATGCTGTTCTCTGCCACAGCGAATGGTTTTTCGGCTGATTCTGCTGTTTCAGCACTGGATTCGAAGCGGATCACTTTGTATCCCATGGAAGGGATGTTGGTGACGTAGACAATCCAGTTGTCGTTCTGGCGCTGAGCTTGAAGCGCATTACCGCTGTGATCTACCCACTGACCGGTTTCCCCTGTATCTGAGACGGGAATAGTAACCACATCGTCACGAGTCCAGGGAGCAGAGTTAAAGATTGTAAAGGTGTTCTGCGCTTCGTCTACGAGAGCGTCGCTGGCGCCTTCCCAAGCCTTCACAGCAATTGCTTCGCTTTCTGCATACTCTACAGTACTGTCTTCGTAGACTTCTCGAATCGATGACCCAGGAATAATGTCATGGAACTGGTTGCGCAGAATAATCTTCCAACCCTCATTGATTTCCTCTTGAGGATAGAGATCCCAAGAACCCTTGGTGATGCTGCCCAAGGTGTTGAGCCATTCGGTCTCACGGTACAAGAGCTCCAGCTTGCGGTTCATCTTCTTGTTGTATGCCTGGCTGGTGTAGGTACCCCGATGGTATTCGAGATACAGCTCGCCGTCCCAAGTGTGTACATACTGATCGGTCTCAGCAACAGCTTTGTGGAGCTTTTCGAAGTAATCACCGGCCCGTGATGTCTTCACATGCGGAAGCCCAGGCATCTTGTCTAAGCGGCGGCGCATCTCCAGCATGTCGCGGTTTACACCGCCACCGCCATCGCCGTAACCGTAGGACAGGAGAATATCCTTATTGAAGTCCTTGTTGCGGTATGCTTGCCAGCTTCCCAAGACGGTGCCAGCGCGGATATCACCGTTGTATGTGTAGAACCAGCCATCAGGATTTACATCAGTGGTAGTGATGAAATGGGTGAGGATTTCGGTTCCGTCAATCCCACGCCACATAAAGGTGTCATGTGGCATCCTATTATATTGGTTCCAGCTGATCTTGGTGGTCATGAAAGTGTTCAGGCCAGACTTCTTCAGAATCTGCGGCAGGGCCCAGCTGTATCCGAATACATCAGGCAGCCAGAGGTATGTGCAGTCTACCCCGAATTCATTCTTCATGAAGCGTGTGCCAAAGAGGATTTGTCTGACCAATGACTCACCTGAAGTTAGGTTACAGTCGGTCTCAACCCACATGCCGCCATCAGCTTCCCAGCGCCGTTCGGCAACCAGCTCTTTAATCTTGGCATAGATCTCAGGATAATCGTTCTTGATGTATTCGTATAGCTGAGGCTGCGCTTGCTGGAAGATATATTCAGGATACAGTTCCATCAAGCGGATGACAGTGGAGAAGGAACGAGCAACCTTCTCACGGGTATGTTTAAGACGCCACAGCCAAGCCACGTCTATATGGGTATGGCCTACGCAGTGGACTGTTACAGCATGGTGCTTTTCAATCTTTTCTAGATCTTTCTTGAGCTGTTCATTAGCGAGAGCAACAGTCTGGTAGAACTCATCGGAACCAGGCTCCGCATAGTCGATGAGCCTATAGCAGCGGTTTAGAGCACTCAATAGATCATGGCGCTCAGGCTTTTCTTCTTCAAGCACAGCAACTGTTTGCAGAACAGCTCTGCCCCAATAGAAGAAATCATCTACGTCTTCATCGAGCCAGCACAGTTCAGCGGTTCTGATCTTGTACTCCTGCTCTACAGGGCGGCCGCCGCCGTTTAGCCCTGACCAGAGACGGATCTGTACCAAGATTTTGGTTCCTGCCAGTTCGGCTGGGAGGAAAACTTCCTGGTGGTTAGAGTCTACCCCTTGGTAAGGTTTACCGTTTAAGTAGAGCAGCGATTCAAAACCGGAGTTATTGCCACCGCCAGTACGACCGAGATCGAGGCGGAGGAGGACTTTCTTGTCTTTCCACTCAGCGGGGATTTCGAATTCTGCCGCCAGCCAGGCATACTTGTCCCAGCCCTGCCAGCGGTCACCTAGGGAAATCTGACCCCAGCTGTCATCGAGTGCTGGTGGGCGAGCTCCCACTTCTCCTTCTTCATCTTCTAGAAAGGCAAAGCTCTTAATTGGCCGTGCCTCACGATAGCGCAATCGATACATATCAGCGATGCGCTGCTTAAGTTTTTCTTCGGTATAGAACAACTATGTCGACTCCCTTCGAGTAAGTGGTACCATTGGTTGTCCTTGTCTAGTATACACATTCTTGGCCATTCTTGCTAGATAAGGCGAAAGATTCTCAGAAAGAAACTAAATGGCGCAACTAACATTAACATATCCTGTCCGCGTTAGTTGGTGTTGTTATGGAAGAGTTCAATGTAAGATAGGGTTAGGAGGTATGAAAAGTATGATTAATAAGAAGAGCAACATTGCCGCTAATCTGAGGCATTTGCGGAATATAAATCGTTTGACCCAAGAAGAAGTGGCGGAACGCATTGGGGTATCTCGGCAAGCAGTGGCCAAGTGGGAAAGCGGAGACTCTCTACCGGACATCATCAACTGTGAAGCGCTGGCGGATCTATACGATGTCTCGCTGAACGACTTGGTCCGCTATGATCCTGAACAGACTGGTTTTCCCATACCCCCGAAGAATAAGCATCTGTTTGGTGTTGTTACCTTGGGAGAGCGGGGGCAGATTGTGCTTCCAAAAAAGGCTCGCGATACCCTCAATCTAAAGCCCGGAGATACCTTAGTTGTTCTGGGCGATACTAGTCCTACCACTCGGGGGCTAGCCTTGATCGACAGTGACACTTTCTTAATGATGACAGGACAAGCCGTAGAACAGATCTTTTTCAAAGGAGACTGAGGAATATGTTGGTTGTAAAGAACCTAAGCAAGCGCTATCCAGGCTTTCTATTAGATAATGTAAGTTTTCGCTTAAAGCCGGGGAGGATTATGGGCCTGATCGGAAAAAATGGAGCAGGCAAAACTACTACGCTTAAGTCTATCCTCAACTTAGTCCAGCCGGATGCAGGTACGGTAACAATGTTCGGCCGAGACTTCTACGCCAATGAAGAAACCTGTAAACAGCAGATTGGTGTTGTTCTTGGTGGAATTGATTTCTACAATCACAAGAAGCTCTCGCATATCACTGCAGTGACCAAGCGATTCTATCAGGAATGGGATGAAGAAGCTTACCAGAAATATCTAGAGATGTTTGCTCTCAATCCAGAGAAGCGCGTTAAGGAGCTGTCCGCTGGTATGAAGGTGAAGTTTATGGTTGCCTTGGCTCTGTCTCATAACGCGAAATTGCTGATCTTTGACGAGCCTACGAGCGGCTTAGACCCTGTATCGCGGGATGATCTCCTAAACCTATTCCGCCAGCTGGTTAGGGATGGCAGCCGGAGCATCCTATATTCCACCCATATCACATCGGATCTCGAAAAATGCGCCGATGATATTACTTACATCAAAGATGGCCAACTACTGCGGAGTGCGGAAAAAGCACAGTTTATCGAGTCTTTCCAGTATCTCAAGGAGCCTGGTGAAGAGGGGCAGTTGACCCTTGAAGAAATCATGATCCGCACTGAAAGGAGGACCTATGATGTTTAATCTTCTCTATAAAGAACTGCGTCTAGCGGCTCATCCTAACCTTTTCATCTTTACACTGCTCGGTGCCTTAGTGATTGTACCAGCCTATCCATATGGTATGGTCTTTATCTTTGGCTGCCTGGCGCCTTACATTACAATGATGTATGGCCGAGAAACAAACGACATCTACTACTCTGCGCTACTGCCTGTGCCAAAGCGCGATGTAGTTAAGGCGAAATGTCTCCTATTTGTAACTGCTCAGATAGCTCAGGTGCTCATTTCTCTGCCCTTCGCCGTTCTGCGAGTACACGTTCTCCCTAATGGGAACCCGGCAGGCATTGAAGCGAATGTGGCGTACTACGGCTTTGGCTTCATTATATATGCGTTGTTTAACTTCATTTTTCTTACTGAGTTCTTTAAGACAGCGTACAAGGCAGGACGCGCTTTTCTGTTGGCCATGATTCCAGCTGTCTTCGTAATGACGGTGATGGAAGTGCTATCACATATCCCTCAGTTTGCCTGGCTGGACAGTGTTCAAACAACAGCGCTTGTACGTCAGCTTCCGATCTTGCTTGTTGGAGTGGTGGTCTATATCGTAGCTAATATCTTTGCTTATCAGATTGCAGCTCGCCGCTTTGAAGAGGTGGATCTATAAGATAATCTGCATCGCCCCCAGGAAGGTTCTCCCAAACATCTAATATATGATGTAGGGATGTAATTACTAGAATGGGGGCGATGTTGTGCAGTTTGACTACTACATGCCAACTAGAATTCTGTTTGGTCCGGGAAAACTCAACGCACTTGGCGAGGTACCGCTGCCTGGAAAGAAGGCGCTGATCGTAATTTCCGCCGGTAACTCCATGCGAAGGCTGGGTTACCTTGATCGTGTGCAGAATCTCCTGGACAACCAGGGAATCGCATCGGTCGTTTTCGATAAGATTCTGCCGAACCCAATTAAATCCCACGTCATGGAAGGGGCCGCTTTGGCCAAGGAAGAGAACTGTGATTTTGTAATCGGGTTGGGCGGCGGGAGCAGCATTGATTCCGCCAAGAGCATAGCTGTGATGGCTTTGAACCCGGGAGATTACTGGGACTATGTTCACGGGGGAACGGGAAAGGGAATGCCCGTAGAACACGGAGCCCTGCCAATTGTCGCTATTACTACCACAGCTGGCACCGGCACTGAAGCCGATCCGTGGACTGTAATTACTAAGGAAGAGACGAATGAGAAAATCGGTTTTGGCAACCAGTACACATTTCCTACACTGTCCATAGTTGATCCGGAGCTGATGCTGTCGGTTCCCAAACATCTCACCGCTTACCAAGGATTCGATGCTTTTTTCCATTGTGTGGAAGGATACATCGCCAACATTGCATCTCCAATCAGCGACATGTATGCCCTCCGCGCCATTGAGCTCATCGCCCAGTACCTGCCAATATGTACAGCCGATGGCAGCAATCTGGAAGCCCGGACTAATGTTGCCCTGGCTAACACTCTGGCTGGCTTTGTGCAGACCGTTTCCAGCTGCACGTCAGAACACTCGATGGAACACGCTCTGAGTGCGTTCCATCCTGATCTTCCCCATGGTGCAGGTCTAATCATGCTCTCTGAATCCTATTTCACGTTCTTTGCTTCTAAGGTTCCAGAGCGTTTTGTGGACATGGCGAGGGCTATGGGTGTGGATGTGGATTCTCTCCCAAAAGATGAACGTCCCATGTCTTTCGTTAAGGCTTTGTTGGAACTGCAGGAGAAATGTGGTGTCAAGGATCTGAAGATGTCGGACTATGGCATTAAACGGGAAGACATACCTAAGCTAGCCGAGAATGCCCGCACGACTATGGGTGGACTCTTTGAACGGGACCGATACACACTTTCTCTCGAGGAAACTATTGCGATCATGGAACGGGCATATCGTTAGGAGGGCAGTTTTGTGGCAGAAGAGCGAAATCCTGAATTCTATTTCAAACTCTGGCTGACATCGATCAGTTCGCCCATGCTTTTTCCAGTCGCAGAGGCCGCTTGGCAGCGCATGAAACGGGCAGTGGAAAATAGGAGAGAAGGATTCTTTATTTTCGCATCGCGGGATGGACGAACTTATGCTCTTAACATGCATTACGTCCAGATGGCCGAGTTTTTCTCGGAAGAGTCAGACACACCTGTGGAACCAATAAACCAGCGCAGCCCAGAGGTTAGGCTTTACTATGCAGGGCGGGGAGCAGAAAGCTTTCGTTCTGGCGACCCTAAAGAACTGGCTGCTATTTTCACAGCGCTGCAGACTGGCTCTCATGGAGGTGTGCTCTCCTTTTCTGAAAAGAACGGCAGCCTGTTGGTGATGAATACAGACGAACTAATTCTGCTCGAATCGTGGACTGAATTTGTAGAAGATGGTTTTAGACAGGCACTTAGGGAGAAACAATCACAGAAGGAGTAAGAGAATGCTGAAGCTAGAAATCGCAGAAATGATCTTTGCTGAAGACAAGCCATTTCAAAGCTGCCATGCTTCCACGTTAGCAGTCCTGCCCGATGGACAGGTTGCGGCGGCGTGGTTTGGTGGAACCGCAGAAGGAAACCCGGATGTTGCTATCTGGTTTTCCCGACGTGTTGAGGGGAAATGGACAGAACCGGTTATCGCCGCTGACCACCCGGGAGAGCCGCTGTGGAATCCTGTTCTGTTCAATCCAGAAGGTGATCGGCTGATCCTGTACTACAAAGCGGGACATCAGATCCCCCGCTGGTACACCATGGTGATGGAGTCACCTGATGGCGGGCAGACCTGGAGTGAGCCGGTTCCTTTGGTTCCCGGTGATATCGGCGGGCGGGGCCCGGTGAAGAATAAACCAATCATACTCGCGGACGGGACTTGGGCAGCACCAGCTTCGCTTGAGACTGAGGAATATTGGGATGCCTTTGTTGATCTGTCCACTGATCAGGGCCTCACTTGGATCCAGAGCGAGCTGGTACCTCTAAACAGAGAAGCTCCTGGCGCTGCTGGTGAACCGTTCGGTAAAGGCGTAATTCAACCCACCCTGTGGGAATCACAGCCAGGACATGTCCATATGCTGCTCCGGAGTACCGCTGGTTGGGTCTTTCGCAGTGATTCTATCGATGGCGGCCGTACTTGGTGTGAAGCGTACCCAATAGAGCTGCCGAATAATAACAGCGGTATCGATCTTGTGAAGCTGGATAACGGTACCCTGGCGTTGGTCCACAATCCGGTAGCGGGCAACTGGGCTGCACGTACACCTTTAGTGGTGAGCATCTCAACCGATAACGGAAAAACATGGATCGAAGCCCATGTTCTTGAAGATGAACCAGGTGAGTATTCATATCCGGCGATCGTGTCCGCAGGAAACTGTATTCATATCACATACACATGGAAGCGGGAGAACATCGCTTATCGAGTATTTACCCTCGGAAGTTAGTCACTTCCGAGGGTTTGTTATTTTTTTCGCAGGATAAAGTGCAGCTGTGTCGAAGTGTACCTCGTAATCCTAGAAAATACGTAGTGCTGAATGCTGCAATCATTGTAGAGGGGAAGGGAGAAGTCGATGAAGCTTGCTGATATCATTCCACTGCTTCAGCTGGAGCCGCTTGTTCAGATTGATGATTTAGATTCGAAGATCACCACTGTCTGCGGCTGCGATCTGATGAGCGATGTCTTAGCCTTTTCCCAGGAAAAGACACTCCTCTTAACGGGTCTCACCAACGCTCAAGTTGTGCGCACCGCGGAGATGACCGGGATTAAATTCATCATCTTTGTGCGCGGTAAGCGTCCGCCTCAAGAAACCCTTGACCTAGCTCGTGAAAAAGGGATTAATCTCTATCTTTCTCCTAAGCCGATGTTTGAGTGCTGCGGTATCCTCTATTCGGCAGGCTTAAATTCGGAGAACATCCGCCAGATCAGTTAGTTGGGGGTGCCGGACGTTGCACGAACAGCAGATTCTCCAGGCTAAGATAGCTAAAGGCGATTTCATGCGGGGCGGCGAGGCATCCAGCAGTCTCAAAGAGATTCTGCGCAAATTAGGAGTCCGTTCAGATATATCCCGCCGCATTACGATTGTCATGTATGAGTTAGAGATGAACATTGTCATCCACTCGTTTGGCGGCGAAGTCGCTGCCTTTATTTCTTCAGACAAGATCAAAGTTGTCGCTACCGACGAAGGCCCGGGGATTGAAGACGTGGAGAAAGCGTTTCAACCAGGTTATTCCACCGCCGATGACACTGTTCGCGAAATGGGCTTTGGTGCGGGGATGGGTTTGAACAATGTGAAGCATTTCTCCGATGAATTAGAAGTCGAGACAGGAAAGGGTCAAGGAACAAGCATTACGGCTGTGGTCTATTTGTAACTGCCAATGGGAGTGAAACTGGTGAGAAAGCACTCAGTATTATTAAAGGAAGAGCTCTGTGAAGGCTGCACCAACTGTGTTAAGAACTGCCCCACCAAAGCTATCCGGGTGCTCCAGGGTAAGGCCAGAATTAAGGCGGAACTCTGCATTGATTGTGCCGAATGCATTCGCATCTGCGCGTACCATGCGAAGTACTCGCTGACAGGCACTATGGCAGATTTGGAAGCGTTTCAATATCCAATTGTTCTAATTCCGCCGAGCTTTTATGCACAGTTCAAGGGAGTGAACCCGAGAAAGGTTAAGGCTGCTCTGAAGAAACTAGGTTTTCGCGACGTTGTGGACGTCTCCTTAGCAGCTGAAGCCTTGAGTATTAAGACAGCGGCCTTTCTCAATGAAAACCCTGGCATTTATATTTCTTCCTCGTGTCCGGTTGTGGTTCGACTAATTCAAATACAGTATCCAGAACTGATTGGACATTTGGCTCCGTTTAAATCTCCAGTAGAAGCTGCTGCGGAGAGAGCCCGCTTGGAATCGATCAAGCAGGGTGTTCCAGAAAACGAGGTTGGTGTGTTTTTCATTACTCCATGCCCAGCTAAGAACACCAGTATAGTCGATTCTATTGGCTTAGAGAAGAGCTTTATTGACCATTCTATTTCAGCTTCCTTGGCTTACCAGGCTATTAGGGAGGTCTTAAGTCAGTTTCCAGATTTGGAGAACGAAGCTGCCTCAGAACCACTGCCCTTCTTGGGAATGGGCTGGGGGCAGAGCGGCGGGGAACTGAGGCTCTTGCACGAAGAAATTCAGAACCGCAGCTTGTCTGTTTCGGGGATTCATCGAGTAAAGTCACTTCTCAAAGAGCTGTCGCGCAACAATATCCAGGATGTGCAGTACTTCGAACTTAATGCCTGCAATTATGGCTGTGTAGGCGGGATCTTTAATGTAGCCAACGTCTTTCAAGCGCGCTCTAATCTACGGCAGCTGCGGGCCGAAGGTACTGAGATAGTTGTTCATGACCCTGATAGCTACAACTTCGAGCTCACCGCTGAGATTGAACCCTCCCAGACAGGCCGGCTGGATCCTGACCTAGCTAAAGCCATGATCAAGCTCAACCAACTAGAAGAAGAAATTAAAGCACTTCCCGGACTAGACTGTGCAGCCTGTGGGGCACCGGACTGCCGAACTTTGGCGGAGGATATCGTGAATGGATTAGCCCAAAGAAGTGACTGCATGATACTCCTGCGCAAGCAGATGCCGACCAACGATTCAAGTATGGAGAAGGCCAGGTGATAGAAATGACTGTCAAAGAAATTGCCGACAAATTAGGATTAGAACATGCAGCAGGGTCAATGGACGCTGAGGTGGAGGGCGTGTATGTAGGCGATCTCTTAAGCAACGTAATGGCTAAGGCGGGGGAGAAAAATCTTTGGATCACTGTGCAGGGTCATCCGAATGTGGTAGCTGTGGCAGCCTTAAGCAACCTGGCGGGTGTAGTTGTTGTGGAAGATTTCCCAATTCAGCCAGAGGCTGTACAAAGGGCACGGGAGAAAAACGTCAACCTGCTGCGCACCTCGATGCCTGCTTATGAGCTTGTGGCGAAGCTGGTAGAACTGGGTGTTTAACAGATGGGAGGTTCTGGCTTTGTCCCATCATCAGACTTACAGATGTGATCTGCACATCCACAGCTGTCTTTCTCCCTGTGCTCACCTGCTGATGACGCCGGGCAATATTATTCAGAGAGCCCTTGAACTGAAGCTCGACTGCATTGCCATCACGGATCACAACAGCGCTGGTAATGTGGGAGTAGCAGTAGAGCTGGCTCAAAGGAACGGATTGATGATTATTCCCGGCATGGAAGTGGAAACGCGGGAAGAAGTCCATCTGCTGTGCTATTTTCCCACTCTAGAACAGCTTATGGAGTGGGATAAAATTGTGTCCAAAAACCTGCCGCCCCTGAAGAATGATGAAGAGCTCATCGGCTATCAGCTGCTCACAGATCTCGATGACCAATATTGCGCCAAGGATGAGCGCTTGTTGGCAGCAGCCGTTCAGCTTGCTGTTGAAGAGGTGGTGGAGAAGGTCACCGGTTTAGGTGGAATGGTAGTTCCCAGCCATGTGGATCGCCCGGTAAACAGCATTTTAGGTCAGTTGGGCTTTATTCCTCCAGAAACAGGTATTGAAGTAATCGAGATTTCAAAGAATACCAAGCCCGGTGTTTTCTTTGAAATGCATCCTGAACTTGCCGGCTGTTCTTACATCACTGGCTCAGACAGCCACTGCTTGGAGGATATTGGCCGCTGTGGACAGGAGGCCGTAGGGTTTCCATTGGTGGAAAAAATGGCGCATTTGCTGGTTCGTTAATAATTTATCAAACATTAATTTGACACAAACTTTATTGACACCCTTTTATACTGCCGATATACTTAAAGAGGACTCGTGAAAAAAATAACAATAAGATTTGACGCCATAAAACGGCTATTTTTTTGCACTTGAACATTGAGATTTTTTGTAATTCCATAATCACTACAGAAAAGGAGCTGAAGAGATGGCTTGCGTCTGCGGTAACGAGAAGCAAAGTCTGGAGGCTTATTACGAACCCCTAGAAAAGGTTTTGGCAGCCTATCCAAAGGATGATCGGTATTTAATCCCCATTCTCCAGGATGCTCAAGAGGCGTATGGTTATCTGCCCCAGGATATTCTGCAGGGTATTGCAAATGGCCTCGGTATCTCTGTGAGCAAGGTGTATGGCGTGGCAACTTTCTACACGCAGTTCCACCTCAAGCCTCGGGGACGCAATGTAATCCGGGTGTGCACTGGGACTGCCTGTCACGTGCGGGGAGGAGCAGAAGTACTGAAGGCAATTGAGGATGAGCTTGGTATTGTGGGCGGAGGTACCACAGATGACCTCGAGTTTACCTTAGAAACCGTAGCATGCATCGGAGCTTGCGGCCTAGCTCCTGTGATTATGATCAACGATGATACCCACGGTCGGGTCAGCCCTACCAGTGTCAAGGGTATTTTGGATTCGTACAGAGAAGATAAACCAGAAACTGCGCATATGAAATTGGCTCAGTAAGGTGGCTTATGCGGGAACTATCTCTGCATCTCTTGGATATTGTGCAGAATTCGATTGCCGCAGCAGCTGACTTGATTGCAATAGAGATCTTAGAAGACTCCAATGACGATCAATTGATTATCAAAGTTACCGATAACGGACGCGGCATGTCAGAAAGCGTTCTGCAATCTGTGATAGATCCCTTTTTCACAACCAGAAAGACGCGTTCAGTAGGCCTGGGGTTGAGTCTGTTTGCCCAAACGGCTCAAAGGGCGGGTGGAGACTTAGTTGTTAATTCTCAAGAAGGGGTCGGTACAGAGGTAAAAGCTGTTTTGCAGCACAGCCATATTGATCGGCCACCTATGGGCGATCTGCAGGGAACTCTGCTGACTTTGATTGTGCTAAATCCCACAATCGATATAGTTTACCGTCACAACTTTGACGGTCGAGAATTCATACTCGATACTCGGGAGATTAAGCGAGAACTGGATGGAATACCCATCAATCACGGACAAGTTGTCAGCTGGATGCAGAACTTCATCCAAAAAGGATTA
Source organism: uncultured Peptococcaceae bacterium (assembly GCA_937988745.1). Classification (GTDB taxonomy): domain Bacteria; phylum Bacillota; class Limnochordia; order Darwinibacteriales; family Darwinibacteriaceae; genus JAAYMS01. The sequence goes on from CALKAR010000124.1 coordinate 30,066, forward strand.
GCACAGCTGCGGGGAGGTAGGGTTGAATGAAATCACTAGAGGAACTTCGAAAACTGCGGGAAACGCTTCAGCAAGATATGCTGACCAGAAATGGCGATGGCAATCCCCGGATTATAGTGGGCATGGGAACTTGCGGTATCGCCGCCGGTGCACGGGAAGTAATGCAGGCTATTATGCAGGAAATCCGGGATCGGAATATCAATGTAACCATTTCACAGACAGGCTGCATTGGAATGTGCGAAAAAGAGCCCTTGATTGATGTCCAGCTGCCTGGTAAAGAACGGATCACATATGGCAATGTCACTGCACAAGATGTGGAACGCATCATTGTACAGCATGTGATCAATGGGCAGATTGTGGAGGACTTGGTTATAGCAAGGTTAGAGGAAGGGGAAGTTCAATGAAGCCAACGTTTTACCGCAGTCATGTCTTAATATGTACGGGAACCGGGTGTGTTTCATCAGGGGCATCGAAGATACAGACTGTATTAGCAGAAGAGCTAGAGAAGCACAATCTGCAGGATGAAATCAAAGTAGTAGAGACCGGCTGCCACGGATTCTGCGAAAAAGGCCCGATTATGATTGTATACCCAGAGGGAGTGTTCTACTGCCGAATTAAGCCAGAAGATATTGGTCAGATCGTCGAAGAGCATCTCCTGAAGGGAAGAATCGTTGATAGACTGCTTTATCAAGAACTTCATACTGAAGCAAGCATTCCTACCTATCGTGAGATCGACTTTTATAAGAAACAGCACCGCATCGTTTTGGCCAACTGCGGCCGGATTGACCCGGAAAGCATTGAGGAATACATCGCTGTAGGCGGCTACGAAGCCTGCGGCAGGGCATTGACCGAAATGACACCAGAAGAAGTCATTGCTGAAGTTAAGAGCGCAGGCCTGCGGGGCCGGGGTGGCGCTGGGTTCCCAACTGGCCTAAAATGGGAATTTACTCGGCAGACGCCAAGCGATAAAAAGTACATTATCTGCAACGCCGACGAAGGCGATCCAGGCGCCTTTATGGACCGCAGCCTGTTAGAGGGTGATCCTCACCGGATCATTGAAGGTATGATCATTGGGGCATACGCTATTGGTGCCGACGAGGGCTATATTTACGTGCGAGCAGAATATCCGCTGGCAATTCATCGCTTAGAAATCGCCCTTGAACAGGCACGGAAATATGGATTCTTAGGTGAAGATATTTTCGGAAGTGGCTTTAATTTTGATCTGCAGATCAAGAAAGGCGCAGGCGCCTTTGTCTGCGGTGAAGAGACTGCACTTATGGCTTCTATTGAAGGTAAGCGCGGTATGCCTCGTCCAAAGCCACCTTTCCCCTCTGTTTCGGGTCTCTGGGGTAAGCCAACCAATATCAATAACGTAGAGACTTTCGGCAACGTGCCTTACATTATTAAGAACGGTGCTGAGGCTTTCCGGTCGATTGGAACCGAAAAGAGCGCTGGAACCAAGGTCTTTGCCTTGACCGGTAAGATCAACAACACTGGGCTGGTTGAAGTACCGATGGGAATGACTCTGCGGGAGGTTATCTACGATATCGGCGGCGGTGTCACCGATGGAAAAGAGCTGAAAGCTGTCCAAATCGGTGGTCCATCAGGTGGATGTGTTCCTGCCGATATGCTGGATATTCCCATCGATTATGAGTCGCTTAATGAAGTCGGTGCCATGATGGGTTCCGGTGGAATGGTCGTCATGGACGAAACCACCTGTATGGTTGACGTAGCTCGCTACTTCCTTCAGTTTACTCAGAGCGAATCATGCGGCAAATGTACTCCCTGCCGTGAAGGAACTAAGCGGATGCTGGAGATTCTAGACAGGATCTGCTCTGGTGAAGGGCAGCCAGGGGATTTAGAGCTCTTGGAAGAACTGGGCCAACACATTGTTGACACATCGCTTTGTCAGCTTGGTGGTTCTGCTCCTAACCCAGTCCTGAGCACCCTACGTTATTTCCGTGATGAGTACGAAGCTCACATCAATGATAAGCGCTGCCCAGCTAACGTGTGTGCTGGCATGGGGGCTCCATATGTCATTGACGAGCATACCTGCATCGGCTGCAGCCTGTGCGCTCGGTTCTGCCCGATGGATGCCATCAGCGGCGAGAAGAAGAAGCCCCACGAGATTGATCCTGAGCAGTGCATAGCTTGCGGCGTCTGTGCAGGCAAGTGCCCTGTACATGCTATTTCGCAGGCATCGTAAAGAGTAGGGAAAGGAGTTTCTGTGGATGAGCAAAATCACCTTGACCATAGATAACCAAGTTGTAGAAGTTAAGGCGGGCGCAACCATTTTGGATGCAGCCCGGGAGGCAGGGATTGAGATACCAACGCTGTGCTACCATCCAGATCTTTCCCTGCATGGGTCCTGTCGAGTTTGTGTGGTAGAAGACTTAAAGAGCGGCCGGCTGTTAGCCTCGTGCGTTGCGCCGGCTGCTGATGGGATGGAAATCAGCACCTGCAGTGCTCGCACTCGCAAGGCACGGCGCCTCAATGTGGAACTGCTGCTGGCCAATCATCCCAACGACTGCCTGAGCTGTGACCGAAGCGGCAGCTGTGAATTGCAGGATTTAGCTTATAAACTGGGCATTAGGCGGGAAAATATTGAGCGCTTTGCTGGTGAAAAGCGGGATCTGCCCGTCGATGAGCGGGGGCCAGCTCTGCGCCGCGAACCTAACAAGTGCATCCTTTGCGGACGCTGCGTTCGGGTTTGTGAGGAAGTACAGGGTGTATCTGCCCTTGACTTTACTGGCCGTGGTTTTGACTCGATGGTGACAACCGCCTTTGATCTGCCGTTGAGCGAAATCAACTGTGCCAACTGCGGCCAATGTGCTGTAGTCTGCCCAGTAGGTGCGATTACAGAAATCAGTGAAATCGAGCGTGTCTGGGAAGCAATCGATGATCCAGATAAGGTCGTTGTGGTTCAGACCGCTCCTGCCATCCAGGCCAGCATCGGCGAAGAATTTGGCCTACCTGCTGGGACAGTTGTGACTGGTAAGCTGGTAGCAGCTCTACGGAGGCTGGGTTTTGATCGGGTGTTCTCCACAGAGTTCAGCGCTGACCTGACAATTCTGGAAGAGGGCTATGAGTTCATCGGTAAGATCAAAGAGGGCAAGCCCCTACCGCACATCACATCTTGTTGTCCTGGCTGGATCAAGTACGCTGAGCACAACTATCCTGACCTGCTCGACCATATTTCTAGCGCTAAATCACCGCAGCAGATGTTCTCGACGCTGGTCAAGACCTATTATGCAAAGCAGATCGAGGTTGATCCCGAGCAGATCTTTACTGTATCGATCATGCCCTGTACTGCTAAGAAGTTTGAAAAAGAGCGGGAAGAGCATCGCGACAGCGGTTATCAAGATACTGATGCAGTACTCACTACTCGTGAGCTTGCCCGGATGATCAAAGAGGCTGGATTAGATTTCTTAGGTCTGCCTGATGAGGATTACGACCAAATCATGGGCAGCGTTACCGGTGCAGCTACTATCTTCGGTACTACCGGTGGAGTGACAGAAGCTGCTCTGCGAACAGTGAAGGAAGTACTCACAGATGAACCATTAGAACGCTTAAATCTCGGTATAATGGGTATCAGAGAGGCCGAAGTAGAAATAGGAGACCGCACTTATAAGGTGGGAGTGGCCAGTGGTCTGGCTAACGCAGCACAATTGCTCGATGAAGTGCGGGCAGGAACGTCAAAGTATGACTGGATCGAGATCATGGCCTGCCCACACGGCTGTGTCGGCGGTGGCGGACAGCCTCTGCCCAACAGTAAAGACGTGGTGGTCAAGCGAGCACAGGGACTGGCTAATACGGATAAGAGCAACACAATCCGCAAATCTCACGAGAACCCTGATGTCAATAGGTTGTATAAGGAATATCTTGGTGAACCCATGAGTGGAAAGGCACACGAACTGCTCCATACAACTTATCAAGCTCGCTGAGGGTGACCCTGGGAGGTAAGCAAATATGAATAAAAAGCGCGTTACTCTAGTCGGAATCTTGACAGTCTTATTGCTGGCTGTGAACCCCCTCTCAGCCCTTGGCAGCGCACTGCCAAAGGTCACGATACAGAGCCCCGCGACAGTGGGGGCTCTGCCGCTCATCTGGATCAAAGAGAGTGGGTTCTTAGATGACCAAGTCGATTTAGACATTCTAGTTTCTCCTGACCACCAACGCGGCTTGGCATTGATAGCCCAAAATGAAATTGAGCTTTTGGTCACTGGGGTCAATGTTGGGGCAAAAGCTTACAACAAGGGGATTGACCTCCGCCTAGTAAACGTTAATATCTGGGGTATTGATTATCTCTTAACCGGCGGATTCGAAGCTCGTACTTGGTCCGATCTAGAGGGAAAAACACTCAGCTTACCTCTTCAGGGTGGTCCTTTAGATTTCTTGGCTCGATACTTTCTGCTGGAAAATGGAGCGGATGAAAGCAAAGTGAAGATTGTCTACCAGGCATCGAACAACGGTGCTCGTTCTTTCCAGCTGGGAAGCGTGGATGCGATTATCCTGCCTGAACCGCTCGTCACCATCACTTTGAAGAATTACGCTGACGCTGTTTTGTCCTTCGACTTACAAGCAGAGTGGGCGAAACTGCATGATGGTGATGACCGGATACCGTTTGTAGGATTGTTTGTCAGGGGTGATTTTGCCACCCAGAATAGCGATCTTATTGCCGCCCTCGAGGAAGGATACCGGCAGGGATTAGAATGGGTGAAGGCGAATCCAACCGAGGCAGCGGTCCTAGCAGGTGAGTATTTCGGCCAGCCGCCTGCGATTGTCCAAGAGTCATTTGGCCGGATCAATCTTAATCTGTATCCGGAAAATGAGACGAAGATGTTGATTGAACGGTACTTCACTGAGATTATGAGGTTCTATCCCGAGATGATAGGTGGTCAACTACCTGATGCGGATTTCTATCTCTAAAGATAACCTAAAGCAAGGAATAACAGGCACTGCTGGCTTATTAGCAGTGCTTGT
>CALKAR010000125.1 GCA_937988745.1 uncultured Peptococcaceae bacterium
AAGATAACCTAAAGCAAGGAATAACAGGCACTGCTGGCTTATTAGCAGTGCTTGTTTTGTGGGCGCTGTTAGCGCAAAACTACCATCCTCTAATCCTACCCTCACCGCGAGATACACTGATGGCACTTGCCGATCTGCATGAGTCTGGTTCCCTGTGGCTAAATATAGGCATTACGCTGAAGCGTACTCTGCTAGGCTACTGTTTGGCGCTGCTGGGCGGATTCATTCTCGCGTTATTGCTGCGCAGCTTTACATTCTGGCAAGCTCTGACCAGACCGCTGATTACGATCATTCAAGTCATTCCTCCGGTGATTTGGCTGCTGCTGGCAGTAATCTGGTTCGGAATTGCCGATGATTTGACTCCGGTTTTTCTAATTTTTATTGTGACTTTTCCGATGACGTATGTGAATATGGCGGCTAGTCTAGATACCATAGACCCAAAGCTTGTGGAGATGGCTAGGGTTTACCGCACGCCTAGGAAGAAAATTGTTACTCAGATTTATTTGCCTAGTCTAATCCCTCAGCTGGTTTCGAACATCAGTGTTGGTATCTCATTTGCGTGGAAATCGACGATCTTTGCTGAATATATGGGGAGTACAAGTGGCGTAGGTTATGCCCTCAGTGTGGCCAATGCCAATTTAGAAACGGACAAGTTGTTTGCATGGGCGATGGTCTTAGTTTGCGTGATGCTTTTTTGCGAATACGGGATTCTTCGGCCTATGGAGAGGCGGGTGATGAGGTGGTCAGCATGACAAATAAAGTGGTTCTCGAGTTTAAGGGAATTTCGAAGAGTTTTCCTAATAAAAACGGGTCTCTGCAAGTGCTGAAAGATTTCTCCTTAACCATTCGCAAAGGTGAAATTGTGGCTTTGGTAGGCCCATCTGGGTGCGGGAAGACGACCTTGCTCAACATTGCCGCGGGACTTGTTGAGAGGGACAGCGGTGAGCTTGTGCTGGACCGAGAAAAACGGCTCGCTTATGTCTTTCAGGAACCGCGTCTTCTGCCGTGGAAAACAGTCGACGAGAACATTTGGTTCGTACAGGAGCAGTTTCTTGAGGCGGAAAATGCACGCTTGCTCCGGAATAGGTTGCTAGAGAAAGCTGAGTTGTCGGCGTTTCGGAATGCATACCCTGCTGCCCTCAGTGGCGGGATGAAACAACGTGTCGAGCTGATACGGGCCTTGTCCGTTGAGCCAGAAGTGCTGCTGATGGATGAGCCGTTTAAGTCGCTTGATGTGGCTTTACGGACTCAGCTGTGGGATCTCCTTCTGGAAGAACACGAACGACAGGGCTTCACGATGCTCTTTTCAACGCATGATCCGGGGGAAGCGATGATCTTAGCTGATAGGGTAGTTATTTTGACGGATAAGCCGACCCGGATCATGCATGAGGTTGTGATGGATGAACCTAGAGATCGAAGGCTACAGCAGTTCGATGTAGCCCTCAGTCCCATTAACTCTGATACGCTGCCCATCTTTGATCCTTTTTACAGCATCCACTACTCCCACAACGGCAGGAATGCCGTATTCCCTCGCAATGACTGAGCCGTGGGTCATCAGCCCTCCCACTTCAGTAACAAGGCCTTTGATAGAAAGGAATAACGGTGTCCAGCTAGGATCGGTAAAAGTTGTTACTAAGATATCTCCTTCCTCCAGGTTGGCGTCTTCCAAGTTGAGAATCACTCTAGCTCGTCCCTCGACGATACCGTTCGAGACCGCCAGCCCCGGGATAGCATTAGGTGGTAGGTTTTCTGTGTTATATTTTCCTGCAATGATTTCGCCATCCGAGATCATGATGCGTGGGGGAGTAAGCCTTTGGAAAAACCGGTATTCTCTCTTGCGCTTCTCGATGATCTTGACATCAAGCTCTAAGGTTACTACTGCCGCTTCAAACTCGTCAAACGTCAGATAGTAGACGTCTTCAGGTTGCTCGATTAAGCCTTCATGGACGAGTTTTTCTGCTTCCTGCAAGAGTGCTTGTTTATAAATGTAATACCATGTAACCATGACATATTTGGGATACTCCCGATAGCCGCTGTAGCTCCTAAGAGTATCAATCATCAATTTGGCCTCCGCCGCTTTCTGTTCACCATCCGGGAGGTTTTGAAGCCTTCCCAATATTTCATTGATCTTGTTGAGAGCACGTTGGCGCTGTTCAGCAAGAAGTTTACGGCCAGCTCCTGGTTCGAAGTTCTTAATATTACTCAAGATAATCGGAATGAGCGCTCGAGGATTTTCTGCCCAGCGGGGGCGTGTAATGTCAATTTCTCCCTCGCAGCGCACACCATATTTCTCCAGAAAGACCAGGATGGCCTGGCGAACTTCGTTACCTCCCTCAAACTGCCTTAACTCATCCAGAAAATTGCTTTCTCGTGTCTGTTCTAAGTAGCTGATAATTTCCGGATACGGACGTATCACATCAGCTAAGTCTAGAAGGTCCAGGCCCATTTGAGATGTGATATTATGTTCCACTCCTTGGGCTAAGATATCGGCAGCATTCTTCTCCCCTAACCAGTCAGCAATCTTCTGATTCAGCCAGGCCGACGCCTGCATGGCGGCAGTAATTACATCCATGCCTTGAAAAAGGTTTGACCGAAGCGTTTTAATGTCTTCTCGAATGAAACGAAAGAGCTCTGGGCCAGATTTCGTGGAGATGTTTTTTCTTAAGGCCGCAATAGAAACTTGGTGTTGCGCAATCAAGTTCGGAACAGTTTGGGGATTCGGCGCTGAATTGACTTCCACCCCTGGGGCCCTAACTGTCGCTTTACTTGGGTCGGCATCTTGATTGCTTGTTTCTGGTAGACGAAAATCTGGGTGTTCAAATAGAGTAAGAAGTCCGTCTTTCATAAGAGGATCGGAAGCTCCTAACGTGCTTAACAGCGACTGTCTGCCTTCTTCTGTAGCGAGCCTAGGGGTAATATCCACAAAGAGCCTACCACCTGCTGTAACCATCGGAGCAGGCGTGGTCAACAAATAGAAAGACAACCCTAAAGGTTTCATGGCATCTGTCATCATCTGCTGATGTCCAACAGATACAAAGACTTGTTTGCTTTCGCCCCGCATCTCGGGAATTGGATACAAGGCAGTTATAGGCCGGCTTTGGACAATGTAAAACACACCATTGGCAAGGCACCATTCAATATCTTGGGGGAAACCAAAATGAGCCTCGATTGTCTTTCCTAGATCGGCCAGTTCTAGAATTTGAGCATCAGTAAGAGCTTGCGCTTTTCGTTCAGAAGCAGTACTTGGCTTCACGACAGTGCCTTGAGCTTCTGCGGGATAGTAGGCAAGTTCCTTCGCACCGATGACTTTTTTGGCAATCTGCTGTTCCCGAACACAATAGGTATCTGGAGATACCAGCCCTGAAACAAGTGCTTCACCCAGACCAAAGGCAGCATTGATGGCAGTTGTTTCTCGGCTGCCTGATGTAGGATCCGCGGTGAAGAGCACTCCGGACACTTCTGGAGATACCATATTCTGTACGATTACTGCCAAGGCAGCGTTATGCTCCACTCCGTTTTCGATCCGGTAGAGCACTGCTCGGTCTGAAAAGGCGGAAGCCCAACAGCGAGAAATATGATCCAAGACAGCCTCAATACCCCTTATGTTGAGAAAGCTGTCGTACTGACCTGCAAACGAAGCCTGGGGCAAATCTTCTGCCGTGCTGCTGGAACGCACTGCAAATGCTTGGTCCGGGCCGAGCATATCGAGCTGATGCTCTATCTCTTTTCTTACACTGTTAGGAATTTCTAATTCGAGGATTTCCTCGCGAATTCTGCGGGAGAGGTGAGTAATCTGCTCTCGCTGCTTCGGGGTTAGCTGGTCAAGTTCGCACAGCAAATCTTGGAAAACCCTGCTTTGCGCCGTGGCTTCTCGGTAGGCAGCGACCGTGACGCAGAATCCTCCGGGTACGTTTATTATCGGTATTTTGGTTAACTTCCCTAGGTTATGGGCTTTGCTTCCTACCAGATTAATGTCTTTGTCCTCGATATCAGAAAGACTAATGATCATTGAATTCACAAGCTATCAGCTCCTAGTGGATATAGATCAACTTATTTTACGGATAGTCGGTCTCTACTATTACGATGTTCATGGTACCATTCTCTCGGAAGAAAGAATAGTCTGTATTTTTAGCTTGATGTATGCTATGATCAGAGTGGGAAGGACAGCCCTGGCAGATGCCGGGGCTGTTTGTGTATTTGGTATAATGGCACTAGAAAGGGGAGAGTATTCCAGCGGACATGACGGCTGGAATACTCTCCCCTTGTTTTTCTTAGATTACTTCTAGCTCATCCTTACTCGGAAGCTTTGGGAACGGGTTATGCGGTTCTGTCTGATACCAATAGGCAACAGAAGAGATATCGTCCTGAAGAGGCAAGTAGCGACCACCAGAACGCCATCCTAAGGCTTGAACCGTAACCCTCAGATCTTCATCAAACCGGATTGGATCCATTATATGCCAACGGTACATCCCAAATCTCTGTTGGCTTCGGTAAAGGCCATCTGGCTTGATCACCTGATGCATTCCCAGGAAAGGTGTCGAGTAGATGCCATACTCGCCTTTGGGATGTTCCCAATTCCACGCCCCACCGAAGTAATCTTCGGTGCCAGTACCGCAAATTGTGGGGAAATCTTTATCGCCGTCTAGATAGAATTTGACCTCTCCCTCGCCCCACCAACCGTTATTATTGACACCCCAAGCAATATAGGTGCCTACGTAATGTCCCTTACCCTTAACGCCATCAAGTATGGTATGTACCTCTTTATACGGTAAGGGATTGCTGCGGCGAAACTGGGCATGGAAGTATGCTGCATTATCAGGCACAGAGCAGAGACTATAGTCAATTTGGTAATACAGTACAGCATCTTCTTCGCTGATATTCTCTACAACCAATTTGGCAGATTTTCTAAAAGGCATTTCCCAATACGAATTCATACCTCCCGCTGGATTAACTGCGATGGGGAGAGAATTGACATTGGAACGCTCGCACCAACCATTGCAGAAAAAGTCTCCTATCGGTGTTTCCACTGACGCTTGTTCTTCGTCGTCCCAGTAGATTCGCAACACTAGGCTGCGCCAATGACTCGGGAAACAAGTCATCCAAATGTGCTGTATGACTCCAGGCCCCTCGATTTCTCCCAACGTGAAGTTAGTTTGAGCCTTAACGATTACAGACGGAGAGACTTTCCAGCCCTGTCCTAGGTCTCTTGCACATTCTTTTCCTGTACCCTCCGTAGCCATGCCGCCCTGACCTTTTGCACCAGTGAAATTCTCTGGGCTGATTGAACGAGACTTGGCGTTAGATAGTAGTGAGAGGTTGCTCAAGCCAAAGCCATTAAACGCATTCATCTACCTGCCTCCTATTCTTCCGATATCTGCTAACCACTGTACCTGCGTTTATAGCCATGATAGCATTTAGCATCCGAACATTGCAACAGACCACATCAAATTTGCTTAACAAACACAAAGGAAATGTGCTTACTAAATACGAATGTTAACCCTATGCCTTAGTTGTTTGCATAGGCGGAAGGTGCTGCACCTTTATTTGAGATTAACAGGGAGGTTTTGTAGTTGAAGAAAGTAGCTTTTGCCGTCGTTGGTGTTAGGAACTTTGCAGCAGAGCACATTAAACAGCTCGGTCTCCTGGCAGAGGAAGGCCTAGGGGAGCTCAAGGCTGTCGTAATTACTGATATGGACAAGAATAAAGCCAAAGCTCAAGAACTTGCCGATCGAGGAATCACAATCTATCAATCATACTCGGAGTTGCTGGAAAAGGGTAAAGGCACAATTGACGTCATCACACTGCCCACATCTATTCATACGCATTATCAAATGGCGCTAGATGGTATGCGGGCAGGCTACAATCTTGTACTCGAAAAACCCCCTGTACCAACAGTGCAGCAGATGGACGAACTCATCAAGGTAGAAAATGAAACAGGCGTCTTCTGCTCCATAGGTTTTCAGCAGATCCACGCCCAAACTATCCAAAGACTCAAACAGATGATCGTTGCCGGTGACTTCGGCGAGATTAAGGAGATTGCCTGCCGCGGGTACTGGTCGCGTAATATTGCTTATTACAACCGCAACCCTTGGGCCGGTAAAGTGGTTTTTGCTGGCCAGCTCGTTATGGACGGGCCTATTCACAACGCATTAGCGCACTACTTAAACAACATGATCTTCTTAGCCGGTAGTGAGCAGCATAAGAGTGCAGAACTTGCCTGGGTAAGGGCCGAGCTTTATCGCAGCCGCCCCTTTATTACGAGTGACGATACATCTTGCTTAGAAGCAGAAACCACTACAGGAACAAAGATCTATTTCTATACAACCCACTCACCGCGGGTAGAACTGGATCCGATTATCGAGATCATCGGTACCAAGGCTCGCGCAACCTGGGATTACAGCCAGCGGACACATGTTCAGTTTACAAACGGCGAAGAACTCACCTTTGATAACGATGGCGTTGACCCTTGGTATGAGGTCATGCGGACTGCAGCACAGCTGGTTAGAGGTGAGCTCGAGCAGCCTTACTCCACCCTAGAGAACTCCCGCAGCTTTGTGGTGGCGATTAACGGTGCATACGATTCCGCTAAGGTCATTCGGCCGATTCCAGAAGAGTACGTAGATTGGATCTCTGAAGGTGATGACCGCCGGGCCGTGGTCCGGGACATCGAGGATCTGTTTGGGGAAGCCTTTGAAAAACGGGTCTTGCTTTCAGATCTAAATAAGGTACCGTGGGCAGCTGCAACTCCCAAGGTTTCAGTCCGTGATTATAAAGAATTCAACCCCTTCGGAGTGCAGGAGGTAATCTTATGAAGTTCAACTACAAGACCTTCGATGAGCTGCAGAGAGATATTCAAAGACTTGGGCTGTCTATCCCTTTCGGTGAGGACCTTTCCTGCCTAAGAACAGAGATTAAAGCAAACCGGGGAATTATCCCTAATCGATTGGCTACGCATCCCATGGAAGGCTGTGATGGCCTTGATGACGGTTCCCCTGGTGAACTGACCTTTCGCAGATATGAGCGCTTTGCCGCAGGTGGAGCAGGCCTGATTTGGCTCGAAGCTGTGGCCGTTACTCCGCTAGGCCGTTCTAATGCCCACCAAGTAATGATCACCGAGGAAAATGTGGACCGATTTCGCGAACTTGTGGATCGGATCCGTACTGTGGCTCAAGAAACCCATGGCCATAATCCATACATCGTTATTCAGCTGACTCATTCGGGCCGTTTTGGAGTCAACAAAAAGATTGTGTCTCATTATGATGTCCTCGACAAAAAAGCCGGTTTACCTGCCGATTTTCCCGTCATGACCGACGAGGAGCTTGATGAACTGGCCGAGCTGTATATCAAGGCAGCGCACTTAAGTTATAAGGCCGGTTTTGACTGCGTAGATGTGAAAGCCTGCCACAGATATCTTCTCTCCGAACTGCTTGCTTCTCATCTCAGAGATGGCAAATACGGCGGCAGCTATGAGAACCGGACGAGGTTCTTTAAGGATGTTATAGGTACCATCAAGAACGAGGTAGACATCGATCTAGCCGTGCGCATCAATGCCTATGACGCCATTGCTTATCCTTATGGTTGGGGAACAGACAGCGAAGGTAATCCCGCTCTGGAAGAACCTAAGCGCTTTGTGCAAGAGCTGGAAAACTTGGGCGTTGGCTTGTTTAATATTACTGCCAGCACGCCTTATCTCTTACCACATATTACTCGTCCTTATGATCAGGCGGGTAAATTTGGCTATGAACCACCTGAACACCAGCTGGTTGGAGTCGCTAGACTCCTTAACCTGGCACGGGAGATTCAGCGTCATATTCCTGACAGTGTTGTTGTAGGTACAGGTTACAGCTGGCTCCGCCATTTTGCACCGCAGGTCGCGGCTGGAGTAGTGGAGCAGGGCTGGGCCAAAGTTATCGGTTTCGGTCGGACGGCTTTTGCCTATCCCGACTTTGCCCGAGATATCCTTACCAAAGGTGAAATGGACCGCTCCAAGGCCTGCATTACCTGTACGAAATGTGCCGAACTTAAGGGAGCAGGCAAGATTACAGGTTGTGTAGTTCGAGATCCGGAGATTTACGTTACACCCTACCGCGAACTGATGGCGGAATGGGCTGCCAAGGAAAGCTGACCTGGAGGGATGAACTTGGAAATCAAAGTGGGTAAACATCAACTGCAGGTGCACTGTTTCAACACAGTAGTGGTAGGTTCTGGAGCAGCTGGATTCAACGCAGCTGATAAACTTTATAATTACGGCCAGAAAAACATTGCCCTTGTCACAGAAGGCCTCAACATGGGAACTTCCCGCAACACTGGTTCAGACAAGCAGACATATTACAAAATAAATCTATCAGGCAAGGAACCAGATTCGGTTTACGATATGGCTCAGACCTTGTTCAACGGCGGTTCTATGGACGGCGACGTTGCTTTGGTAGAAGCTGCTTTGTCGGCGCAGTGCTTCTTTAATCTTGTAAACATCGGGGTTCCCTTTCCCCATAATAAATACGGTGAATTTATCGGGTACAAAACAGACCACGATCCCCGCCAAAGAGCTTCGTCTGTAGGGCCTCTGACATCAAAAGTAATGGTAGAACGGCTGCAAGAGCAGGTCACAGCCAAAGGGATTCCGATCTTTGATGGTTATCAAGTAGTAGCGGTCTTAACAGATAAAGAAAAGACTCGTTCGGTGGGGCTTTTAACTCTTAACCTCAACGCGCTGGCCGATGAGTCTAAACGGTTCGTCCTCTTCAGCTGCACTAATATCGTTTATGCAACAGGTGGGCCTGCAGGGATGTATCAGCGGTCAGTTTATCCTCCATCTCAGACAGGCGCATCTGGTGTTGCCTTTGAAGCGGGCGTGATAGGTAAGAACCTCACCGAATCGCAGTATGGTATTGCCTCCCTCAAATTCAGGTGGAATCTATCGGGTACCTACCAGCAGGTGCTGCCCCGCTATGTTTCCACTAATCAGGATGGCAGAGACGCGCGGGAATTTCTGCAAGATTATTTCCCCGATCCACAGAAGATGCTGGATGCCATCTTCCTGAAAGGATATCAGTGGCCGTTTGATCCCCGAAAGGTTCTGAATTACGGTTCTTCTCTGATCGACATCTTGGTTTACCACGAGATGGAAGTAAAGGGTCGGCGAGTTTTCCTCGATTACCGCCACAACCCCACTTGGCAGGGGAAGGAACTCGATTTCTCGTGGCTTGGCGAGGAGAGTTACGCTTATCTGAAGAACTCTGATGCCCTGTTTGGTACACCGGTTGAGCGCCTTGCAAAGATGAACGAGCCGGCAATTGAACTGTACCGGAATAACGGCATTGATCTTTATTCCGAGCCATTAGAGATCGGGGTCTGTGCCCAGCACAACAACGGTGGGCTGATAGGGAACATCTGGTGGGAAAGCAACCTGCGACATTTCTTCCCAGTAGGCGAGGTGAGCGGAACCCACGGGATCTACCGCCCAGGCGGCTCTGCTTTGAACTCGGGCCAGGTGGGGAGTACCAGGGCGGCACAGTACATTGCTCGGCGTTATCGAGAGGAACCCTTATCGGCTGAGGACCTGCTAGAAGAAGCAAGCGAGCAGATCGCTTCCAAGCTTGAAATGGCCGAGCGTCTACTTGAAAACACCAGTTCTGTGGGCGACCTGCCAGAACTCCGCCGTGAGGTTGGAGAGTTGATAGACCGTTCTGCAGCTTATATTCGCTCTTTAGATGCAGTCCAATCTGCCATCAAACGAGTGGAAGGCATGCTGAAGAATTTCGTCTCACTCAGCCGACTTAAAGGTGTCGAAGACTTGGGATATGCCTTCAAGAATTATGACATTTTCTTGACCGCTTTAGTCTACCTAAAGGCTATCGAGGACTACCTTCAAAAAGGCGGCAAGAGCAGAGGTTCATACCTGGTCACCGATGCAGATGGAAAACTGCCTCTTCCAGGGCTGCCTGAGATGTTTAGATTCAGCCTAGCTGGAGATTACCTTTCTGACCAAATCCAGCTTGTGTCTTTTAATAACAGAGATGTAAAGTGTCGCTGGGTACAAGTCAAACCCATTCCAGAAGAGGATAACTGGTTTGAAACTGTCTGGGAAGATTACAGAGAGAACCGCATCATGGATGATTGAGGAGTTGGAAATATTGAATTTCATCCAAAGAACAATACAAAAGATGGCTGGTTACAAACCGGAACTGACTAGACAACCTGATCATTTTGAGTTTTGGGAAGCAAATACCACCGAATTTGAAGAGCTTGCCTTAAAGGTAGAACGGAAGTTTGTGAACCTACCTACACTACAGTTCGTTGATTGTTTCGATTTCAGCTTTGCGGGCTGCGACGGAACTAGGGTCAGTGCTTGGTACCTGGTTCCAAAGAACAATCTGCCCGTCCCGGGAGTCGTTGTCTTTCCGGGATATACCGGCGGAAGAGGTCTGCCCGAAGAGCATGTTTTATGGGCCGCAGCTGGTTTTGCAGTTCTGGCAATCGACGCTAGGGCTCAAGGTGGTGAAACTGGCAGCAATCAACATCTCGCCTTTGGTTCCACTAAAGGCTGGATCACACAGGGGATTCTAGAACCCAGCACGAGTTATCTCAAGTTTCTCATAGGGGATGCGTATCGAGCGGTCAACAGCTTGGCCATCCAACCTGAGGTCGATCCTAACCGTCTTGCTGTGGCAGGGTCAAGCCAGGGTGGCGGCTTGGCTCTTTGGGCCACGGCGCTAAACCCTAGGGTAAAAGCTTGTGCTGCAAATGTGCCCAATTTATGCCACTTAGACTATTCCATCTTTGCCTCCACAGGATCTGTAATTGAGGCGGCAGATTTTATCAGGCGCTTCCCTGACAAAATGGAACAGGTTCTTGAGAGTTTAAGTTATTTTGACTTCATGAACAGTGCAGAAAGAGTGACCGTGCCTATTTACATGTCGGTTGGGCTTCAGGATAGAGTATGTCCACCAGAGGCTGTGTATGCGGCGTACAACCATATTACAAGCTCGAAACACCTTGAAGTCTATCCATTCAGCGGTCATCGGGTAGAACCCATTCAGACACGAAAGGTACTCCGATTCTTACAGAAGGAATTTGGTATGTAAACCGTTGGGCCAAATCGGCTCAACGGTTTTGTTTTACAATTTGTTTTAAACTAAGAAGGAATCCAAGCTCAGATGCGGAATAAGGAAAAATGTAAACCTTTGCGTTAAAGGTTTGCGGTACCAAACATTGAGGTGTTGTAATGGTTACGTTAAAAGATATTGCAGAAAAAGCAAATGTGTCCATTGCTACTGTTTCAAGGGTACTAAATAACAAAGCCGGAAGTATCGGAATCAGCGAGAAGACACGGCAGCGTGTGCTCCAGGTCGCCCGCGAGCTTGATTATCAGCCGAACAGACTTGCGCGCAGTTTGCGAATGGGGAAGACACTGAAACACATCTTATTCATCTACGTCATCGGAAGCCAGGACGATTTCTTCCTGCATCCCTTTTACCATCACATGCTCCACGGTGTTCAGCTCGAGGCAGCGAAACAGGGATATTATCTTTCCTATGTGGGGCTGAATGCTGAAACGCAGGACGCGGTCTTGAACCTAATTGATGGAGAAGCAAGCGGCATTATCAGTTGGGGTAGGATTCCAGATGAGGTTGCCGAGGGTATTGCGCACCAGCGTCTGCCGCTCATTGCGATTGAGCCTTATCGTGAGTTTAAGGATATCGATTATGGCTCGATTTATGTAGACAACGATCTTGCCATAAAGCAGGCCCTAGAGTTTCTTGTGGCCTGTGGCCATAGACGAATTGGTTTTCTTTCAGAGACGGGTCCTGAATTGGCTCAATTTGAAGAGCGGCGTGTGGCCTTTGAAAAGTGGGTTTCCCACTATGGCCTCGAGACATTTCCTACTCAGCAACTCCTCGTTGGGTCAACCACCGAGCCCAACGTCTATTGGCGGGGAGATCTGTCTGGTCTTAAGGCCTGGGTTGATGCTCCAACGGCGCAGCGGCCAACGGCAGTGATCACTAGTAATGACTTGGCCGCGATAAGCGTAGTACGCCATCTCAAGCGCCTGGGGTGGCAGATCCCACGTGACCTTAGTGTTGTAGGTATCGACGACATAGCTCTATCGGTGTTTAACGAACCGCCCCTAACGACCGTGCGAATACCTCAGGAGGAGATTGGTATTCTAGCTGTTTCACTCCTGGACGAAATTCTGCAGAAAGGTTGTCTAGACCGTGTTGAGCATCGCGTCAAAACAAAACTCGTTGTTCGTGAAACTGTTAAGGATCTGAACGTGGGAGGATTAGCAGATGCGGATCGGTAGATGTTGCGGAGTTATTCTAGTGCTCTTCTTACTGTGCAGTTCTGGATTGAGCCAAGCCGCGGTTGCCACAGAGAGATTGGCGGCCTTTTCACAATACGGCGAGGCTCCCTACGCGGAAGTCTATAGCGATTGGGTGAATCAAGGGTATCAACCAGTCGGGTCCGAGGTGGGCCCAATTACTGTCGCAGGTGCGGACTATGCTGATGTTTCGGATGAGGCATCTTTTTCTACAAGCGAAGATATCCTTTACTGGACCGTTGACGGTGGCTGGGTCGAGTATGAAGTCATTGTTGACAGGGCAGGCCTCTACAACATAGAGGTGGAGTATCTTCCGCTAGGTGAACACATTTTTGATATTGAACGCGGCCTGATGGTTAACGGCGAGTATCCCTTTTGGGAAGCACGCCGCTTCTTGCTGGATCGCAAATGGCGGAACCAGCAGTACCCGTTTATGCGAGATTCCTTTGGCAACGAAGTGAGGTCTTTCCAGGAGCAGATCTTTGAGTGGGATCGGCAGCGCCTTGTTGATGTTAACGGTAGATACGCCCTGCCGTACCAGATCTTCTTTGCAGAGGGGACCCATCGGATTCGCTTTGTTGGCCTGCGCTCACAGGTCGCGGTCCGCAGTGTATCGTTAGTTGCTCCAGAAATACCAGCACCATACAGCACCCCTGCACCAAAGAACTCCGTAAGGAACTGGAGTCTCTCTATAGAGGCGGAAAATCCGGCGCGTAAATCTCATTCTTCCGTAATGGTGCATGCCAGCGGTGACCCGGCTGTTTCGCCGCGCGAGGATGGTGTAACCATTTACAACATCTTGGGGTGGAGTAAAGGTGGCCAGTGGGCAGAATGGGATTTCTCTGTGCCCGAAGACGGCTACTACAAAATCGGGCTGCGCTTTCGTCAAAATGGCAAGACGAACATGCCCAGTTATCGCAAG
>CALKAR010000126.1 GCA_937988745.1 uncultured Peptococcaceae bacterium
GGGCTTATCGCCGGTGGCGCCATCTTAATCTTCTCGCTCACGGTTCTCCATGACCAGGGCGGGGCAGTATCGGCGTATCCACCGGCCATTATCTCCGCAGCACTAGTGGGCATGTGTATTGGCTTTTTGCCACATAACTTCGAACCTTCGCGCATCTTCATGGGCGACTCAGGCGCGATGCTCATCGGACTGCTTCTGGCCGCCGCTTCGACCTCGGCTTCGGGCAAGATTACGCAATCGCTGTATGGAACCGCAGACGTTGTGGCTTTGGTCAGCCCCTTCATCGTTGTCTGTGCAGCTGTCTTCGTCCCTGTCCTAGACCTCGTATGGGCAGTAATTCGCCGAGTCTCCCAAGGTAAATCTCCCTTTGCTGCAGATAAGGCGCACATCCACCACCGGCTGTTGTCTTTAGGCCATACGCACCGCCGCACAGTATTGGTGCTCTACCTGTGGGTCTCGGCTGTTGCCTTTGGCGCAGTTAGCTACTCGATTGTTCCGCCACTGATCGCAACCATCGCAACAATTTTGGCGCTGGTCGTTGCAAGTGGCGTGACACTAATTCCGTTGCGTCGTGGGAAAATCGACTTCCCAGCCAAGCGTTGACGTAGACAGGCTTTTCGATGATAACCTGCGCCACAAGCGCTACTTAGAGGGTTCAGATTTTCCTTACGTCTGTAGTAGAGTGTCCCAGCGTGAGTGATACTTTAAATGGCGATGGCGCCAGCACCAGTAGTTTTGATGACCCGCGCGTGCCACTGCAGCGCGCCCTGCGGCTGGGCTCCATTGCGCTAGCCATAATCACCGTTTTATCTCTAGCTATCTGGGGTGGAGTTCGTGGTCTACCCGGAATCTGGGGAGTAGTCATCGGCGCTGCTATTGGCGGTGGCTTCGTTCTGATTACGGCAGCGCTTGTGCTGTTTACTGCAAAGTCTGCACCGTCCACCACCATGGCTGTTGTCCTCGGTGGATGGCTACTCAAGGTTGTACTCTTGATTGTCGTCCTGATGATCATTCGGGACCTGGAGTTTTATGACACTATGGCTATGTTCATCACGGTTGTCTTGGCGATGATTGCGGTACTCGGTACTGAGGTCTGGGGAATCATCACCTCCCGCGTGACTTATATTTCTTAATAGCTACTAGTGACACGACGCCCGCTGGGGCGTCATAGGTTGCGACAAAGGGGAGTGCATCTTTAGGGATGTGCTCCCTTTTGTGATCGCTAAACGGGTGGAGTGATGGGGTGTAGGGAAATAGGCAAAACAGAATTTTGATTTATTTGAATTCCCTGGTCGAGACATGGCGTGTGACATAAAGCATATAAAGGCAACGGGGTGACGTATGGCGAAAAAATGCCTTTAACGTGCACCTAAGGGGAATTGCAAGGGGTGAAAGCAGGCAATGTTATCGGGGGTAATTCAAGGGGGTAAAAGACTGTGAAACGGCTAGCCAAAAAATAACTGTGATCAACCTTACTAATGCCTGTAAACCGGGGTTGGGCTGGGGATATGGGCTAATCCAGGGGGAGCAATCGCAGGGTTGGCTCAAACCTCGGAAGTTCGGATGACTGCAGATCGAAATAAGCCGCAATGAGCTGATATTATTTCCTCCGGGTTACCGCGGAAGCGGCATTAGTAAGATTCGTGTCCTGCGAAAAATTTATGCCGTATCCCATTTACGGTGATTCCCTGTTACAGCTTCGCTGATGTGCGACGGAGTCCGTAGCTGTGACAGAGAGTTTGAGACGTCCATCGCACCGTACGACGCCGACAATCGTACGGCCCGAACACGGGAGAGAACGCTGAGCGTTACAACATTGGCCATGAAGGGTAGCTTCCACGCGCCCGAACTGGACCCAGAATTTTTCCCGGGGCAATATTACGGCGACATCCTGTTCGACGATGTGTTGGGCGGATGGTTCGCACTTGATCGCATCATGCTGGTTCGTCTGTTGATGACCGCCATCTTGGTGCTTTTATTTATTGCAGCATTTAGGAACCCAAAGCTGGTTCCTAAGGGACTACAGAACGTCGCAGAATACGCGTTAGATTTCGTCCGAATTCACATTGCTGAGGACATCCTGGGCAAGAAGGAGGGTCGTCGCTTCCTACCGTTGCTGGCGGCTATCTTCTTCGGCACCCTTTTCTGGAACGTCTCCACGATTATTCCGGTACTGAATATCTCCGCAAACGCTCGTATTGGTATGCCTATTGTCTTGGCTGGCGCAGCGTATATCGCAATGATTTACGCAGGCACCAAACGCTATGGCTTCGGTAAGTACGTCAAGTCGTCGTTGGTTATTCCTAACCTTCCACCGGCTTTGCACTTGCTGGTTGTTCCAATTGAGTTTTTCTCGACCTTCATCTTGCGTCCCGTCACTCTGGCAATTCGTCTTATGGCGAACTTCCTTGCCGGCCACATCATTTTGGTTCTGCTGTACTCTGCCACGAACTTCTTCTTCTGGCAGCTCAACGGCTGGACCGCGATGTCCGGTGTGACCCTGCTCGCAGCGGTTCTGTTTACGGTCTACGAGATCATCATCATCTTCCTGCAGGCATACATCTTTGCTCTGCTGACGGCGGTGTACATCGAGTTGTCACTTCACGCAGACTCGCACTAAGGCGCGAACTAAACGGCCTTGTAATAACCCCCACTTTAAGACCAACTCCAACTTCGCTGGAATAAACGAAAAGCGAAGATTTTTCGAAAGGGAACGACTTTCATGAACGACATCATCTTGGCTCAGGCAACCGAGACCTCCTTCGATGGCCTTCAGTCCATCGGCTACGGCCTTGCAACCATCGGCCCTGGCTTGGGTATTGGTATCCTCGTCGGCAAGACCGTTGAAGGCATGGCACGTCAGCCTGAGATGGCTGGCCAGCTGCGTACCACCATGTTCCTGGGTATCGCCTTCGTTGAGGCTCTTGCACTTATTGGCCTGGTTGCAGGCTTCCTGTTCTAAAAAGCGCGCGTTTAAAACCAAACCACCGTTTTTAAGACTGGAGACTTATGAACAACGTCTTTTACTATCTTGCAGCGGAAGGAGAGTCCCTTCCACTGGAAGGTGGCAACTCCCTTTTGCTTCCCAAGAGCTATGACATCGTCTGGTCTCTGATCCCGTTCTTAATCATCCTTATTGTCTTCGCAATGTTCGTCATTCCGAAGTTCCAGGAACTGTTGCAAGAGCGTGAAGACCGGATTGAGGGCGGCATCAAGCGCGCTGAAGCCCAACAGGCAGAAGCAAAGGCCGCACTTGAGAAGTACAACGCACAGCTAGCTGACGCTCGCGCAGAGGCAGCTGAAATCCGTGAGCAGGCGCGTGAGCGCGGCAAGCAGATTGAAGCAGAGGCAAAGACCCAGGCAGAGGAAGAAGCACGCCGTATCGTCGCAGGTGGCGAAAAGCAGCTTGAAGCTTCCCGCGCACAGGTAGTTGCTGAACTGCGTTCCGATATCGGACAGAACTCCATCAACTTGGCTGAGAAGCTGCTCGGCGGTGAACTCTCTGAGTCCACCAAGCAGTCTTCAACCATTGATAACTTTCTGTCCGAGCTCGACTCTGTGGCATCGGCCGGAAAGTAGGCAACTATGAAGGCAGCTAGCCGCGAATCGCTCGCATCCGCTACCGAGTCGCTGGATTCCAATCTGGCAGCTCAAGCAGGTGTAGCAGTGTCCACCATGACCGGCATGGAACTGTTCGAGGTTTCCCAAGTATTGGGTGATGACCGCGAACTCCGTGGAGCAATCATTGATGAATCTGCTTCCACTGAATCCCGCAAGAAGCTCGTTAATGATCTCTTCGGTGCCATCGATATTAAACATTCAATTTTTGAAAGTAAT
>CALKAR010000127.1 GCA_937988745.1 uncultured Peptococcaceae bacterium
CGAGCAGGAAGAAACGAGTAGGGACTCCAGCAGGAGTTATTGTCAAATCTGGTGTATGACCATCAGGCAGCGTTCCTGTCCGATTGATTATCCACCTGTATTCCATCTTGAAACTGAACATTGTCCACGACCAGCTTCAGTTGATCGAATCCCTTTATTCGCTTCCAGCGTTTCTGAGCGGATTGGAGCAGTTTGAATACCATCGATAACGTGGTGTCGCGGGAGCCGCAAGACCGGCTCCGCTTGGTCCTCAGTCGTACGGTGGCGAAGGTGGATTCGATCGGGTTGGTGGTCCGCAAGTGAATCCAGTGAATCGCCGGAAAATCATAGAAGGCCAGCAGTTCGTCGCGATCCTTCTCCAGGTTCTCCATGGCCTTCGGGTACTTGTCCCGGAACCGGCTCAAGGTGCTGTTAAACGCCTTGTGAGCGCTGTCACGGGTCTCCGCCAGGTAGATCTCGTGTAGTGCTGACTTCACCTTTGGCGGCTCTTCGCATTTAAGGGTGTAGCTGGTATCAGGAAACACCTTGCTCAGGGCATTCCAGAAGCCAAGGGCGCCGTCGCCTACGGCAAGTTTGGGGGAAGGCTCCAGGCCTCGTTCCTTCAGCCCAGTCAGCAGCTCTCGCCAACTGGCTTCGGACTCCCGGTGGCCGTCCTCAACAGCTACCAGCTCCTTATGGCCATGCTCAGTGACGCCGATAATTACCAGCAGGCAAAGCCGGTCATCCAAGCGGACATTGCTGTACACGCCGTCTGCCCACCAATAGACGTAACGCGTCTGGCTCAGATCCCGCCGCTGCCAATCCTTGTGCTCATCAAGCCATTGCGCCTTGAGCCGGGACACCGTGTTGGCCGATAGGCCCTTGGCCTGTTCGCCGACCAGAGCGCTGAGGGCCTCCTGGAAGTCGCCCGACGAGATACCCCGTAGGTACAGCCATGGGATCAGCTCATCCATACTCCTCGCTCGTTTCAGATAAGGCGGTAGCAGGTGGCTATTGAAGCGTATGCCGGCACCACTGCGATCCCGGACCTTGGGCACCTGAACCTCCACATCGCCAACACCGGTCTGGATGGTGCGTTTGGGAAGATACCCATTGCGTACCACCGCCTGCCGGCCATCGGCCGTCTTGATGTCAGCGTACTGGCTCAAGAGACCTTCGAGCTCTGTCTCAACTGCCCGGGCAATCAGGTCACGCGCACCTTGCCGAATCAGCTCGTGCAGCGGGTCATTGCTAGTCATCTCTGGCTGTGAAAGAGCATGCAGGTTAGACTTGGACATGGCGTATCATTCCTCTGTTGGTTGTGATCGTCGCGGTGATCAACCAACAGGATACGCCACCCCTTCAGCCTGCTTCCATACACCAGAAATCACCATAACTCATTCCGGAGTCACCATTTTGAAAAGCGGGGCCGTATGGGATGGATGGCGTCTCCCATGTAACAAAGTTGTAGCCCTCCTGGTACTCAATATCGTTGGATGCCTCGAAACCTCCGTCCAGTACACCGATGCGCATAGTGCGATCAGACTGGATGCGCTGAAGCCCCTCAATGAGTCGCATTTTTGTGCCGGAGGCATCCTTAAAGATTCGTTGTTCGGCGTAGCCT
>CALKAR010000128.1 GCA_937988745.1 uncultured Peptococcaceae bacterium
AGATTGAACACAGACACGGAAAGATGTGGCTGTGGGTGTACGATCGGGAAAGGCTGCATGGTCATGGTCTGTTTTTGGACGAGGTTACCGAAAAAGACCGAGATCAATTGAAGCCTTTAGATATCACATTTTTGTAGGAGGTGGGTTGGATGAGCTTTGTATACTCTTGCAGCAAACTGATGAAAGCCAGTGAGCATCAAAGATATATTGATGAGCTGAAAAAGAATCCAGAAATCCTGTTGGCCATGGAATTCGAAGCAAAAAAGAAGTATTACGAAATGAAAAAAGCTGCCGCAAAAAAACAGCGACAGCAAGGCGAACTAGTTAATTCAAATATATCATAACCCCTCATCACAGGCAAGGCTCGTCCTTGCCGACATGCCCGGGAAAATTCCCCCTTTCCATATGTTCCATCCCCTGTTTATTCCCGGGTGTGCCGGTGCGGATGAGCACCATAAGCAAAAAAGGAGGTGTAGTTCAATGGATCATCCGATGGTTACACAAATCGAACGGACAGGCGATCCAAAAGACATGAAGGAACCGGAAGCGCTTGTTGTTGACGCGTTCGGAAATGAATATTACGAGGGAGACATTCTTATCGAAATTGCTGACGAGGTTGTTCTGAAGGACGAGCTGACCCATGACATGCAGTGGTTGCTCCTGAAACTAGGGGGCGTGGAAATCACGGCATAAAAAAATCCCACTGTTTTAAGTGGGAACTTTTAAAAAACATTCGTAATTTAATTTTAACCGAAAGGAGTGCTGATATGCAAGTTTTAGCGAAAACAAGTGACATGGATCGGGTTCAATGGCTCAAAGAACGGCAAAAAGGGATTGGCGGAAGTGACGCTTCCGTCATCCTGGGTCTAAATAAATTCAAAACTCCGTTTGAGCTTTGGCTGGAAAAGACAGGGCAATCACATCCAGAAGAAAAACCAAGTGATGCAGCCTATTTCGGGCAGTTACTCGAGGATATGGTTGCCAAAGAGTTTGAAAATCGGTCTGGCAAAAAGGTCAGGCGGAACAACTTTATTTTGCAGCACCCAGAGCATGAGTTCATCATTGGCAACATTGACAGGAAGGTTGTCGGTGAGGACGCATTGCTTGAATGCAAGACTACGAGCGCATATATGTCCAAAGAGTGGGAAGGAGAGGAAATCCCGTCCCCTTACTTAGTGCAGGTACAGCACTATTTGGGTGTAACCGGCTACCAAAAGGCCTATGTTGCGGTATTGATCGGCGGTCAGAAGTTCATCTGGAAAGAAATCGAACGTGATGACGAGCTGATCAACATGATTTTTGAAGAAGAAATTCATTTTTGGAATCATCATGTGCTCGGAAATGTTCCTCCGGCTCTGGATGGATCCAGCGCAGCCGAACAATACCTGAAAGAACGTTATCTGGAAAGCGATCCTTCCAAAACCGTAGATTTAGGCGTTGAATACAAGGATAAAATTCAACAGCTTATAGAGGTCAAAGAAGCGATTTCCGAACTGGACAAACAAAAAAAGAAGCTTGAGAACGAGATCAAGCAGGAGCTTCAGGATGCGGAAGTTGGTTATGTCGGCTCTTATGAGGTCAGATGGAAATCACATGAGCGTAAAACAGTGGACTCTAAACGACTCAAAAAAGAGTTTCCAGATGTGTATGAAAAAGTAGTGAAAACCTCAATTTCAAGACCATTTAAAGTAAAGGAGTTGGTGTAAATGGCCACAAACGACAAGCTGAAAAATCAGCTATCGAATAAAAAGAAGTCTAATAACCAGAACACGCCATCTGGTTATACCATCAAGCAATTAATGAGCACAGATAGTGTCAAAAAGCGTTTTGAGGAGACACTCGGAAAGCGTGCAAACCAGTTCATGACGAGTGTAATCAATCTCGTCAATAGTGATACAAACTTGCAAAAGTGTGATCAGATGAGTGTAGTGTCCAGTGCAATGGTCGCAGCCACACTGGACCTGCCTGTCGACAAAAACCTGGGCTATGCCTGGGTAGTACCATACGGCAATAAAGCGACATTCCAACTGGGATACAAAGGATATATTCAGCTGGCTTTGCGTACCGGTCAATACCGAAACATCAATGTAATCGAAGTCTATGAAGGTGAACTCAAAAAATGGAACCGTTTGACCGAAGAGCTTGAGCTGGATTTTGAATCTCGTGCATCGGACAAGGTAATTGGTTATACCGGATATTTTGAACTAATCAACGGATTCAGAAAGACGGTCTACTGGTCAAAAGAGGAGATCGAAAAGCATCGTAAACGGTTCAGCAAGTCAGACTTCGGATGGAAAAATGATTATGACGCGATGGCCAAGAAAACGGTCATCCGCAACATGCTGAATAAGTGGGGCATCCTCTCAATCGACATGCAAAAAGCATACATTGAGGATGTCAGCGATCCAGATGAGAAGCAAAAGAAAGACGAAGACATCATTGACGCTGAATTCAGTGAGTTAGATACAGCAACCGAGGCTCCGCAGGAAGAAAAAGAAGACACCGAAAAGAACGAGGATGAATTGATCATTGAGAATGAATGATGAATACAATGTCTTGCTCCCGGAGTGGATCTGGGAGCAGGCCAATAACCAGGAAGAACTGAAACGTCTGATTTTGAGGTACATGGAGAGGTATGAACATTATCACGTTTTAAAAATTAAGGGCCGGTTCGCCATATGCGAAAGGAGGTAAACGCATGCAAATCTACCAAACTCGAGAAGTGTTCAATCAGCATTTAGATGGGCAAGCCGTTCGAGTTCGTGGAACCGTTTTGAAGCTTACGGAAGGTTTGCCGGTACTGATGAACATAAAAGAATCAACCGACAAGCTCTTTCTGGTTCAGCGCGTTGAGCCGGAACGATTGACCATTATCGATAAAGATGGGGAACGGTATCAGTTGAGAATACATGATGTTATTAACGGTTATGCATCAGTTCATCTACTAGCTACGTTAAGCGATCGGATTTTATGAAGGGGGCTATTTCAATGCCCAAACACATTTATTTTCCTACACATATCGGACTTTTAACAAAAGAACATCGAGATCGCATAGGACCGGCCTTATGGGAGTTTCTATGGTGCATCGCTAAAACAACCAAAGAATTAGAAGAACAGGGCGAAAACGTCGGCCTAGTCCTTGGCGGAAAACCTGTCAGTTACATGGAGATCGCTAACGATTTAGGCGGCAGCAAGTCAACCATTAAACGTAATTTTGAACGCCTCGAGAAAGAGCAATATATTTCTTTAAAACGAACTCCGTATGGCCAGATCATAAAAGTGAAAAACTCGAAAAAGTTCTACCAAAATAAAAAAAATCGTGCCAAATATGGCACGGGTGCCGAAAATGGCACAGGGGTGCCAAAAATGACACAGCCGTGCCAAATATGGCACACCCGTGCCGAAAATGACCACTCTAATAAAGATAAAGAAATAGATAAAAAAATAAATAAAAAAAATAATACTACTACTGCTACTAATAACGCGCACGCGCGCGAGGAAATATTGGGCGAAGAAGGAGACAGTGCCGGGGTGCCTACAACCGACCCATTGCGTGGTGATCGAGCGTCCGAAGAAGACGCGAGAGAAATAGCACAAACTCCAGAAGCTCAATCCAAAGTGCTGCTTGAAAAATTTGTGGAACTGAAAGGATCAGGCTTGTTTTGGTCACCGAGGGACGAACAGGCAGCGGAAGAAATCCTCAGTTATGGCGTGCCGTTGGATAAGGCAATCAAATGGCTGGAGCTAAGATTCAAAACCTACAAGCCCAAACACCCGAGAAACAAGATCAACAGTCTCGACTATTGTGTCGGATTTATCATGGACAAGTATCACGAAGAGATGGAAAAGGAACAGAAAGCAGGTGATTCAAATGGCAAAAGACTTCAAAACGATTCAGGACGTTCTCAAGGATTTGGAAAAGCGAGCAAGAGCTATGCAGAAGCAGCTAGAGAACTCGCAGATGCCCGATCAGCATGGGAATGAGCCGAATTTTGACTGTGAAAAATGTAAAGACACAGGTTTTATTCTAGAAAAGCGAGCGATTACAGACGACGAGGGTAATGTCAAAAAATGGCCGAACGGCGAGGATATGGTCGAGGATGTAGCGGTGATGTGTGAGTGTAAGCGTCAAAAACGGCTCAAAATTCGTTTTGAGAATGCATTGATTCCAAGTGAATTCAAAGACGCCACTCTCAAAAACTATCAGCGAATAAACGATGTCCAGCAAACCCTATACGCTGCTACCATTGACTATCTTAAAAACTTTGAAACGATTATCACCAATCGCCTCGACCAAAACAGCCTGGGATTTATAGCTGTGTTTGGTGAGCAACGCATCCGACAACTAAGTGGTAGCGATAAGTCACAAGCAAAAAGAGATCATAACAGTTTCGGCCTCGGGAAAACGCACCTTCAGATCGCGGCAGCAAAATGGCTCATGAAAAACGCTTTTGTCATTGACGAAAAGTCCGGATTAAAGCGTGAATGTCGCGTTTTGTGTGTGTCGGATGCGACATTCATGGACGATCTGGCACAGGCCAAAGCAATGAACGATGAAGGCGCACGCTTTAATGAACTTATCCATAATGCGAGCACCGTTGACGTATTAGTCTGGGACGATCTCGGAAAGGCCAAATGGTCAGAAACGAAAGAAACGCTGTATTACCGGATTATCAATGAACGATATCGGAACCAGCGGCCGATCATTTTC
Organism: uncultured Peptococcaceae bacterium; assembly: GCA_937988745.1. Classification (GTDB taxonomy): domain Bacteria; phylum Bacillota; class Limnochordia; order Darwinibacteriales; family Darwinibacteriaceae; genus JAAYMS01. The sequence goes on from CALKAR010000128.1 coordinate 4,712, forward strand.
AGTTCGAACGAAGATAAAGGAACCCTAAGCGAAAAGATCGGATATGCATCAGCAAGCCGATTATTCGGAATGACCGGTGACCGGCTGTATGAGGTTGAAGGACCGGATTACAGACTAAAAAAGAACAAAGCTGTATAGGTGGTGACAAAGATGTGCAACGGTAAAGGAACGAGAATCGAACGGATCGCACCAGGCGTGCATGAGATCGGTCGATGCACCTGCCATCAGTGCAAAAACTACCGAAAAAGCAGCGAAGAACGTATGAATGCATTCGACGAACGTTTTAAAGCCGCGTGCGAAAAGTACGGAGTGAAGGTCTGATGTCCGGCAGTGAAGCATTTCGGCAAAGACTAATCCGAAAAGGAGACCCTTACATCGTCAATGAGGACATCAATCATTACTTCGACTCACACGACGTGCGGGAGATCGTGAGGAAATGGAACGACGGAGAGCAGTTGGAGACAATCGCAAAGCAGTTTAAACGAGACCCTGATGAAGTGTTTTTGTTGCTGTTTGACCAGGCGCGGAAAGGGAAAATTA
>CALKAR010000129.1 GCA_937988745.1 uncultured Peptococcaceae bacterium
GGTGCTGTTTAATCATTTCCATGCACCCTATGTTTTCATTCTAATTATCGCCGAACAAAGCCGCTGTGGTCAAGAAAGGCAGAGTTAGCAGTGTACAAGCAGGTTTTTTTGAAGGAGAGGCAGTGACTGTGCTACGCCTTTTTTATTTTAAGCCATGATTTTTCTATTTCGAGAATGATTTCCCTTTGAAATGTAAAAGTATTAATCCATAGTCAAACTAGACAAAATGAAACTTACAAGTATCATTTTGAGAATCCATTAAGCTAACCTTTGTTAGCTAGAGTTCTGAGAGGAGATTTCTCCATGCATTTACCTGTAGAAGTTGAACACGCTTAAACACGCCAGATCGTCCAGTGCTAAAACGCCAACCACTCTTTCCCGAGTCCAACTGCCATCATGTGGTCTTGATTATCTTGGATGGCGTAACAAAATCAGTCTTTGAGCAAGCTACCACACCGTTTATAGATTCTCTCCGCACAAGAGGTGCTTATTATGAGTACTGCTACACCTCGTTTCCGACCATGACTCACTCAGCGCATACATCGATTAACACAGGTAGTTATCCCGAGAACCATGGTTCGGGTTTAGCTATTGGCGATCCTTGTGCTGCGCTGAAGAGGATGAACGATCAGAAACGCTATATAGCGGCTGCACTCAAAGAGCATGGGTTAACAACCTCGTGTGTGGCAGACCAGACACTAAGGGGCGCCTTTTCGTATTTATCTGTCGAGTATTTCGGCCATTCCATCCCCGAATGCGGATCGATGGCACGTTGGAGCTTTTCGACGTTTAGGCCATCTTTCTTGAGCGTGACATTTTACGCGACTGATAATCTCCAACATGGTTACGGCGCAGGAAACGAATATACTCTTACTGCCCTTGAAATGGTTGACCAGGAAGTAGAAAAACTTGCTGAGACGATCGCAGAGGCAGGGGTTCTCGCCCAGACCACGTTTATCATTACGTCGGACCATGGGCAGGTAGATGGTAAAGTGGCTGCAGCGCCTTTGGTAAGCTCAATTGGGCGCATAGGGGTTGACTATCTGCCAAATCCAGGCGGACGTACCGTAACGCTGATCAATCCCGCCGACAAGCATCTCACTGACTGGATGGAAAGCGGCCTCGTCAGGCGGATCTTCACCCCAACAGAATTACAAATCATGGGGCACCATACCAGTCCGGGGCACTTCGTGGCCTGTTTCAATGATGATGTAATGTGGGAACCAACACATAATGTCAGTATTCATGGCGGAATAGCTGAAACGGAAAGGCATGTGCCTCTCATCTTAAGCGGTGCCGGGGTGAATCCAGGCGTCTATAAAGAAATTGCTGAGGGTATTGACGTTGCACCCACCGCTACTGCTCTCTTGGGTGGGCGCTATTTACCCACGTACCAGGGCCGAGTTCTTTCTGAGGCACTGCAGTATAAGAGCCACATATCACAAGACAAGGTGCTGGAATGGCGCCAGAAGCGCGAACAGTGGCTGATGGGGACAAGTTTATCTTCTGACGAGGTATCAGAAGGCCTTCTTAGGGCCAAACAGCAGGCAGAACAAGCCTATATGCAGGGCGTTCTGTCTCAGTATCAAAAGCTTTTTGGCTGAGCACGCGTTTTGCTGGAACAAGGAGGAAGTTGCTATGAACGAGATTAGGGAGTACTTGGAGGCGAACCTGCAGTCCTTTAATCGATCGCAAAAGAAGATCGCGCTCTTTGTACTGGAAAATCCGAGTCGAATCAAAGAGCTGGAGCTAAACGAGTTCGCGGCACTTTCTGGAACGTCCCGTTCTACCGTGCTTAGGTTTCTGCAGCAGTTGGGTTACAGTGGATTTCGTGAGTTCAAACGGCATATGGCTCTGCAGCCGGGCAACAAGGGGCAAAATCCTGTGGTCAATTGGCTGATGTCTATGTCGGAGCATGTAGTCGGTGAGACATTGGCCGCTCTAGACCATGAGGCGTTGGAAGAAGCGATTTCCCGCTGTGCGGAGGCTCCGCGTCTTTTTTGGTACGGTGTGGGAGAATCAGGCTTATTGGCAGAACTAGCTAACTACCGCGCTTGGCTCATGGGTATCGACTCCAACTTCTGCCGTGAAATGGGCCACTTTACGGATTTCAGCCATCGCATCAAGGACAACGAGGTCTTGATAGTCATTTCCCGAACCGGTGATGGCGACTATCTGTACGAACCTCTTCGAAGCATTAAGGAACGGGGCATCTACACTATTGGCATCACTAGCAATCGTGTGTCGTGGTTGGCAGATAACGCTTCGCTTTGTTTATTCACTATTTCACGCTACGCCAAGATTGAGTCTCGCTATGTTCCCGTGAGAGCAGGTTGTGAGTTTATCTTCAATGCACTCATTATGGGAACAGCCTATAAACGCGGTATACCGTTTGAATGGGGAGAGGATGCTCTTGCCAAGGGGGGTGAGGCTTAAGAAGTCTTTGCTCCGGCGTACTCCGCTTATCCGAAAAAAACAAACATCTAGGAGGAGAGCTTGTGAAGAGGTTTTTGACTATTGTCACTTTATTTACAGTTCTGTTTGGATTAGTGTCGGTTGGACAAGCCCAAGAAAAGGTAGTGCTGAAGTATATGACTTGGGTTAATGCCCAAGGTGCTCAGTGGATCGAAGAAGACTTCATTGTGCCTTTCCAAGAGAAGTTCCCTCACATTGAAATTCAACATGAGTATGTACCTTTTGCTGAGTACTGGCGTAAACTCATGACTATGTTTGCGGCCGGTGACGCTCCTGACTTGATGCACATGAGCGTGGGTTATGTTTACGACTATGCCGATCGCGGTTTGCTCCTAAACCTGCAGAGACCTTAATCAAAGCGACTTCTTTGCCGAGCCGATGAAAGCTGTTCGGTATCCGAGCATGGATGACGGTGACTTATATGCTATGCCTCAGGCATTTGTAATGAGTATCTTGCACTATAACAAAGATATGTTTGATGAGGCCGAAATCCCATATCCCACTGATGACTGGACATGGGATGACCTGTTAGAAGCATCCAAGGCATTGACCAAAGATACCGACGGCGATGGCCGAATTGATCAATGGGGCCTCTATTTCAAACCCGACTATTACGTTGTTGATGCTATGATCTATGCCTTTGGCGGCAGGGTTCTCAGCGAAGACCTTTCCCAGGCTATGCTTGATAGCGACGAAGCAGAAGCTGCCATCCAGTTCTTAGTCGACCTGATGTGGGACCACGAGGTCAGCCCAACGCCTCAGATTTATCATGGCTTAGGTAACATGTTCCAAACCGGTTCGGCAGCTATGATGATTGGTAACATGGCTGATCTAGACGTATATCGTCAGATTGAGGATTTCGATTGGGATGTAGCCCTCATTCCAGGCGGCCCTGCTCGCAAGGTTGTGCGGATGTGGCCTGACAGCATCGCAATCTCGTCTGCTACCAACTATCCTGAAGAAGCATGGGAGTTTGTCAAGTTTATGGTTACCCTAGGCAAGATCGACCGCTATAATGGGCAGCGTAAAGTGCCCATTTACCAGCCGTTAGCTGAGTCCGATGAATGGCTAGAAAGAGGCTAAACTCCTGATAAGACCGTTTACCTGCGTGCCATTGAGTATGGCGACCCGTTAGACTTCCGGCCATTTTGGGGGGAATGGTCTGCTGCAAGAGAAGCCGAGCTTGAGCCTGCCTTCTTAGGACAGATGCCCGTTCGGGAAGCTCTGAGAAATGCAAACGAGGCGGTTCAGGCAATTCTCGATGATAGATAATGCAAGGAGGGTAAGGGGCGTTACAGCCCCTTACCTGCTGAAGGAGGTAGTAGACTGTGTCGGTTCAGAAACTTCGTCAGAAGGTTACGTACTTACTGACGATGTACGGATTCTTGACCCCTACCATTATTGGTCTAATTGTCTTTAATGCAGGTGCTATCATTGCTTCGTTTATTATCAGCTTCTTCAAGTATGATGTCATTACGCCAGCTAAATGGATTGGACTGGAGAACTATCGCTGGATATTCAACTCTAGTCTATTTTGGCGGTCAGTAACAAACACGCTCCGTTTTGCCGCGGGTTATATTCCACTAAGTATAGCGGCGTCGCTTATCTTGGCGCTTCTCTTGAACCAGAAGTTACGGGGGATTGGGGTGTTCCGTACCGTATTCTACCTGCCCGTTGTTACCAGTATGGTAGCGGTGAGCCTTGTTTTTTCGTGGTTATTCAACCCTTACTATGGGCTGATAAATCACTTCTTGAGCCTCTTTGGGATTCAAGGTCCTGCTTGGCTCAGCAGTACAGAATGGGCTATGCCAGCAGTGATTTTGGTGAGCGTTTGGAAAACGGCTGGCTATTATATGGTGATTTACCTGGCGGCTCTACAGAACATTCCTCCTGAACTTTACGAAGCTGCATCAATTGATGGTGCAGATCGCTGGAAACAGATTAGGCATATAACTATTCCATTGATCTCTCCCACTACGTTTTTCATTACCGTGATGTGCACGATGTCGTCGCTAAAGGTGTTCGAGCAAGTATATGTTATGACCAAAGGCGGGCCAGCTAACTCAACACTGACGATTAACCTCTTGATATACCGAAATGCGTTTGAGTATCTGCGCATGGGGCGAGCAACCGCCATGGCCTATTTCCTTTTTGCAATGATTATGGTCGTTACTTTGGTCCAGTTCTGGGGTCAGAAGAGGTGGGTGCATTATGGCTAAAAAGATACTGAGTTATGTGCTGCTCACTGCCCTCGGGCTGTGTTTTGCAACCCCGTTTATCTGGATGCTGTCGTCTTCACTCAAAGGACCTGTCGACGTGTTTGCTCTACCACCTAAGTGGATCCCGTCTCCAGCCAGATAGGAAAATTACGTTGAACTGTTCGCCGTAATTCCATTCCTCAGGTTCTTTTGGAACAGTACGTATGTATCGCTCCTTGCCACGTTGGGCCAGGTATTGAGCTGCGCATTAGCTGCTTACGCATTGTCGCGGAAGAAATTCTTTGGCCGTGATGCCGTTTTCTACATTCTCTTGGCGACAATGATGGTGCCTGGACAAGTGACAATCATCCCACGGTTCCTTATCATGCGTGTCTTAGGGTGGTTAGATACTCATCTACCGCTATACGTTCCGTTCTTTTTCGGCGGAGCCTTTGGGACGTTTATGCTCAGACAGTTTTTTATGAGTATCCCGAACGAGCTTGATGATGCTGCTCTGATCGATGGGTGCAGTCAGCTGCGGTTGTTTTGGTCTATCTACGTACCACTTTCAAAGGCAGCCTTAACGACTCTTGGTTTGTTTATTTTCATGGATGTATGGAATGACTTGTTGAGCCCGATTATCTACCTTTCAAGTCCTGACAAAATGACATTGACTGTTGGCTTAACTTTCTTTCAAGGTCAATACAGTACTGATTGGCACCTGTTGATGGCTGGTGCGGTGGTGAGCATTGTACCGACCGTTCTGGTTTATCTATTTGCACAGAAGCACTTTGTACAGGGGATTATGGTAGGGTCGGTCAAGGGTTAACCACTAGGAGGGAATAAAGTTGATACGCATGCTTGTACTTGACTTGGATGGAACACTCTTGGAGCCTTCAGGCCTGATACATCCATACACGTCCAAGCTCTTGAACGAGGTCGCAGAACGGGGAGTGATGGTCACAATCGCTACTGGCCGTCCATTTTCAAGAACACTGGTTCCCCTCAGGGTAAACGAATTGTATCCGGGAAGCCCATTTCCTCAGTTTCTAATCTGCGAAGAAAGGGACATCTATGAGCTGCGCGACGGTGAGTTTGCTCCTTGGCCAGAAAACGAGGAAGCTCGAGCACGGGAAATTGAGCTGCTTCCCCTGAGTCACTATCTGTTGACTCGCTTAGCTTCAGAGATACCCACCCTAGAATATGCTGTTAACAATACGTATTCACAGCGAACACGTGGTTTTCTAGAGCTCTACTTTGTGGAACGCTCGGAAGCCGAGGAAGCGTTTCGTTTCTTGGTGCATCTTACTAAGGACACCCCCCTAAAGGCAGTGCGCAATGGGCGCAACGTGTGTCTGCGTGCTAACTTCTCTGGAAAGGCCAAAGCACTGCAGCGACTGGTTGAAAGAGAAGGACTTGAGTTCGGTAAGATACTTGCAGTTGGGGATTCTCATAACGATCTGGATATGCTTACCTGCGGTGTGAGAGGTGCAACAACCGCTAACGCCGATCAGGAGATAAAGCAGGCAATAAACCAATTACCAGGTTACATATCCCAAGCAAATCATAGTCTAGGAGTAGGACAGATTATCGAAGACTGTATTCTCCCGGCCCTCAGCTTGTGACCGACTGAAGGTTCCTGCAATATATTGATACAGGAGAAGCTAGGGGCTGCTCCATTTCTCTGTTGGATTGATGCAGCTCAAAGCTCGGCAGATTGAATTGTGGTCCAGTATTATCCTGATGGCGGGAGGCGTTCTTACCGCTTTGGCCGTGATTTCCTCAGGGGCAGGCCTGTATGTGCTTCTGGGTGGTTTGATCCTGATTCACCTTTCTACAGCGGCCAACGGGCTGAAGATGTACGGAAAAGTCAGCGTGAAGTCGCAGCTTGTCAGGTTGGCAGTATCAATCATTCTCATCATACTTTACCTGCTGAGGTAAAAAAACTATGTCCCACGCAGGAACATGCTGCGTGGGACATTAATTTAGATGGGCAGATACTCCACTGTTGTTTGCTTTCAGTGTAAGGAGCATGAATCAAGAAATTATAAAGAATCAAAAAAACCTACGCCCCAGTCAGGGAGCTACTGCATGGGACGCAAGACTCTCATAGACATAGGACAAAGCCAAATCGGTAATCCTATCTGCACAAAGCATCTTAGGAGGTCGAGAAGTGATGCAGCTGCGAATGGGGATTATAGGTGTAGGCCTTGCGTTTGAAAGACTTCACTGGCCCGCTTACCAGCGCCTCAGAGATAAGTTCAAGATCGCTGCTATCTGCGATATCGATACACACAAACTGGAAAAGTGGAAGGAACCGCTGGGTCTTTCTGGGGCTGATCTGTTTACTGACTACAAAGAGATGCTTAGTCGAGAAGACATTGATGCCTTTGACATCATGCTGCCAATTGAGCTTAACTTCGAAGTCACGAATGAAGTGGCAAAGGCGGGCAAGCCTATCATCTGTGAAAAGCCGCTGGCTCCTACTAAGGAAGAAGCACTTCAGGCGATGCGTCTGCCTCGCAAATACGATGTTCCCATTATGATTGCGGAAAACTATCGCTACAGCGAAGAAAACAACATCATCAGAGACTTGGTGCGCAATAGAGAAATCGGTGACGTGTATTATTTCATTCAAAACCGGGTCGTTAATTTCCCGGCCGATATGCACAAAGACAGCTTTGCATCTACCGAATGGCGGCAGCATCCAGAATATCCTGGGGGAGTGTTCTTCGACACTGGAGTACACGACATCGCCGCTCTGCGCCACATCTTTGGGCCCATTGATGCAGTACAGGCTTTTGGAGTGGAAGAAGAAGCGGATTTTGCCCCGTATTCTGTTGTGCAGGCTAATATGAAGTTCAAGAGTGGGGTAATAGGGCATTTTTCCTTCTTCTGTACAGGCCACGAACCCCAGCGTCCCCTCGTCGGACTGCGTATCTTTGGCAGTGAGGGTATGATCTACCTAGAAGAAGCGAGCTGCGGAGTGGTAAATGTATTCTACAACTCGGGCGGCAGCCAACAGATCCCGTACGAACCAGATAGGGGGTTCGTTAACGAGCTCCTCAACTTCTACAAAGCGGCCGTGGGGGAAGAACCTCTTTCAGTCACTCCAGAACTGGAGTACGGTGATGCCCTGACTGTCTTTGCCATTCTCGAGGCCATTCAGGCGAATCAGATAGTGGAAGTAGACTATGAACCTGAGTATGAACCAGCTTACTAAACATCAAAAACCCTCTCCACAGGTGAGAGGGTTTCTCTTAGGTTCTTCTAACTCAGCAGCGACAGGAATATGGCGAACCTGAAAAACAGGCTATCCAATAAAAGAGAAGGGGAAATTAGAAGTGACCCCTTCTGCCCAGGAATAAACGGATGAATTAAGACTGAATTAAATCTGCTGTCACCAAACCTGCGGTCAGGGCAGAGTTTGGCGAAAGTTATGCAGGCATCCGCTTTACAGGCAAACACATCGCCATAAATCTCACTTAGTGTATGATGATCCATTGTGATCGCTCGCTGGTATCTGGTAAGTAATGCGGGATCGACACAAGCGTGATGGTCATCAAGTTGGCAGATAAGTGGCGGTAGTTTCCTCAGCTTATTGCACATGTATTCGTACGTCTTGAGCTGAACTTGTATATCCTCGTGACTGAGGGCCAATTCGGAAGCATAGCCATGGAGTCCGTAAAAATCTACCGTTTTCTCGAAGCAGCGAATTGTTCCTTCGAGCTGTATTTGGTATCTGTGGAGCACTAAGAAAAGCTTTTCAACTTTCCGCAAGAACTGCGGCTGTTCAACAGGTGCCTCAACCACCCCCTCCCGCAAGAGGTTGTTTATCTCCCGGTACCTCTGTAGTAATATTTCCTTCTTTCTTGGAACTTGCCCTAAGTCATTAAGACAAAGAATAGATAGACAGCGTTCTCGAACCGACATCGTTAAAGTTGTTTCCATCACCAATTTACCAAAAACTCCCCTTCGACACGGCATTTTGACACACAAACACTGAAGCATTAGACACAAAACATCAAAATCCTTCCCTGATTTGAAAAATATACCAAAAAATGAATAAAACACCAATTCTGTCGTTTTGCCTCGGTTTTGCCAGACGCAGGATTTGCACGTAAGCGTGCTTAACCTAATGGTGTAGCTGAATTGAAAGGATGCACGTTATGCGGAAAATTGATCGGTCTAAGGCAATAATTCGAGCTCATTCCGGCTTATTAGTTTGTCCTGTCTGCAAGAATGAATTAGAGCTTCAGGAGCCGGCCAGATTAGTCTGTTCTCGCCGGCATTCATTTGACATGGCACGCAGTGGCTATGTGAATTTGCTGAGGGGAAACCAAGGGAGCCAAAAGTACGGCAGAGAACTCTTTGAAGCCCGGCAGGCTGTGTATAAGGAGGGCTTTTACGCACCCTTAATTAGGCTTCTTGTAGATGAAATCAAAAGATGGATGCGGACTGAAGGGGTCAGCGCGCTGTCTGTCTTGGATATGGGGTGCGGGGAAGGTTCGCACCTGGCGAGGGCAGCTGCAGCCCTGCAGGAAGAAACCGAGGTGCTCCCGGTGGGAATTGATATTGCTAAAGAAGCGATACAGCTGGCTGCGCGAGAATATGCTGGATGCCTGTGGTGTGTCGGTGACTTAGCTGATGCGCCTTTTGCCGACAGGCAGTTTAATGTGATTTTGAGCATTTTTTCGCCGAGCAACTACAGGGAGTTTGCCCGTCTCTTGGCGGATTCGGGGTTGGTAATGAAGGTTATTCCCGGTCCGGAGTATCTGCGGGAAATCCGCGTTGGCCTCTATGGCAGCACAGATAAAGAGGACTACTCCAATGAGGATGTAGTCCGTCTTTTTGAAGAACAGTACAGGCAAGTGCGCATAGTCAATCTGCGCTACAGCCAGCCGATAAAACCCGAACATCTGCCTGCGCTATTGGACATGACACCGCTGACCTGGAGTGCTTCGTCAGAGCAGAAGGAACGCCTGGTGAAAAAGGGCATCCCCGAAGTGACTATTGATGTGTCTTTGCTGATTGGTCAGGTTCCCACTCTACTCGTGTAACGCCGCAAAGAGTTCGTCATGAATCAGCCCGTTGGTGGCCAGGATGTTTTCCACCTCGTTGGTTAGAGGTTTGCCATAGAAGTCGGTTACCTTGCCGCCAGCTTCTTGGAGGATCAAGGCTCCTGCTGCCACATCCCACAGACTGATGTTCTGCTCCCAATATCCATCAAATCGGCCGCAGGCCACATTGCATAGATCCAAGGCAGCGG
>CALKAR010000130.1 GCA_937988745.1 uncultured Peptococcaceae bacterium
AAGAATTCACGTGAGAAGACAAAAATGGGCACTGTTTCTCTTTGAAACAATGCCCATTCTTTGACAGTCTGAGAACCTCACTAAGTGGTGAGGTTCTTTTTTCTTTTTGCAGACTATTTGGGAACGCGGTGCCATCAAAATGAGCTTTTTCCCTTATTTCCCTAAGCACATATTGGCATTAAGATATACCGATCCAGACAACCCATCGATTGAGGAGGTGATTATCGTGATTACCAATCGTAACTTCGACGCGCGCATGCTGTCTAATCTGTCGGAACGGGCGCCATTTACCGTGGACACGTTATTAGCTGCGACGGCCAACACTCCGATAATGAATCCTGATGCGGAATACTTGGCCAATACAACCAAAATTGATATTTCTGGACTACCCAAGGGGAGTCTGCAGAGTTCGATTACGGATGGTGTGTTGACCGTTACTTTTAGTAACCCACTCGAAAAACAGGGCCCGGTACCGGATGGGTGGGCCACCTGGTCTAGCCCTTCATTTTCAGAGGATCCTAATCCCGATGTCCTAATCTCTGGTTCAACGCTGACGATGACCTTATCCCGCCCAGTTCAGATATTCGGTTTCGAACTAGAGCCTTCCCCATTCGGAGTTTTCGAGTATACTGCCGAGTTCTATAGGAACGGTACTCTGGTAGAAAGCATCACACGGGAAGTTGATGGTAGCGCAGGGGCCCGGTTGTTTGCGCGTACAGGAGAGGAAATTGACGAAGTTGTCGTAACGGGTCCATTTGAATTTGCTATCGCACAGGTACGTTATGCATTACCGTCGCCTGAACCCTTAAACACATTGATAATCTTTGCTATCCTGATCTTGCTGCTTATTCTAGCGGTTATTCTCCTATCCTAACGGTCAAGGCCTAGCGGATACTCGCTAGGCCTCTTTCGTCATACGCTCTCTGAAGAGAATATAACACTTCGTGTCGAAAACCTGGCCCAGTGCTTGGGACTTCAGTTGAATTGTCTTAACATACTCGAAGCCCAGCTTTTCTATAACTCGCTGTGAGCGGTAATTGTTCACGAAGTGCCCGCAGGTCAAAGCATCTAGCTGCAATTCATCAAAGCAATATTTGATGACCGCTCTAGCTGCTTCAGGTACTAGGCCCTGTCCCCAATAGTCCCTTGCAAGAACATAGCCTATCTCCTTAACACACATCCCGCTGTATTCCGGATCATCGTCCGCCCATGATTCGTGCACACCAAGGGATCCAATTACCTTCTTATCTTCTTTGTGAACAATGGCAAATACGTCCTTCTTCTCCATAAAGCTCTTAAGGATTTCTCGCGAATCCTCTTCGGTTCGATGATGAGGCCAACCTGCCATTTCACCGACTCCAGGTACCGATGCATAGGCAAACAGATCGGCCAGATCGTTTTCGTGCCAGTATCTGAGGATAAGACGGCCGGTTTCTAGCACTACATTTGACACGTCAACTACGACACCCATCGTGATTCCTCCCTTTACACCTAGTCTGTTTCGTATGGCCACGTTTGTCAAGTTTGCTTTA
>CALKAR010000131.1 GCA_937988745.1 uncultured Peptococcaceae bacterium
GGAGCTATACCCTATCGGCGACCAATTTTCATAGTCGAGGAAAGCTGTCTACTCATTTTCAATAAGTAAATTAATAGCTGACTCGAGACTTTGACGAAAAAACTCTTCGGGGTTTACATCCGAGGCTATAGCTGTTGCTAGTTCCGTGTTAAAATCTGACTTAAGGGTCTTCTCCTTTTACTTGTTGTGCTAACAAATATTCTACAAGCGTAGATCTTCATTTTTTAAGTCAAGTCTACAATCTTGTGTAAAAGTCTCTAGCACGATGTTCACTCCTTCAATTGCGTAGGTAGACTCTTGTAGAAGAGATCCAGTTCTCATGAATATCCATGAGAACCGCTCCTAGGAGTCTGTTTGCAGAGTCAAGATTCGGGAAGATTCTAATCACCTTCTCTCGTCGTCTTAGTTCCTGGTTTAGTCTCTCCAGTAGGTTTGTACTCCGAATTCGAGACTGGCCTTTGCCAACAATCGCATACTGGAAGGCATCTTCGAAGCCTTCATCTAAAATCTCACAAGCTTTTGTGTATCTTTTGTCTTCTGCAAATCGTTCTAAGAGAATTCGCTTTTCTTCTCGGGCTTCTTCTACGTTCGTTAGGCGAAACAAGGCTTTGACTTGTTCTCGGAAACTTTGAGTGCCTTTCTTCGGAACCTGGCTGAAGATGTTCCTGAGAAAGTGAACTTGACAGCGCTGCCACGAGGCTCCCGTGAAGCTTCGCTTGATAGCATTCACCAGACCTTGGTGAGCATCTGAGATAACAAGGTCTACAGGACCTAGCTCTCTTTGTTTCAGGTAGTCGAAGAAATGGATCCAGCTGTCCTCACTTTCTCCATCTTGGATGAGGTAACCTAGAACCTCACGATTCCCTTCATCCGAAAACCCTATCGCGATGTGACAGCTCTTGGAGACCACCCGTTGCTCCTGTCGGACTTTGATATACAAGACATCGACCATGAGATAAGGGTAAGTACTGGCAGCTAAAGAGCTGTATTGCCAAGCCTTAACGATTTCGTCGAGCTCTTGAGTCAGGCTAGAAACAAAGGACTTTGATACCTTCTTTCCACAGAGTTCTTCAACGATCTGGCTGACTTTACGTGTTGAAACGCCGGCAATATACATCTCCAACATACTCGCAATAAGGGCTTTTTCATGACGCTGGTAGCGTTCGAAGAGATCTGGCGAGAATAGACCATCTCTCGTTCTAGGTACCCTCAGTGTAAGGGTGCCTACTCGCGTGGTGTACTCTCTTTCGTAGTAGCCGTTCCGCTGGCTCACTCTTCCTTCAACTCGTTCGTATTCGCCTGCACCGATATACTCATCGCGTTGTTGTTCCATGAGTTGGTTGAACACGGTGGTGAGTATACTCAGGCTCAATTCGTCACTAACTGAATTCTCTAACAACTTTTGTATCTCGGTTTGCTTTAAAGTAAAATGCACTTGGGTCACGGATTATCCCTCCAGTCCGTTTTGTCGTAAAAACATTGTACTGTATGGGGCGCTCCGTGGCCTCTTTTACTTTTACACAACTATAGGGACTCTATCAGATACAGATTTTATACCCAAGAAAGTCATAAAAGATAAATTTAATGTCGATGTAAACTTCATCTTGAACACACGAGAAGCTCACATGGATAAGCTGGATCTATTAATTGCTACAAATCAATTACCAGATGTGACAGCACCAATTCTTGATACGAATGCAAAAGAAATTGGCCCTAAGGGTGCGCTCGTTGCGGTTGATGAACATTTTGAAGAAATGCCCAACTTCGAAAAATATATGACTCAAGATTCTAAAATTATGGTTGCTTCAATGGCTTCAGACGGGCATATCTATTACATTCCACGCTTCCAAGAAGAAGTTAGCTTCAAAAAAGTCCCACTTATCCGACAAGACTTGCTTGAAGACGTAGGTCAAGAATTACCAACCACATTTAAAGAACTACATGAGACATTAGCTGATATAAAAGAAGAATATCCAGATACATTGGGTATTATCAATCGTGACCAAATGAATTTCCTGAATACGTATGGAGCGTTCTATAATACAGATCGTGGTATTTTCTATAATAATGTTACAGACAAATGGGAATATGGTCCTCTTTATGATGGATACACTGAGCTAATTACTGATCTGACAACACTATGGGACGAAGGATTGAAGGATCCTGACTTCTTTACCTCTTCAACCGAACAGTGGGAAGAAAAAATGATTGCTGGAAGTGGTGTCTTCACCATTGATTATGGGGTCCGTGCCACAAATGCAAATGAAGCACATGCCTCCTTGGAATCAGATGATTCAGAAATCAATTGGATTCTAACTATGCCTCTTACAACTGAAAACAACGATACGATGCGGCTTAACGTTGCTCAGTCAGTAGGTTCATGGACCTCTTGGGGCATCTCCGCAGATTCCGAACATATCGACCGTATTTTAGAAATTGTTGACTTTATGTTCACTGATGAAGGAGCCGAATTATTCCATTGGGGTATTGAAGGAGAGACATTCGTAATTGATGAGGAAACAGGTCTTAAGAAATTTGCTCCTCACATTAAAGCTTCCTATAATCCTGAAGGAACGGTTGAAGCGGATAATCAATTAGGGCTGAACAACACAAACTTTATGCGTCTAGTCCAAGATGACGGTGTATCTGGCTTTGTTGATGAGATTCAAGACATGTTCGATCGCTATGAGG
>CALKAR010000132.1 GCA_937988745.1 uncultured Peptococcaceae bacterium
CCAAAATCCAAGGGTCCGCCAGCTTACGCTTTGGCAGGTTAGCCATCATGGTCTGATGCGCTTGCCTCAGTCTTGGAGAAGTCCACCAGTGAATTTCATCCGCAACTTGAAACGTCGTCCTGGCACCGTCCCGTGCACTCGGGCTGGTGGACAGAGACACAGCTTTGCCATCCCCCCGCCGCCGCATAATGCGCTCAATGCCGATGTCGAAATCATCCCGCAGGGGAGACTCTTCCAGGATGGTCTTGAGCGCCCCGTATGCCAGTTCGTCAGATTGCTCCTCGGTGTACGCGACGAGCGGGATGTACGGATCCGTCACGGGTCCGCCGATCGGTTCACCATTTCGGGTCCATCCGACCGTCCGCACCGGAGCCTCCGGGTGCAACTCGCAGGCCGCAATCCATGCAGCCAGCTCTGTTTTCCCCACGCCTTTAGGCAAGCAAAGCACCACCCGTTTAAACCGGCGCCGGCCGGCCAGCGGGTGATTTTTTGGATAAACTTCATACATTCGCCAGATTAAGGCCCGCTTCTCATCATCCAGTCGCACTGGCTGACCGCGCAGGTCACCTGGGCCATAGACCAGATAGTTTTCGATGAAGTCGCAGACCTGTGGACCAAGCGTGGGCCACAACTCCTGCCCGTCGTCGGGCACCATCAGAACCGGCATTTTATTTTACCCTCCTCAGCGACCGCCGTGGATCGTCACCCGCCACATCTGCCTGTGGCTGCTCAACTCGCGGCGCCGCGGGCGGCTTCGCAGATCTGGGCGTTTGCTTAGGTATCCTGACCCTCGATGCAGGAGTAAGCCCCAGCTCGCCCATGAGGCTTTTCATTTGCTCCAATGCTTTGTTAGCAATGGACAAGTAGGGCGACTGAATCGGGTACCCATTAGGACTCTTGATCACTGTGCCGTACCGTCTAACCTGCTCCTCGGCCTCTACCCAGCGCACATAGGTGCGGCAGTAGGCCTCTAATACATTCAGATCTAATTTGGTAATCAACCCTGCGTCGAGCAGGAATTTGCCAATCCTCTTCCACTCCGCCTTCTCGGTCTCTGTGAAATGATCGGGAGGCGGTGGCATTCGCTTGGGTACCAAGTCATGGTTTATCGTCTGTTGCTGTCGCTCAACGATAGTGGTTGCTTTGGGTTTGCGACCTTGTTTGCCTGGATAGCCAGCGATGGCGTCCACCCCCTCTCTGGTTAGACCACATTTTTCGACCGCAGCATGTGTACGCAAATATCCGGTCGGCAGCGTGTCGTTATCCTTTTTTAGCCTTTTTGCCAGTAAGGTTTTGCCACCGCTCCACAATAACATCACAGTATCGAGGATCCAGCTCCATCGTGTAGCATGAGCGCCCCAGCTGTTCGCATGCGATCAGGGTAGAACCAGAACCTCCAAAGGGATCCAGTATCACATCCCCAGGTTTAGACGAGTTCCGCAACGCCCTTGCAATCAGCTCTATCGGTTTCATGGTAGGGTGCTCAGCATTCCGTGTTGGTCGCTCGACTCGCCATACGGTGGTGCCAATCTCGTGGGTTGCGCTTACCACTTCATAACTAGGCACCTGCAAAACCACTGTGTGAGATCCATTCGTAAAGTGGAGCACGCAACCATTATCCGTCTCCTCTACCGTTAAGAATTCTGGTGTTTCCCAAACGGTGTCTTTATCACGCCCACCATACCATGTATGCGCCGCTCCTGGCTTCCAACCGTAGAGAATCGGCTCGTGCCTCCAGTGGTAATCTTGTCGTCCTAGCACAAGAGAGTTCTTGACCCATATAATGCACTGCTTTAGGAGCCAACCGGCATTAACCATGGCCGAGCGAAAGTTTATACCCTCCAAATCAGCATGGCAGATGTAGATGCTGCCTCCAGGCTTTGTAACCTCTAACATGCGACTAAATGCATCATGCAGGAAATTATAAAAGGCCGAATCATCCATGTTATCATTTTTGATTTTAAGAGCTTCGTTCGTCCCCCCCGTGTAATCCACGTTGTAAGGAGGATCAGTGAACACCATGTCAGCCAGCTGACCAGCCATGAGTTTATCCATATCAGCCTTAGCCGTCGCATCGCCACAGAGTAGCCGATGGCCCCCCAGTATCCATCGACCACCAGGTTTAGTAATCGATTCATCGGGCGGCGCCGGCGGAGTGTCCTCTTCGGCGATTGCGCCGTCCTCGGGGGCCCAGTTCAGTATCTCGCCGATTTCTTTATCTTCGAAACCTGTTAGGGTAAGGTCGAAACCGCTATCTTTCAAATCGGACAGCAGTTCGGACAGCATCGCGGGTTCCCATTCTGCTTCTTCTGCGGTTCTATTATCCGCTATGTTATACGCCTTCGCTGTTTCGTCGTCCATGTCAAGATAGACGACAGGTACATGGTCGAGTCCAGCCGCTTTTGCTGCCTTCAACCGCTGGTGTCCGGCAATGATCACATTGGTGCCCTGGTGGACGAGAATGGGATTGGCAAAACCAAACCGCTCAATAGAGCGCCGAATCTTCTCCAGGCCGGCCTCGCTGATCTTGCGTGGATTCTTGGC
>CALKAR010000133.1 GCA_937988745.1 uncultured Peptococcaceae bacterium
TGTTCTCACTCGGATGCGCACTATCCCAGGAAATACGCGACCTCGGCGTTAGCCAAACAGTCGACGAATTCACCCAAGAAGCAACCTGCAGCCACGCCGTGGCGACATGGGACTTCAATATCCGGTTCATTGCACTAAACCATTCTGCTGACGGCACCAGCTTCGCCATTGGCAAGCACCACGAAAACTTTTCCAACGTGTTTAACATGTTCGGAGACCCTAACCCAACCGTCTACTTTCGCTTCTCGGATCAAGAAATCATAGAGATTAAGACCGCTTACGCGTACTCAGACAGTGAAAACGATATGGACTACGTGATAATCGCCGACGAGCAATTGTTATATCGCCTGCTCAGCGCTCCAACAGATCTCCGTATCCGGTTCGATGGATCCAGGGGCCGGGAGGACTTCACATTGCCGCACGCGTTGATACGCGCGATCACCGCAGGCTTCGGCCAAGAGTGCCTGTAAGCACTCTATGACACCGCAGCAGACGACAGATTTCGAGCCCGGGGGCGGCGAGTAAGCAGGCACAAATGAGTACGGAGTCTTTCGATGAACGATTCTACAGGGACGAGCCTGACCGAATCCGAGCGCAAGGACTCACCCGAGATGAGCTGTTGGAAGAATTCAGGCAAGAGCTGCGCTCCTGCAAACAAGCGTGGGACGCCTACCGCCGCTACCAAGACTCGAACCGCGCTCAGTCAACTGCAGAAGACATCGCCGAAGCTGAAAAATCGTACAAAGACTTCAAGAACGATACTGCTGAGATATACGAGTAGGACGACATTCTTGACGCCCTCGTGAATATCAGAGCCACGGGCAACGTCATGAAATACGTCATTAACCAGGCATCAAAGAAAGCCCGCCCGGCAACCGGAGTGAACTCGCACGGACGACAGCTCAGCCAGCGCCACGGAGCAACACCAGCTGGCTCATCTGGACACTAATTATCGGGGTAGCCCTCATTCTTGCTCTTCCGATAAATGACGGGCAGCCAGTTAAATGAGGGTCTCACCCATC
>CALKAR010000134.1 GCA_937988745.1 uncultured Peptococcaceae bacterium
TTGCATGATTGCATGTTACCCTTAAAATTAACATTGTGCAGTTTTCAAGGTTCTTTCATCTCCAGACTGGTACACTTTACTGTCTGGATGTATTGTGCCCTCGGAGGCGCTAGCTGTTCGCCTTGCCTCACCGGCAGACAGTATAATATCACGTTTATAATAGTGTGTCAACCACCAACGTAAATCAGATTCTAGATCGCGGAATTACCCATTGGCTCGGCATTTACACAAGGATTAGGCGGTCTTAAACTCGAAAATCGTGAATAACCATTGATTTACTTTTGGAGATGATCCAATTGAGTAAGCGTATCTACACGTTGCTAGGTGTTTCTCTAGCGTCATTGGGAATCGTCTTCCTGCTGCTCGCTGCAACGTTATTGACCATGGTACCTCTATCAAGTGGGTTCACAGAACGCAGCGCCAAGGCCGCAATCATAGGTGTTCTAGCGTTTTCTTTAGGAATTGGGCTCACCCTAAGGCAGACCAAGAAAGACAGACACCCAACACGTACTAGTCTAATATTCGGGATCCTTTTGCCTGGAATCGTAGGCTGGCTGATATTTGCTGCCATTATCTACGCTCTGCAGGATGATCTGTTATTCAGTCCGCGAACCCTGTCGCTGGATCGCGCCACCACTGTCAGTCAGCAGTTTCCTCAGGCCCAAGAAGTGTACATCAAATCCGATGCCGCTACACTGCACGGTTGGTTCTTGCCTGCCTCGAACAGCAAGCCCGCTCCTCTCATCATCCTTTTCTATGGACAGGGAGGAGAAGCCTCACGGTATCTCCGTATGGCAGAAAAAATCCCCGAAGCTTCCTGGGCTTTCATCAATTATAGAGGTTACGGTTGGAGCACAGGCACACCCAGCCAAGACGCTATTTTTTCGGATGGGGTTACCATATATGACCACTTTGCACAACACCCCCTGGTTGATGAAGGCCGGATAATCGCTCTGGCGGGAAGTTTAGGAACCGGTCCAGCCGTTTACTTGGCAGCAAATCGGCCATTAGCGGCAGTATTGCTTTTTTCTCCCTACGATAGTATCGCTGGCGGCGTCGCTCAAGACTTGATTCCGTTTGTGCCGACGAAGGTGCTGCTGCGTAATTCCTTTAACGTAATGGAATATGCCCAAGCGGCACAGAGCCCTCTACTCGCGGTTATAGGCGATGCGGATCAAGTCATCAAACCAGTCCGTTCGTATACTCTGGTAGAAAACTGGGCTCACACCGCTTTGCAGCGTGTTGTGCCTGGAGGTACTCATTACAGCATTTATGAAGATGATGAGACTTGGGAGGCTATCCGCGACTTCCTGTTGAAACTAGCCATTACCACTACCAACTGAGGGAGGATAAGCTATGTGCGGACGTTTCACTCTCCGAACGCCCATTGACGTGCTTCTGGAGCGTTTCCAGTTGAGCTTACCTGGCTTCGAAGTCCTGCCCAGGTACAACATCGCTCCTACGCAGGATATACTTGTCGCAGTAGAACATGATAATCAGCGCAAACCGGTTCTCATGCGCTGGGGGCTTATTCCCTCATGGTCGAAGGATAAGTCTTGGGCAGCGCGGATGATCAACGCAAGGCAGGAAACACTCTCCACAAAGCCATCCTTTAGGAATCTGGTAAATCGAAGGCGCTGCTTAATTCTTGCAGACGGTTTTTACGAATGGCAGGTAGTAAATGGCGAGAAATGGCCGATGTATATCACACTTCCAGATAGCGAGCTTTTTGCCATGGCAGGCCTATGGGATACCTGGCTAGATCCGACTAACCAGCAAACCGTTGTCAGTT
Organism: uncultured Peptococcaceae bacterium; assembly: GCA_937988745.1. Classification (GTDB taxonomy): domain Bacteria; phylum Bacillota; class Limnochordia; order Darwinibacteriales; family Darwinibacteriaceae; genus JAAYMS01. The sequence goes on from CALKAR010000134.1 coordinate 1,793, forward strand.
GCACAATTGTTACCCGGGCAGCTTGTCCCTCGTTAAGGCAGATTCACGACCGTATGCCTGTAATACTGTCTCCTGGTGATGAAGAACTCTGGATAAGCCACACATCTCTTACGCAGGCCGATGTCGATCAAATCGCCAGCCGCGTTCCGGACAAATTCGAATATTACAAGGTAAGTAAGCTTGTCAACTCGCCCAGAAACGATACACCAGAATGTATCTTAAGGCATGCCGATCAGTAAGAATCTCAGAGCCAGCAGTAGAATTACTCCAGGGATTCCAAGGAGCCCAGCAATCAGTGCGGTGATAGGGTTGATACCAATTGTTACACCCCAGAAGCTGCCAATTAAGTTCACTACCAAGAGCATGGCACCACCAATAACCGCATTGACTATGAGATTAAAGATTATGCGAATAGGAATCAGCAAAAGGCGGCCGATAACATACAGCAGAATGACTCCGATAAAATAAGCAATTACCACATAGATATCCATAATAGGCCCCCGTTTCTAGGTTCGTCCTATTCAGATTCTATGTGGTAACTTCGAGAATATGACATGCCTTACCTGACAGCTGCTAGAAGACATCGCCAATCAGGCCCTTTTCCTTAGCTTCATTGAGCAGAAACATATACTTCCGTTCCGCGGCTTCTAAGAGCAGGATCGCATGGTCTATAAGTTCAGGGTCTGTAGCGTTGTTGAAATAAGAAAAGGCACTCAACCACTCAAGTTTCGCCTGGGCCACCGCTTTAGTTAGGTCTTGCTCCTCTGACAAGATCCCCACCCTCCTTGGGACTAGTCTACTCCATTTTATGGAGGGCGGTGCTCGAATATGCTTCTCGCTTGAGACCAGATTGTTTCGCCAGATTAAGCAGATAAACATACTTCTTTTCAGCCGCCTGAAGCGAAAGAATCGCATGATCAACCAGTGCGGGATCAATAACGTTTTCAAAATATGATTGAGCTGCCAACCATTCGAGTCGAGCCTCGTCAACTTGAGCAAGAAGATCTTCAGCAGCTTTTTCACCGCTGCTTTCTTCGGGTTCTACCTCGCCCCAAAAACTTCGGGCAAACCCAATTAAACGCTCAGTCAGCGTAATAGACAAAAAACCACCCCTTCCGTGACTTAACTCAATATGAGTATCACTCGAAGCTGGGTGGTTTATTCCATTTCAATCCTTACAATTCTCTACGGCCTTCCAAAGCCTTTCCTAAGGTTACTTCATCCACATACTCCAGATCACTGCCCACAGGCATACCGTGAGCCATCCGCGTAACTCTGATCCCCAAAGGTTTAATTAAGCGGGCAAGATACATAGCTGTCGCTTCACCTTCCACATTAGGATCAGTGGCGAGCAGCACTTCCTGTATTTCAGGACCTAGACGGCTCATTAACTCGGTTATGCGCAGGTCTTCTGGACCAATGCCCTCGAGAGGTGATATTGCTCCATGCAGAACATGGTAGAGTCCATGAAACTCTTTAGTGCGCTCAATAGCGAGCACATCTCGGGGTTCTTCCACAACACATATTATTGTGCGATCACGGCGCTCGTCACTGCAGAACGGGCAGGGATCTTCTTCGGTCAACTGAAAACACTGGGAACAAAACTTTATACGCTGTTTGGCTTCAACGATGGCTGTGGCGAGGTTGTTAACCTCTTCATCGGACATGCCAATCATGAAATAAGATAATCGTTGGGCTGTCTTAGGCCCAATTCCCGGCAGCCGCGTCAGCTCTTCAATTAAGCGAGCCATGGGCTTTGGGTAGCGTGACATGTTAGAACAATCCTGGCATACCAGGGATATTTAAGCCGCCGGTTACACGCTGCATTTCTTCTGCAGAAAGCTCACGAGCCTTACGCAGTGCATCGTTTACTGCCGCCAAGATAAGATCTTCCAGCATTTCCACATCGTCTGGATCGATGACATCTGGATCGATCTTAATCTCCTGGATATCCTGGTGTCCATTGGCAATGACTGTGACAACACCGCCGCCAGCCGTACCTTCTACTGTCTTTGTCCCCAACTCTTCTTGAACACGAGCTAGCTCAGCCTGCATCTTCTGAACCTGTTTCATCATTTTCTGCATATTCATACCCACACCAAATCACCTCTTCATGTAATCCTCGTCAATCCTGCTTGCGCACAACTTTACCACCGAAGATTCTCAGAGCCGCCTTCACAGTATCATCCACATCGCCTAAGTCACTCAAATTGTCTTCACCCTGCGGAGCTGCCTGCTGCTCAGCTGGGCGCTGCGCGGGTTTAGATTCCGCTGCCTGAGCTCCTGGGCTTGCTGACACTGCCTGCTGCTCCTCTGGAACTTCGTCCTCAAACACGCATTCTATCTGTAAAGCAGTACCAACAAATTTTGAAAGAACCCGTTCAGCTGCTTCGCGGTGCTTAGGCTGTTCAACACTAGCTTTGTGGAACCCGCGGTCGCGCGGAAAACTGATTATCGCTGTACCTGCTCCAATAGTCACAGGCCTTCCTTCCCGCAAGAAGGCAGCACACTGCACTAAGCGCTCACTGCGCAGCGCCTGCAGATATTCTTCCCAGTGTTCGATGATAAACTGCGTACGCGCAGCATCATCTCTTCCAGTGGGGCGCCGGAGTACGGGTTTCTCGGACTGCGCTTCTTCCGTGCGAGCGGGTCTACCAGCAGACAGCTTACGAACTTGCTGCTCCAGCGCAGTGAGCTTCTCCATTAGCTTACTAATCTCAGCCGCAGGTGGTGCCTTTTCCTGCTTCACGCTTGCAGTCAATTCCAGCACAGCTAGTTCCAACGGGATACGCAAATCAGCTGCATAACGCATTTCTCGCACAGCAAGCGACAGCTGCCGAACTCCATCTAAAATGTCGGCCTGTGGCCACTTCGGTTTCTCCTGCACCATTTCAGTTCGCAGCTGCTCAACCACGTCGCGTGCAAACTGCTGCAGGTCTTTGCCGCTGTCGTACAGGCGATTGATCTGCTCTAGACAAGACCTCTGGTCCTTTTCCATCATTTTTTCGATAAATGACTCGATCTCTTGAACCGGGGCCACTCCTAAGACTGCGGCAGCAGTCTCAACCGTGAGCTCTTCCGAAAAAGTGATACACTGTTCCAATATACTCAGAGCATCCCTCATGCCGCCGTCGGCATGTTTGGCAATCATGAGGAGTGCTTCTTCTTCAGCGTCAACACCTTCACCAGCGGCTACCCTCCGCAGACCCTCCACCAGGTGTGGTAAAGCAAGGCGCTTGAAATCATAGCGCTGACAGCGAGAGAGAATAGTGGCCGGCACCTTGTGCAGATCGGTTGTAGCAAAAATGAAGACCACATGGGCTGGAGGTTCCTCTAGTGTCTTCAAGAGTGCATTGAATGCTTCAGGAGTAAGCATATGAACTTCGTCGATTATGTAGACCTTGTATGGTGCACCTACTGGAGCAAAACGCACCTGCTCCCTCAGATCTCGAATCTCTTCTATCCCCCGGTTAGAAGCCCCATCTATTTCGACGACATTCAGAGAACTCCCGTTGGCGATAGCAGTACATTCATCACATTCGCCGCAGGGATTGTCAGTGGGACCTTGAACACAGTCGAGGCCCTTTGCCATCAAACGAGCAACAGTAGTCTTGCCTGTGCCGCGTGGACCGGAGAATAAATAGGCATGGGAGATGCGGCCATTTTTCAGGCTGTTCTGCAGTGTTTGGCGGATATGATCCTGACCGATCAGATCGTCAAAGGATTGAGGCCGCCATTTGCGATAAAGAGCCAGATAGGCCACGCTGTTTCCTCCCTCCTAAATGATACGGTCACACTTCTGGATCTGCTGAAGGAATTCCTGCTTGAGCTTCCTCCTAAAAATGGGCATAAAAAAAGCCGTGCACCTGCCGTCGAGAACAGCCTTCCAGACGATATTCAGGCAGTTAGCTCGAATCAGGCACCCTCACGGCACATAAGAGGGCCTACTTACCGCTGCTTCCTTCCGGACCTGACGGGGTTCATAGGTTCTTATTGCGTGAGACCCAATCGTCAACACCACTTACCTGAACCAGACTCTACAAAGCTGACCCTCAGGCAGGAATTCGACCCCGCTACAGCGGATTGCGGGTACAGGGCACCGCTACCTCCCCGTCTAGCACGACATGATCATTATAAACCACGCGGCTTCAAGTGTCAAGAAACGACGCCTAACAAAAAAGCGGCCATGTCTAGAACATGCCGCTTGGGATTTCATGGCGGAGAGAGAGGGATTCGAACCCTCGAGGGGCTTATCACCCCTACACGATTTCCAGTCGTGCCTGTTCAGCCAACTCCAGCATCTCTCCACGTTTATTTATCATATTATGGCTTGTTTATCTTTATGGCGGAGAGGGTGGGATTTGAACCCACGGGACGCGCAAGCGCCCAACGGTTTTCGAGACCGCCACATTCGGCCACTCTGTCACCTCTCCAAGTTTATCTATTTCTGCCGCAGAGCTCTAAAGAAGTCCCGCAGCAGCTGTGCACATTCATGCTCTCTTATGCCTGCGATAACTTCCCCAACAGAGTGGTTCAAACGCTCGTCTTGCACGAGATTCATCAGCGAAGAGACTGCCCCAGCTTTTGGATCCGAAGCACCATACACGAGCTGCGATATCCGAGAATTAACAATGGCGCCAGCACACATCGGACAGGGCTCTAGTGTAACATACAGGGTTGTTCCCGTCAAGCGCCATGAACCCAAATATTGAGCCGCTTCACGGATAGCCAGCATCTCTGCGTGGGCCGTTGGGTCACCAAGGGTTTCTCGTTGATTATACCCTCGCCCAATAATATCGCCATCACGCACAACTATAGCACCAATAGGTACTTCGTTGATCTCTAGGGCTTTATAGGCCTCCTGAATGGCCTCCTGCATGTATTGATCATGCACTGTTCATCGCTCCATCGTTGCCAATACTTAATATACCACAGCTTTTACTTAAAGACAAGGCTTAAATCTGTGATTTTACCGGCGTACATCTTTAGGGCGGTCCTGGTCGTTAATCGGCTCAAGGCAGTAATCCAGCCTCCGATTGGCTTTAAAGCAGAGTACACCGCCATTGATATAGCCACCACAGTGTTCGCATGTCAAACACATACTGGGCCGGAAATTAATGCCTTTCACAGGACATTTCACTAACTCCACCTCCCGGCTGCCTGTTACGATCATAGCCAAAAGAGGCGGTTTTTCCAAACAATTATCAGTAAAGAAATAGTAAAACCCCGCATTAAGCGGGGTTTGACCAGTTCAAGCCTAATTTATTGCTGCTGAGTTGGAGGCTGCGGAGCGGCAAAACCACCTTGCTGGTTCATGAGAGACTGCTCCGCGGCAGCGATCATCTTACGCACCATATGCCCGCCGACCGCACCGCATTCTCGTGACGAAATGTTTCCCCAATAACCTGTCTGATACTCAGGGTTGATCCCAAGTTCGCTTGCTACTTCGTACTTGAATTTATCCATGGCTTGTGCTGCCTGCGGTACGACGATGCGATTCCGTCTGCTTCCACGAGCCATATCGTCACCTCCCCCTTAGGCTTCACCAATATGATACCCAGGGAGAAGACAAACTTACGTGGGAAATAAAAGCAGAGGGCTCACAACGGAGCCCTCCATTTTATTCAGTTACTGCTGCTGATTACCAGGTTCCTGTGGGAAACGGAAACCGCCAGCGCCTCCTTGGTTAGCAAGGGATTGCTGAGCTGCGGCAATCATACGCCGTACCATATGTCCTCCCACAGCACCACATTCTCTCGATGAGATGTTGCCCCAATAACCTGATTTGTACTCGGGGTTGATCCCGAGCTCGGTGGCAACCTCATACTTAAATTGGTTCATTGCCTGATAGGCCTGGGGAATTAATTTGATATTGCTGCTTGAAGATCCAAGTGCCATTCTCCATTTCACCCCCTTTTCGCCCTGCAAGCTTAATGTTCCCCGTTCACGGAGAACTAAGCAAGTAGACTATTGGGGGAAATGGAAACAACTATTCTATTGCGCTGCTTTAGAGCGAGATAGCTTCAACAGGACACGAATCTGCAGCTTCTTCGCAGCAGCCGGCTGCATCGCAATCAGCACCATCGATTACATGAGCCAAATCGTCGTCACGCATCTCAAACACTTCTGGACAAAGCTCTGCGCAGAGGCCGCAGCCAATGCAGAGATCATGATCAACTGCTGGATTCAAGGTGTATCCTCCTCACATCAGTCCAATTTTTCGAAAAGGTCCTTACCTACGCCGCAGTCAGGGCATACCCAATCGTCTGGCAGATCTTCGAATGCTGTTCCAGGCTCAATGTCCTGTGTTGGGTCTCCTTCTGCTGGATCGTAGATGTATCCACAGACTGTGCACTCCCACTTCGCCAATAGGATCACCTCATTTGATTATTTTTGTTTGGTGGTTCCCAACCCCTAATCCATCCGCAGGTGGGACGGAACAGAGATTCCGTAAGACTTATACATCGCTTCCAGCACACTTGGGGTCAGATTGACACCACCTGCAATAACAATACCTTCAGGTATTACGACGTCAATACCATATTCCCCTGCTACTTCCTCAATTACCTTTTGCACCGCGGTGATAATAAATATACGCAGCTCATCGGCAATAATCTCTAAGCGAGCTTCGTACTTAGCTGCTAGTTCTTCTAAATTAGCGTCTTCGCCCAGTGCACTTGCTTCTGCTTGGAATTCTGCAGTAAGCCTTTCTGCTTCCTGCTGAAGTTCAGCATTCTTCATTTCATATTCTGGATGGTTGTTGAATAGGAATTCAAAATCAACATACCCAATAGTTCCTGCAGAGACAGGTTGTCCCATGAGACAGCCCAGCAAGATTAATGCTAGTCCAAATAATAAAAAACGACGTTTGCTCAAACCATACACTCCTTCGTTATCTTCATCGCATACTAGTATATCTTTTCGCCATGGACCACCGATTGCGGGGGTATGAATACAAGCTTAATTAGTCTCTTTTTGGGCCATAAAATCTTTTTCCTGCTCTGCTAGTTTGGCGATCGTGATGTTTGCTAAGACATTCACAAGCGCCGATTGGGCTTCTTGCCAGACAGAATGGAGTGGACAGCGACCTAAACGGGAGCAGCCTAATTCATTTGTCAAGCATCGTGATATAGCCACACGGCCCTCGATTAACTCAATAACGTCTTTAACAGAAATGGAGTTCGGATCCGCGAGCAGGCGCACACCGCCTCCCGGACCGCGCACTCCTTCAACCCAGCCTTCTGTACCCAAAAGAGCAATAATCTGGGGCAAAAAATTCACAGGAATTTCCTGCCGCAGCGCTATTTCTTTGGAAGATATGTACTCCCCCGGATTAAGCGCCAGCTCGATCAGGGCACTAATCGCATATTCAGTTTTCTTCGTAACTTCCACACTATTCACCCCAGTATGTTACGCCTACAAAAATTATACGTCTCGATATAACGGTTGTCAAGGAATGGAAACGACTCTGTAAGCCCGCATGCTGTTGCAGGTTTGTCCGCAACTTTGATAGAATAATGCTTAGAGGAAGGAAGGGGATCATTATGAAACGCCTGGGAATCATTGACCTCGGTTCGAACTCAGTTCGGCTCATTATCATGCACGTTGATGGCACAAATGCTCATCATCAGGTTGAGAATATTAAGGAAACTGTTCGGTTGAGCAGCGGACTTGACCCAGAGGGAAGACTGAACACAGAGGCGTTTCAATACGCCGCTGATACCATCAGCCTCTTCGTACGCTTCTGCCAGGCGCGCAATGTAGACCGCATCCTGGCTGTAGCCACAGCCGCAGTGCGCAACGCGCCGAACGGGCAAGAATTGATCGAGTATATTTATGATAAGACTGGAATCAAGATCCAGGTCTTAACTGGTGAAGAAGAAGCTTACCTTGGCTATGTAGGCCTAGTCAACTCCACACCGTTTACTGATGGACTAATGGCGGATTTCGGTGGTGGTTCCCTCAAATTATGCGCTTTTGAAGGTCGTGTCAATCAGGCCACAATGATCTACGAGTTTGGTGTAGTCACAATAGCCGAACGCTTCAATCTGAAAGACAAACCCGCTCCTTCCGACCTAAAGGCCATGGAAGAGTTCCTTGAGAAGCAGTTTGAGCGCGTCGGTAGAATTAATGGCCAGCGCCTTCTAATCGGTATCGGAGGTACATTCCGATCCCTTGCCCGAATCTACCGCAGACGCAGGCATTATCTGCCCGATATCACTGATGGCATCGAAATCCCTGCGGAGGATGTTCGGGAGATATACGCCATGCTTTCACAAATGAGCCATGCCGAGCGCTTAGAAGTGCCTGGGCTTGAACCAGCCCGTGCTGATTTGATTGTAGCCGGTACTGGCATTATCTTGAAGCTGATGGAAGCAATTCAGGCTGAGAAAGTGGTCGTCAGCACAGCCAGCATCAGGGACGGCATTTTCTACAAATATCTGCTGCCGCGTGATCCGATCTTGTTCAATGTGTTATCCCATCATATGGAGAACTTAATTCGGTATCATCGCTTGGATGAGAACCACCTACGGCGAGTTTCGAATCTGGCAGTTACACTATTCGACCAGCTGCAGCCGATCCACAAAATGGGCAGCTTTGCACGTAGACTGCTCTTAATCGCTGGACTGCTTCATGAAATTGGGCAGGTCATTTCTGTGGAGAGTCTTGAGAAACACACTCTCTATATGCTTCTGCATACGCCTTTTATCGGCCTTACCCAGAGAGAACGTGTGATGACAGCGTTCCTAGCTGCATGCCATGACGAAATCTACCTACCTGACTTTGACGAGTATGTGGAAAGAGGCCCACTCCTTCCTGAAGACAAAGACATTATCATCAAGCTCAGCCCGCTCCTCCAGATCACACACAGCTTAGATAGGAGCCATACCGGTGTAGTGATGCAGGTCTTAACAGAGATCAAAGACGGCGTCTGTGAAATCTCGGTTGTCAGCAAGGCAAACGCCGATCTAGAAATCAAGGACGCGCGCCGGCGAGCTAAAGCATTCAAGGATATCTACGGATACGATTTGGTTATTAAGCCTCAATGATCTGTCCATCCCGCATGGTGATAATCTGATCACACGTATCAGCTACAGCGCGGTCATGAGTTACGATTAGGCATATTCTTTCGGGACTGCGCACGCTGTGCAGTAGTTCTAGAATAACCTGTCCAGTTTTGCTGTCTAATTCACCAGTGGGTTCATCAGCCAATATCAAAGTGGGATCATTGACCAAGGCCCGGGCAACAGCAACCCGGGCCTTTTCTCCTCCGGACAGCTGGGAGGGCCTATGGTGTAGGCGTTGGCCCAAGCCTACCTTTTCAAGAAGTTCAACCGCCTTCTCTTGTGCCTGTCTGCGCTTAACACCAGCATAGCGCTGAGGCAGCATAACATTTTCAAGGGCAGTCAGAGATTCAATTAAATAGTGGTTCTGGAAAATGAAACCGATCTTAGTGCCGCGAATCTGCCACAGCGCGGCAGGAGGTATGTCTTGAACCTCTATTCCATCAAGTCTCATGATGCCAGCCGTTGGTTTGTCCAAACAGCCCAACACATTTAAAAGTGTAGACTTTCCTGAACCTGAAGGACCCATAATTGCCTTAAAATCGCCACCAGTAAACATCAGATTGATATTGTCAAGAGCCTTTACCTCTGCGGCACCTTGGTTGTATATCTTGCAGACTCCCTCCAGGTGCACTTCCGCTGCCATTTCATTCCCTCCTCAGCGCCTCTACACAGTCGAGACGGGATGCGCGATAAGCCGGATAAACGCCCGCCAAGACTCCCAACAGCAGAGAGAAAACCAAAGTGAGAAGAACTAAGCGTGGACTGATGTAGAAGATCTCAACGCCCCGAGCAGCGGTCAGCTGATTTCCGATCCGAACCAAGAGAGAACCGATTCCCAATCCCAAGAGGCCCCCTATTAGGCCAATCGCACCCGACTCTAAGAGAAATTCCATCACAATCGTTCGCGGTCTTGCGCCGATGGCCATCTTAACACCAATCTCTCGGATGCGCTCTGAAATTGACATCATCATAGTATTGATCACCGCAAGACCTCCTACCACCAACGCAACTACCGCCGCACCCCCAATAATTAGGTTGATGACGAGTACAGCTTGGTCAAGAATCTCCTTGGCAGCTTTAGGGGAAAGCACGAGTATATTACCTATTTCCTGCTGGAGAGTGCGGGCAAGGTCTTCCGGATCTACCTCCGGTTCCCAAACCACTGCCGCAGAGGTAGCTAGACTGCTTCCTCCATATCCCAGGAGTCGTCGTCCCGCCTCGATGTGAATCAGTGCCATATTATCGGGCCCCGAAAGGGTCTTTTCTAGAATTCCCAGAACCTCAAAGTTTTCGCCATTCAGCGTTACCATGTCGCCTACCTGAGCTTCTAAACGTTTGGCCAGATCCGCTCCTAAGACGGTGCCCTTCACATGTTCTGGCATAAGCATTTTCCCGTACCGGACTCGAAGCGATTGCCATTCATTATGACCTGACTCTAGATCTACCGCCTGTATCATTGGTGGCATGCCTAGCGTGAAGGAAAATCCATCGTTCAGCTCGAGCATAATGTTAATCCGTGGAACCACAGCCTTAACTCCTTCGAGTCTGGCCATCTGCTCCAGATGCTCTTGAGTAAAGACTCCGCCGCCCGTGAAGCTTCCCCGCCCTTTGGGCATCACCATGATCTGCGCAGCAAAAAACTGTTCTGTGAGAGACAGCATGGCATTGATGCGTTCCACCATGGCACCCAACACAGTTAGAGCCAAAATCCCCACAAATACTCCGCCGATTGTCAGCAGAGAGCGACCCTTTTGACGAGCTAAATTCCGCAGAACATCCAACTCTCTTCCCCCAATCAGTTCTTGTCTTAGTGTGGGGATTGGACCGCAGCGTAATTCTCCTTATAGACAACCAAAAACCTGGCACAAAGGCCAGGTTTTCTGAAATAACCGCTTACTGCAGACCTTCTGCCATGTGGCGGCCTAGGTCCAGGCAGCGCTCTTCATCTTCAGGCGTTAAACCAAAACGAACTCTAACTGGCGGATGGGAAACTACCAAGCGCATTTTTTCCAACCGCTCCTCCAACAGGTCTACCGCTTCACCGCTCCAACCGTAGTTGCCAAACACGGCAGCAGCTTTCCCACGGGCTGTAATCGCACTAATCTTGTCTAAAGCACGCCAGACCGGAGGTACAACGTTAGCGTTCATTGTTGGCGAGCCGATAATTAATGCGTCGAAGTCTTCGAAGATGTCGTCCAGTATCCGTTCAGGAGTAAGCGCAACGTCTACCAGCACAACGTCAACTCCTCCGACTTCATTGGCTCCCTCCGCAATCAGTTCTGCCATGCGTTTGGTATGACCATAGGCAGAGACATATCCGACGACAATTTTCTTAGTGTCTCGTTCATCTTCAGTGCTCCAGCGGCGGTAAAGATCGATAGTGCGCCACGGATCCTGATCGAGTATCGGACCGTGACCGGTAGCAATTAAGTCAATGTGCAGATCCGCAATTTTAGCGACAGCTTCCTGAATCTTCGGCTTGAAAGGACTCATAATGCTGTCGAAATAATAGCGCACCGCTTCAGTGAAATCTTCTTCCTGCTCGCTCTCCAATAGCTTTCCTTGAGGCGGGCTGTAGTGGCAGCCAAATGCATCACAGGTAAAGATGACGCCTTCCCCTTCTAAATACGAAAACATCGTATCTGGCCAATGCAGAAAAGGAGCCATAATAAAGCGCAGGCGGCGTCCACCTAAATCTAGAACGTCGTTGTCCCGAACCACATTAGCATCGAAGTCCATGTTGACCTGCTCACGCAGGAACTGGATTGCAGCCCGAGACCCATGGACTTTTAAATGGGGAGCCCTGCGCAGCAGTTCTTTTACTGCTCCAGAATGATCCGGCTCGGTATGATTAACAATTAGGTGTTTAAGATCAGCCAGATCAATTTTCTCTTCGAGCTTAGCAAAAAATTCCTCGCTGAACTCTTTCTTCACTGTATCTACAAGAGCAGGTTCATCAGCTTCAATCAAATATGCGTTGTAAGTGGTGCCCCACTGAGTGGGTATGACAACATCAAAGATTTCTAGATCAGGATCGAGTACGCCTACCCAATGAATACCCTTGCGTAACTCCACATAATCAACCCCTCGATATTGATAATCGTTATCATATATCTATTATGGGGCTTATTTCTGGTTTTGGCAAGAGTTATTAATCCCAAGAGCACCTTTCGGCCAGAATAGCCGCCACCTTAGTAAGGCCTTCAGCGTCTGCTTCATCGAAACGGCCCAGCTCAGGGCTGTCGATATCTAAGACACCTAGGAGTCTGCCCTCATATTCTAGGGGAACAACAATCTCCGATCTTGAAGCTGGGTCGCAAACAATATGACCGGGAAACTCGTTTACATCAGGAACCACCTGAGGCTTACGCTGCAGGGCAGTTGTTCCACAAACCCCTTTACCCAGGGCAATCCTGATACAAGCTGGCTTACCCTGGAAAGGTCCGAGCACCAGTTCATCACCTTTTAAGATGTAGAATCCGACCCAGTTAATGCGTTCCAATCTTTCATTCAAAAGGGCCGAAGCATTAGCGAGATTCGCTACCCAATCGCGTTCATCGTCTATCAGAGCATCTAGATCCCGGCACAGCTCAGCATAAAATGTATTTTTATCCATCTTGTCCCCTCCCATTAGTGACTCTCTAATGGGAATTATATCTCACATCAGAAAGAAGCGCCAGACAGCCCGCTTTCGTTTTTGACTGGCTGGCGCAAGATATGCTGCGGCTGTTAGTGGACCGCCTTTGTTTTCTTGATCTGCTCCTTCAAGTGACGTAGTGTGGTTGATGGCTGATAGAGCATATTGTAATATTCGGTCAGCATTCTCTCAGAAGAGAAGCGGTGCAGGCCCATATCAACTGCCGCTCGCATCATTTCCACCCACTTGTCGCGTTTCTCGTAGTAGGTGGGAATGACTTCCGAAATCAAAACGTCATAGAGCGAAGCAGCATCAACCATCGTCTGTTCAGGGCCTTCATAACCACCACCAAAGTGCCAGCCATTCACACCATGGATCACCGCCTCCGGCCACCATCCATCAAGGGTGCTCAGGTTAAGCACACCATTTAGCGCCGCCTTCATACCTGAGGTTCCTGAGGCTTCTAGTGGACGCTGAGGTGAATTGAGCCACACGTCGCATCCGGCAGTGAGAGCGCGCCCAAGTTCCATATCATAGTTTTCTAAGAATACCACACTCTCGGGAAAGCGGTAGGCCATTTCCACAATATTAGCTACTATCCGTTTACCCCATTCATCGTGTGGATGCGCTTTACCAGAGAACACGAGTTGAAGCGTGCGCTCCTTTAGAAGCGGCTCAATTATATCCATACGATTAAAGATGAGGCCGCTCCGCTTATAGGCAGCTGCGCGGCGGGCAAATCCGATGGTAAGTACATCAGGATCGAATTTGACTCCCGTTCGGTTAGCGATTAAATCGAGGAGGCGCCGTTTGTTGTGCATATGAGGTTTCCACAGATTGCCGTTTACGTTATAAACCTGGCGGATTTGAGGTGTCTGCCAAGTGTTGACATGTACGCCATTTGTCACGCTGATTATCGGAGCTGTACCTGGGTTCCCACGCCACATTGAGCGGGCAGTCATACCGTGCAGCTGTGAGACACCATTAGAAATATAGCTCAGGCGCAGTGCTGCAACCGTCATATTAAAAGGATTTCCTCCGATTTTTTCCACTTGGTCATATTCTAAGCCGCACCACGCACCCATGTAATTAAGCAGATCATGGCCATGCTCCTCATTACCAGCCATAACCGGCGTATGGGTAGTGAAAACAATCTGCTGCCGCGTTTCTTCCCACGACTCGTCGAACTCCAAACCTTGGGCCATTTTTTCACGGATCAGTTCTAAGCCTGCAAAAACAGCATGACCTTCATTGAGATGGTAAATGTCGATATCAAGGCCGAGCTTCCGGATGAGGCGCACCCCACCGATTCCCAAGATCATTTCGGCAGCAACCCGTTCCTGCGGCGCACTGTGGTAAAGCTGGCGAGTCATCCAGCCATGATTCGTGCCGGGAAGATCGCTGTCCAGTAGGTAGAGCGGAACATTACCAAACGCTTCTGTTTTCCACACCTTGCATGTCACATTTTCGCCGCGAATCCAGAGATCGACCGTGACGCCTGTGTCTTCTAAGTGGCTGCGGTCGTAATCCTGGGCATAATCTCGGGGAGATCCATCTTTGTCTAGATATTGATCAGTGTAACCTTCCCGCCAGAGGATTCCAATACCGATCATGGGTAAGTTCATATCCTTCGCAGTTTTGAGAATATCCCCGGCTAGGACCCCAAGGCCGCCAGAATATATTGGGAAGGTCTCACTCAAACCATATTCCATGCAGAAGAAAGCTACTTTAGGCTGGGGAATTGTGTTCATATCTTCACTCCTCGTCGATGTGGGTCATTATCAGTTTGGCATAGTATTCAGCCAACGCCTCTGCTTCTTCTGGACTGTCAGCTTCGCTGTATATTTGAAAGACAGGCTCGTCACCATCAGGCACTACCAGCGCCCAACCTTTATCTGTGTATTCCTTAATGCCATCGAGGTATAGAGTGTTTTCCGGATTAGTCTGTCCGATCAACTTGCGCATCACCCGTCCTTTATCTCTCCAAGGACAGAGGACCTGTTTGGTGCTAGAGCTCGTCTCTGGAGCACTTACCAGATCAGCCAAGTTTTGATCTTGGCTGCTGATATAATGAAGAACCTCGCCGATGGATGCTAGGGGCTCAACATATGGGAAGAACTCCACCTCACTGTCTCCTGTAGTGATCCCCAATTCTGAAGCTGCTTCCATCCAAAATAGAGGTTCGAGTCTCGTCCACTGTACCTCCAAGCCAGCATCCTGGGCTAGTTTAGAAACGCGCTCCGATACATGTACTGGAATGGGAATCGCCCTGCGGGCTCTGGCTTTCAGCGCATGGGTAAAAATACCCCACCACGCAGTTTCATCAACTCGCTGTCCGCGTTCGTCTTCGAAGTACCAGCCCTCATCGTCAACTACAATAGTCACATTGCCTTCATCTGCCCCATCGGTCAGCTGGTATCCTGCTTTTTCTAAAAAGGCTGTTACCAGTTCACCAAAGCCTCGGGCTCTATCAGAAAGAACCCGCACACCAACGCTGAGGCGTTCACGCACGGCTCTGTAAGCCTCTGCAAGCGCATCCAGATACCGCTCTGAAAGCCCTGCTGCGAATGCTAGTTCTCCCAGTTCTCCATCGACACGGCGCGGATAGTCATCGCGCAAAAAGATATTCTCCACCTTGCGCTGTTCCGCCTTACTTAGAAGGTATCCCTGCCCATTCCAGCACTGAATGTTTACAAGCCCTGGTGTACCAGGCAGGCTTTCACAGTGCAGTGCTCCGTCACTCTTAAAGAGAAGCACTCCAAAGCGAGTCAAGTTACCCATTGCGATGCCCGCATCAAGCACATTAAGGCCGCCGTTCAAAAGCCCTGCAATCAGTGCTCGTTTGGCTACACGCGCGTTAGCACTGCCATCACAGGTCACGAGAATCCTCTTTCCTGAGCCTAAGAATTCGCCATAGCTCAATCCGATGCGCACAATATCTTCTAGAGGAAGCTGACCCTGGAGATCCCCAGTAATACCAGTTTTGCTGAATAACGAGGGCCGTTCCTGGTGTCCCCAGACAAGGGACCGCTTCAAGGTCGAGCCACTGGCGACGCGCTTCCAAGGCCATACCTTGGCTTCGGGCATTATGGTGGAGTGTGACCCTACTGCAGTATTATCACCAACAACTGCCCCTTCAAAGACCTTTACCCGCCGCTGAACCCTGGCATTTTGACCTAAAACACAGCCCCGAAGTTCGCTGCCCGAGCCTACCTGCGCTCCGGCCCAGAGTGTCGACCGCTTGATGCTCGCTCCCGCAGCGATGCGGCAATTCGGACCAATCACACTGTACTTGCCCAGCTCAACACCTGCCTCAATGCGAGTTCCGCGGCCAATGTAGACCGGGCCTCTGATTTCCACATCTGGATCAATCACGGCCCCCTCTTCGATGAAAAGGCCATCACCGCGCGGTTCAGGTAGTGTTATGCGCACTTTTCTGTCGAGGCAGTCCTGCTGAGCTTGACGATAGACATCGAGATTACCCACGTCGGACCAATAGCCATCAGCGATGTATCCATATAAGGGCGCCTTCTGCTGCAGTAGTTTTGGGAAAAGATCCCGCGAGAAGTCGAAGTTCTCACCCCTACCGAACAACTGCAGTACTTCGGGCTCGAGTACATAGATTCCGGTATTGACTGTGTCGCTGAAAACCTCGCTCCAACTCGGTTTTTCGAGAAACTGCTGAATGCGCCCATCTTCATCGCTAATCACAATGCCGTAGCTGAGAGGATTAGATACCCGCGTGAGAACTATAGTAGCGACAGCATTCCTGGAACGGTGAAACTCCACAGCCTTCGTTAAATCAATATCGGTGAGCGAATCACCGCTCACCACAATAAATGTCTCATCCAAAAAATCTTCCGCGTTTTTGACACTACCCGCAGTCCCCAAAGGCTGCTCCTCGACAAAGTATTCCATAGAAACGCCGAAGTCGGAGCCATCACCGAAATAATCGGTCACATCTTTCGGCAGATACCAGAGCGTGCTGGCAATCTCCGTAATGCCGTGGAACCGCAGTAGGTTAAGAATATGCTCCATCATGGGTTTATTCAAAATAGGAACCATCGGTTTAGGCACACCGCAGGTCAGGGGCCGCAGACGAGTACCTTCACCGCCGGCCATGATTACTGCTTTCATAAAGCTCAGCCCTTTCTTCTGGGAAGTTGCCTGTCAGGTGATATCGATCGTAGATAGTGCGATTGACTTTGAGATGTCGGACGGGGCCAGACGCTTTAAGGCCGATGGCCCGGTGGTATTCTTCCACAGTTTGGAGGGCAATTTTGCTCCAATCGTATTTGTCAAGCAGTTCACGATAAGCCAGTTTCTTCATCATGCTGGCCGACTGACGATCATGAAGCAGTGTGAGCACGGTGTCAGCTAGAGAGTTGCTATTGCCTGCATAGAAGGTCAAACCTGTTTCTCCGTGCCGCACGATTTCGCGCAAACCGCCTACATCGCTGACCACACACGGTGCGCCAGCTGCCATGGCTTCTAGAGCCACAATGCCAAAGGGTTCGTAGCGGCTGGGGAAAACAGCCGCATCAGCCAATTTGTAAAGACTGTTGCGCGTCTTATCATCAATGAAGCCAGCGAACATGACCTTATGGGCAATGCCCATCTGCTGGGCTTGATTTTTCAAGCTGTCGTGCAGCGGACCCTTACCAGCAATAATGAATTTAGCCTGGGGACAGTGATGCAGGATCTTGGGCACTGCACCCAAGAGAATATCCACGCCTTTTTCGTGGACATGCCTGCCGATAAAAAACACAATCTTTTCCTCTGGCAGAGCCCACTGCCGCCGAAAAGCATTCAAGTCTTGATGAACTTCGGTAAAATTCTTGAGGGTAACGCCGTTGGGGATTACAGCCAGCTTGTCCTCGGGAAGATGAAAGATTCGACGCAGCTCGTCCTCCATATAGCGGCTGCAGCAGATCACCCGATACGCTTCATACGTGAGCCACCATTCCACATCGCTGATGTGGCGCTGCAGATCGTTGTGCAGACCACCGTTGCGGCCCCATTCGGTTGCATGAATTGTAGCCACCAAGGGGATCTTATAGACATGCTTCAGCACCTTGGCAGCCGGTGCCACAAGCCAGTCATGGGCGTGCACGACGTCAAAGGATTCTTCATTCAAGAGCTGAGCAGCCCGTTGAATCAGGTGGTAATTCATGTACAAGACACCATCTAAGAACCCTAATGGGGAAGGATAGTGCTGATTAACGCGATAGACCCGCACCCCCGAGCGATAGTCAGCCTCAGGGCAATCGGGATGATCGCTGGTAATCACGCTTACTTCATGACCATGTTCAACTAGAGCTTCCGAAAGATCTGCAACAGCACGCGCCAATCCGCCGATTACTTTCGGCGGATATTCCCACGACAGCATCATAATCCTCAATGTACGTCACCACCTAAATCTCTCTTCTCATGAAAGGATACCCATAACGGTAGGGGATTATTAGCTCTACCTGCTTGATCAAAAAGGATTTAGGCGGTTAATGGCCAATAAAAGACCCATACTGACAATACAGCCACAACCAGAAAGGAGATGAATGTAGAATGCGGGCTTATCATAGGAATATTCAGCCAATTTACCCGTTTGAGGAATGGTGCGTTACAGAAACAGAGTTCAACCCCGAGTTGAATCACCGCAATGAGACTATTTTCTCAATCGGCAACGGCTATATGGGTATGCGGGGTACATTTGAGGAAGGTTTACCCAACGATATCCCCTCTACTCCGGGTATTTATATAAACGGAATCTATGAGACATGGCCTATCGTCTACGGCGAACACATGGCTCTGCAGCCAGAAGAGTACCAGACTATGATCAACATCACAGATTGGAAGATCATTGAGGTCTCGGTTGATGGAGAAAACTTCTCGCTGATGAGCGGAAAGGTAGAACACTACCAGCGGGTGCTGGACCTAAAAGAAGGCATCTTAGTTAGAGAAGTTGTTTGGGAGAGTCCAAATGGAAAGAGACTGGAGCTGCGGTTTGAGCGTTTCATTTCACAGACAGACCAACACCTGGCAGTGATGCGCTGTCGCGTTAAGCCGCTTAACTTTTCCGGTAAGGTCACCATCACATCAAAAGTCAACGGCAATGTGCGCAATTACCACCACCTGAAGAACCAAGCCCTTGATGTGGTTTTTTCTCAGGCAAAAAATGAAAGCGGTTGCATTTTATCCAAAACCCGTCGTACCGGCTTTGTCATCGGTGTTGGAGTGACCCACAAAACCTCTGCTGAACAATCGGCCGCTCCAGCTGTAAGTGGAACCGCAGAAAGCGACCAGCTGGTCTTTACAGCAGATTACGAACTAGGCCAAGGTGAAGCAGGCATTCTGGAAAAATACATTTCAGTAACCACTTCTCGGGAAACAGACAAAGACCAGATCCAGGAGTTCGTCACTTCCCGTGCTCAAGCTTCAGCAGATACCGGCTGGGACGAGCTGTTTGCCGCTCACAAGAGTTTTATGGCTGAATATTGGGAAGATACAGATGTCCAAATCGAAGGCGATCCTGCTCTGCAGCAGGGACTCCGCTTCAACGCGTTTCAGCTGCTTGGCTCCACGGGCCGCGATGGAATCACCAACATAGCTGCCAAAGGGCTGACAGGCGAGTACTATGAGGGTCATTACTTCTGGGATACAGAAACCTATATCATCCCCTACTTCCTGTACAGTCAGCCAAAACTTGTACGCAAACTGCTCGAGTACCGCTACCACATTCTCGATGCGGCACGGGAAAATGCAGCTCGAATGAAAGACAAAGGTGCTCTCTACACATGGCGTACCATCAATGGACACGAAGCGTCGGGTAACTTCCTTGGTTCCACCGTGCAGTATCACATCAACGCAGATATTGCCTATGCTATCTATAAATACATCGAAGCCACCGAGGATTGGGAATTCCTGCGAGATATGGGTGCAGAAATCCTGTTCGAAACCGCGCGGTGCTGGGCTCACCGAGGAGCCTTCATTGAAGCAAAGGGCGGCAGGTACTGCATCAACGAAGTCTGCGGGCCTGATGAATACAAGCCTGGTGTGAACAATAACTGCTACACCAATTACATGGCTAAGTTCAATCTAGAACTAGCTCTCAAAGCGGCAGAAATTCTCAAGAAAATGTTCCCTGAACACTATGCAGACTTGAAAGAACGCATTAACCTCGATGAGTCTGAATTTGAGCGGTGGAAGAAATGTGCTGACTTAATGTATCTGCCCTTTGACGAAGAGCTCGGTATCCACCCACAGGACGATTCCTTCCTGTATAAGGATCCCATCGACGTGGATTCCATTCCGCCAGAGGAAATTCCCTTGGTACGCAACTGGCATCCACTGACCATTTGGCGTTACCAAGTAATTAAGCAGGCAGACGTCATCCTACTGATGTTCCTCTTGGGCGATCTCTTCACATTAGAGGAAAAGAAAGCCAACTTTGACTACTACGAGCCCAGGACGACACACGACTCGTCTCTGTCGCCATCGATTTACAGCATCATTGCTGCTGAGATTGGTTACCATGAATACGCTTATAACTACTTCATGCAAACATCTCGCCTTGACCTAGATGACTATAACAAAAACACATGGCAGGGCGTGCATACAGCATGTATGGCGGGTTCGTGGATGTCGATCGTCAATGGGTTTGGCGGTATGCGCACCTATGACGGAATTTTGCGCTTCCAGCCTATTCTGCCTGATAAATGGGACAGCTACTCGTTTAAGATCAAGTTCAAGGGAAGGCAATTGGCGGTTCGTGTCGAAAGAGGGTACACGACGTACCAATTACTGTCAGGAGATGCGTTAGAAATCTACCATAACGGAGAACCACTAACCATTACGCCTGACGAAGCTATTTCCCGGAGGAACCATGCATTCTAAGAAACCTTTCCGAGTGGTATGCCTTAATTACCTGGCATACTTCATGATTATAGGCTCATGGACCCCTTTCATCACCATCTACCTGCAGGCGGCTGGTTGGAGCGGCCTTGAGATCGGTCTTTTCAATGCTTTAGGACCTCTCGCAGCCTTCCTAACTCAGCCCCTGTGGGGCTTAGTTAGTGATGCTTGGGGAAACGTGCGCCTTCTATACATTCTGCTCGTAGCAGCCACGGCAGGCACGGTAGCCTTCTTCGGGCTCCTGCCTGTTTCGGGGCTGTTTCTCGCGCTAGCGGTGCTGATGGGTATTATTCAGGGACCTCTGACGGCAATGCTGGACTCCATGGCTGTGCAAGCTCTGGATCGCAGCAGTGACCGCATTGGCCAGGCTAGGCTCTGGGGTTCATTCAGCTTTGCAACAGTAGCTCTCTTGATGGGACCGATTTTCGAGCGCAGCCATATCAGCATCTTCCCAGCTTTTGTTATCACAAGTGCTTTTGCGATACTAGCAAGCCTCAGCATGCCTAAACTCAGCTCGACAGAAGGACACAAGGTAGATTTCAGTCTAAGGACAGTCCGTCAGGCTGTCTCACGGCCGTTCCTCTTTTTCTTGGGAGCTGCCTTTCTCCTGCAGCTCGGGAACAGCACCAGTCTGCCCTTCCTCAGTTTAGTGCTGGTAGAGAGGGGCGCCAGCTCAACGATTGTCGGATATGCTTGGAGCTTTACTGCCCTTGTGGAAATTCCCGTCTTCGCGATAACAAGAAAACTGCTCCGGCGCTATAAGCCAGAGCAGCTTGTAATAACTGCAGGTTTGATTCAAACTCTGCGTATGTTCTTATTTGCCATTACACCCAATCCTTGGATGCTGGTCTTGATTCACTGCATCGAAGGGTTAGCATTCCCCTTAACAACAGTGGCCTTCGTACTTCTCGTCGATGAACTAGTAGAACCTGCCTTTAAGACGACTGGTTTCACACTCCAATCCGCCGTCACCTACACTCTACCCCGCTTTTTAGGAGGGATTTGGGGTGGGGCGATCTTAGATCGCTTAGGCGGAGCCGGTTTGTACGTGGTCGGAGCAGTGACAGCACTTGTAGGTACCGGCGCCATGGCCCTTTGGAACCGCAAGTTCCGGAGCAGTAATGTCCCAGCTCCCGATGTACAAGTCTAAACCAATTTCAATTCTCCAAAGGCTTTGGGAACATGGAAGTTCGCAGGATCCCGCATAGTCGGACTCCACGCCATATACTCGTCGCGTGGGGTTCTTTTTATGCGGTAAAAGTTTACTCGCAGAACCATATTCCGTTCAGGCTCCACTCCCAAACAAGAGAATGGTATAGCGAGAAGACCCTCCCAACTGCCGAATTCGCCTCCTCCGTTGTTTTCCTTACGAATGACCCGATGAATTAGTCCGGGGCAGTCCCAAGAAGGGTCACCTTGATGTTTTTTCCCATCATGCGTGATGAACGAATCGAAAACCACGTTTCTTGGACTCAGATTGAACTCGTAGTACTGATTGAGATTCTCTGGTGCGATAAATACTTCAACTACTTCTTCTTCGTAGAGAGGATCATCCCGGTTAACCATCGTTGCTACGATGTCTTTGTCCTCACAGAGGAAACGAATATACAAGTATTCTTCATCCCATGCAGCTTGGACACTTGTGTCGAAAGACGCAGGATTACCTGTCACTGCGTCCACAAAAGGGGTACTTACCGGGAATTCCTCCCAGCGCAGATTGAGCAGATCGCCAGGCTGCGTGTCCTGGGTCCGCCTCACAATCAGCTGATAACTCATCGTAGATTCCTCCATTCCCTTCCATCTTACCATCATTTAGGGCTTTGGGAAAGAGAAGCCTACGCCAGATCACTCATGAGATAGTGGTAGATCAACCGCGCGGTATTGATGACCGAATCCACATGGGTTCGTTCAAAAGCGTGAGAAGCATCGATTCCCGGTCCGATCAGGCCGTGGATGATATCGTGTCCAGCTCGCAGTGCTGCGCTGGCATCAGAACCATAGTATGGGTAAATATCTACTTTGTAGGCTATTTCATTCTGCTGGGCGATTTGTTCTAAATGCCGGCGAAGACGGTAATTATAAGGCCCTGATGAATCCTGAGCACAAATAGATACGGAATATTCATCACCCGCCTGGCCATCACCTAAAGCTCCCATGTCTACAGCCACATATTCTACTACTTCCGGAGGAATATTAGAGTTGCCCCCATACCCGATTTCTTCGTAGTTCGAAATCAAGATATGAGTTGTATGTGCCGGAACAATCTCGTTCTCCTGGAGTTCTCTTAAGATGTAGAGCAGTATGCCGACACCTGCTTTATCATCAAGATGGCGCGCTTTAATGAAGCCACTCGGCGTAATTTGAATGCGGGGATCAAAAGCAACAAAATCCCCCACACCAATTCCGAGAGCTCGTACATCGTCAGCAGATTTCACTTTCTCGTCTAAACGCACTTCCATATTGTCCTGATTGCGTTCAAGTGTTGCACTGTCTTTGTAAACATGAACTGCAGTCTGATGCATCAAGATGGTTCCAGTATAAATCTCCCCGTTGCCCGCCATAATCTGGCAGTACTCACCCTCTAAGTGTGGCCACTGGCTGCCGCCGATTAAGCTCAACTTCAATCTACCATTGCTCTTAATTTCTTTGACCATAGCTCCCAGTGTGTCAACATGGGCTGTCAGCAGTCTGTGTTCTTCATTGTTCTTACCCGGCAGAGTCGTGAGCAGTGCTCCTTTTCGGGTACGAGAAGTTTCTAGGCCCATCTCATTCAACACATTTTCAATATGCTGAATAATTTCTTCTGTAAATCCAGTCGGACTAGGAATAGCTACTAGTTCATTAATCAGCTGAAGCATTCTGTTCCCATTAAACGTGACAGGCATGATAACACTACCTTTCTTGGATAGATTAATCACTTTGGTACAGACTAGAACCAAGGGGGTATGCCATGGCAAGATATGTGAACAAAGAAAAACCACTTAAGGGACTGAAGCGCAGGCGTTATTCACTGCCCGTTGAAGAGCACTCTACCGCTGCTTGGGCTAATCTCGCCGGGCAAAAGGAAGTATCCCGTGTCGGGCTGCCCAGCGATTTAGACGTGGAGCTCGCCCGCGAATGGGCAGAAGAAAACCAAAAGTAGACAGAGCCCCAAACCGGGGCTCTGTTTCTGCTTAATACTCCATCGCTGCCAAGCGGCGGTATTCGGCGTAGCGGTCCTTGGCATCGGCCTCGGCCTGAGCGAATAGTTCCTCCGCGATGTCAGGGAAGGTTCTCAATAAAGTGAAGTAACGGACTTCGCTTTCTAAGAACTCCCGGAACGAGGCTTTCGGTTCTGGAGAATCAAGAGTAAATGGATTCTGCCCCGCCTGTTTGCGCAGAGGGTTATACCGATAAAGATGCCAATACCCTGCCTCGACCGCGCGTTTTTCCTGCAGGATACTGGTGCCCATGCCTGTACGTATGCCGTGTTCGATACACGGCGAGTATGCAATAATTAGCGATGGGCCCGGATATGCCTCTGCCTCTAATATTGTGCGAATGGTATGGTTCATGTTCGCGCCCAAGGCAATCTGCGCTACATAAACATACCCATATGTCATTGCCATGCGTCCTAAATCCTTCTTACGGATCCGCTTGCCTGCCGAAGCAAACTTGGCTACAGCAGCAGTGGGTGTAGATTTAGACGACTGCCCTCCGGTGTTGGAGTATACTTCTGTATCCATAACCAAAATGTTCACATCTTCGCCTAAAGACAGAACTTGATCCAATCCCCCATAGCCAATATCATATGCCCAACCATCGCCGCCGATGATCCATTGAGATTTCTTAATGAGGTAGGCCCTTTTTTCCCAGATCTCGGCAAGGGCTGGATTGCTCTTCAGGTCCATCTTAGCTAATAGATCCACAATCCGGTTGCTCGGCTCAACCGAGCCTTCACCATCATACATATTCTCCAGCCATGCGCGAAAAGCCTCTGCCAGTGATGCGTCAACATCAGAATTGAGCAGATCCTTCATCAGGCCCGCTAAGCGATGGCGAATCTGCGATACTCCCAGCCACATACCAAAGCCGTACTCCGCATTGTCTTCAAAGAGCGAGTTTGCCCAGGCGGGTCCATGGCCATCAGCATTTACTGTATAAGCCATAGAAGGAGCACTCGCCGTGTAGATGGACGAACAGCCAGTCGCATTAGCGATAATCATGCGTTCACCAAAGAGCTGGGTCAAAAGGCGCAGATAAGGCGTTTCTCCACATCCTGGACAAGCACCATTGAACTCGAAGAGCGGTGGCCTAAATTGACTGCCTTTCAAGGTCTTCCAGTTCGTGTATTGATACTTAGGCTTAATTGTCATAGCGTATTCCCAATTATCCGCTTCTTGTTCGATCATCTGGTCAGCCGGACGCATTATCAGTGCCTTACCCGGCGCTGGGCAGACATCAGCGCAGTTGCCGCATCCTGTACAGTCTAAGGGGCTGACTTGAATGCGGTAGCCAAACTGGGAGATGTCCTTACCCATAGCCTTCTTGGTATTAAAGCCCTCAGGCGCAGCAGCTATTTCGGCTTCATCCAGAAGGAAAGGCCTGATCGTTGCATGGGGACATACATAGGAACATTGGTTGCATTGAATACATTTTTCGATCTGCCATTCCGGAACCATGACCGCAATGCCCCGCTTTTCATATGCGGTTGTTCCTAACGGATAAGTTCCATCTTCCATGCCTTTAAAGGCGCTCACTGGCAGTTCATCACCTTCATGGCGAGCCATGGGAGTCTGGATGCGCTCTACAAACTCAGGAACACGCTTTACTTCTCGAGGCGGATCTTGGGCGCTGCGCCATTCTGAAGGCACGTCGATGCGCCGCAGAGCATTTTCTGCAGCATCGATAGCATCTAGGTTCATCTGTACAACCCGCTCACCTTTGCTGCCGTACATGGTCTGGACCGCGTCTTTCAGCTGGCGAACAGCTTCATCTACGGGAATGACTTCAGCGAGCCTGAAGAAGACTGACTGCATTATCATATTGATACGGTTGCCTAAACCAACTTTCCCGGCAATAGACAGAGCATCGATAGTGTAAAACTGAACATCGTTTTCTGCGATGGCTCGTTTGGTAGAAGCGGGCAGGTTTTCTTCTAGCTCGTCCATGTCCCAAGGACAGTTGAGCACAAAAATGCCGCCCTTCTTGATCCCCTTGAGCAGATCGTAGTTAAATACAAACGATGAGTTATGGCAGGCAATATAGTCTGCGTTGTAGACGAGGTAAGGAGACTTTATTGGCTGCTTGCCGAAACGCAGGTGCGAAACGGTGGTTCCTCCCGATTTCTTACTGTCATAAGAGAAATACGCCTGCACGTGGAGGGGCGTGTTTTCACCGATGATCTTGATTGCTGTCTTATTGGCACCAACTGTACCATCACTGCCCAAGCCCCAAAACTTGCAGCTGATTGTTCCTTCTGGAGTGGTCTCTACGATATCCTCCTCAGGCAGCGAAGTATCGGTCACATCATCGACAATGCCGATAGTAAACCGATCTTTGGGCTCCTCCGCCTTTAGATTCTTGTATACAGCAATAATCTGTGATGGTCTGGTGTCTTTCGAGCCGAGGCCATAACGCCCACCCACGATTACCTGAATATCGCTGTCTGCCAACGCTTTGACCACATCCAAATAGAGAGGTTCGCCAAGGGAACCTGGTTCCTTCGTACGATCCAACACGGCAATCCGCTCCACAGTTTTGGGAAGAACCGCCCGGAAATGTCTCTCAGAAAACGGCCGGTAGAGACGCACCTTCACAAGGCCGACCTTCTCGCCCTGACTGCTCAGGTAATCGATAGTCTCTTCAATTGTATCGGTCACTGAACCCATTGCCACGATAACGCGTTTCGCTTCAGGATCGCCGTAGTAGTCGAAGAGATTGTAAGACCGTCCCGTCATTTTTTCCAATTCACGCATGTACGACTCGACAATCTCCGGCACGGCAAGGTAGAAGGGATTTGCCGCTTCCCTACCCTGGAAATAGATGTCTGGGTTCTGCGCTGTTCCTCGAATTACGGGATGCTCCGGATTCAATCCCCGGGCGCGGAAGTCCGCCAGTGCTTCGTAGTCAATTAGTTTCGCCACTTCATCGTACTCTAGGCTCTCGATCTTCTGGATCTCATGGCTGGTGCGGAATCCGTCAAAGAAATGCAAGAAAGGAACCCGAGATTTAATTGCCGCTAGATGAGCGATGCAGCCTAAATCCATCACTTCCTGTACATTGGAAGAAGCGAGCATAGCAAAGCCAGTCTGACGGCAGGCCATCACATCTTGATGGTCGCCAAAGATGGATAAGGCGTGCGCCGCGATTGCCCGAGCACTCACATGGAAAACACCTGGCAGGAGTTCGCCAGCGATTTTATACATATTTGGAATCATGAGAAGCAGTCCCTGCGATGCGGTGAAAGTGGTCGTTAGAGCACCTACTGCTAACGAACCATGCACTGCACCGGCTGCACCTGCTTCTGACTGCATTTCTACGACCTTTACCGCCTCGCCAAAGATATTCTTGCGGCCTTGAGCACTCCACACATCAATATGCTCCGCCATTGGCGACGAAGGCGTAATCGGATAAATCGCTGCCACTTCTGTAAATGCATAGGCAATGTGAGCCGCAGCCTCATTGCCATCAATGGTCACAATCCGGCCCATCAAAAACCCCCCATTACAAGTGTTTTTCTCTCCCATATTATCTGGAATTTTGCGGTTATCATACCAAGAGAAAGTATTTGAAAGCCGATTTTGGCTCAGACTAACGCCATGGGAGGTGTGGCAGAAAATGCACAGAACTGGATGGATACTAGTTTTTCGTTTTGTCGTTTCGCTCGTAAGCGGACTCCTTACGCTTGCCCTTTTTGATGATAACCCATGGCTAGCGGTATTGGGGTGGGCGTTGGCTGCGACCATCGTTAATTACCTCATAGGTGAACTCTTACTCAAACCCTCAGCGGGACAGACTATCGCCGCTGTGGCCGATGGCATACTGGGGGCTGTCTTGGCATGGGTGCTTGGTGCGCTGTTTACCTGGTTCCGAACTACAGGCGCCACACTCATCGCCTTAGCGGCACTCATCGCGATAATTGAATATTTCTCCCAGTCATTTCTTCCCAAGTCACAGACAGCACCATAGTAAGAAACCTCGGCCGACTCGAGCCGAGGTTTCTTTTTCATACTGCTTCACTTGTTTTATAAAGGCCTTCTATATGGGGAGAGCGGTCCATCAGAATACCAATTGCAGTCATTCCCACTGAGCAGATTAAGAAGAGCACATGAGGCTCATATCTATCTACCGCAGGTCCAAAAGCTGCAAGGGCAAGAGGGACCAACATAGTGACTAAGCCATCAAGCAAACCAAAGACTCGCCCACGGAAATTGTCTGGGATGGTCTCCTGCAGCATCACCTGCAAGGGCACGTTCACCAATACATTCAAGACCCCAATCAGAAAAGCAGGAACCAGCAGACTTCCTAAGAGCGTAAGCTCTGACAGCTGCTGATAAACCATGGGCACAGCAGCCAGGCCGAGCAGGATTCCGCCCAAACCCTGACCGATGATCCCGCCGACCAAGAGCCGTTCTTTGCTCAAGCGTTGAGTTAAGGCGCCTACAAAGAAAGTCCCAACCAATAGCCCTGCGGGCACCGCTGATTTCACGAATCCGTAGTGCTCCGCAGACATCTGCAGTACTTCTTTGCCGAAATATGGCATGATGATACTCATTATCGGAGCGGCAATGAAGTTTAGGGCAATGGCATAGCCAATCAGTCCTCGTAAGCTCGAACGCTGCCAGACATACGTAAAGCCTTCCTTAAAGTTGATTCCGTAGGCTCGAAGCTGTTCCCGGCCCCGCTGAGCGGCACCGAACTCCTGCTTAGGAAACCGAATAAACATCTCGGAGATGGCTGAAAGCAAGAAACAGATCCCTGTAATGACAAAGACGCCCGTATATCCAACTAACCCCAAAAGAAGTGCCCCTAATGCTGGGCCAATAATACCTGTCGCACTGCGGGAAAAATTGTTGCGAGCGTTAGCAGCGGTAAGCTCCTCTCGTTTAACCATTCCTGGAATAGCCGCTGTGATGGCAGGTCCAAAAAGGACACCGCATATGGAAAAAACAATTGTGGCGCCATACAACACCGCGAGGGTGAGATGTCCGGCAGCGTGAACTGCTCCTACCGCCAACAGCACTATACCACGGATTATATCGGTAATGACCACGATATGCTTTCGACTCCACATATCAGCTAATACCCCAGCTAAAGGTGCTAGAATCACGCCGGGGATAGATGATATCAGAAGCAGAGTGCCTAGCGCAGTGCCGGAACCAGTTAGATCCAGTACTAACCAAGTTAGAACAAAATAGAGGACTCCATCGCCAATCTGTGATACTAGCCGTCCGAAAAACAAAAGACCGTAATCACGGTTGATAAACAACTTCTGCAGCATAGCTCTCAACCTTTCTGTCCTAGCTTGCACCCATTTTATCAAGCAAGGACACTACCAAGTGAGAGTCTGAAGTTGGGAAACATCTCCGCCTTAAGGCTGATTTTGACAATTTAGAGATCCTTCAGCAGCTCGCGCACTACCAACTCAGTGACCTCTGCAGGCGTCGAAGCATCTGTGGACACCTGTACATCCGCTATTTCATAGTAAATCTTCGCTCGCTCTGTCAACAGCTGAGCGATAGCTTCCTTGGTAGGCTTCCCTCCTAAAAGGGGGCGGTGCGTTTCGTCCCCGATCCGTTTCAGAATCGTTTCGGGAGACGCCGTTAAGAGCACTAGGCGAGAGCTTCTCTTCAGAGCATGCCGGTTTTCCTCCCGAAGGATGGTCCCCCCTCCGCAGGCTATCACAAGATGATGCCTTTGACTCACCTCTTGAACCAGTTCCTGTTCTAGAGCACGGAATCGCGATTCCCCATCTTCCGCAAAAATCTGAGGAATGCTGCGTCCTTGGCGCAGTTCAATTTCTTTATCTAAATCGATGAACTCCCGCCCTAAGGTATGAGCCAACAGCGGCGCCACAGTTGACTTACCTGTTCCCATAAAGCCAATTAGGGCAATATTGAACGGAAACAAAGCCCTCGACTGCCGGCCGCGGCTGATGCGCATAATCTCAGCAAATAGAGCCTGGGTGTCACCGCTGTATCTGCTTAAGATCTCCGCCTCGCGGTCTGGCGCATATATGGGCATTCTGTGCTCTTTCTTATAGCGGGCCACCGCATCGACTAATTCAAGGCGTCTTTGAAAAGCTTCAGCAATCGCCGCATCGCAGGCGCTGATCTGCGCTCGCAGCTCATTTAGGTCCATATTTACCCTCCTTCCTCGGCCGCAGCACCGCCTCTAAGTGCTGCAGCACTTCGTCCATGCTCAAGAGAACCTCCTCCACTTGCCCCATCGCTCGTGGCAGCATGAAGGAGATCTTATCGGCACGGTTTTTCTTATCTCTTAGGAGTGCCTGCTGCACGTCTGTCAGAGATAAATCAGAGGGAATAGGCGGCAAGCTGACAAGCTCGCATGCCTCTTCGATCTTTATCAAGTCCTGTTGATCGAGACGTCCCAGCCGATGCGATAACCGCGCTTCGGCAGCTAGCCCCAAGAGAACCGCTTCGCCATGGGTGAAAGCACTAAAGTTGGTGGCAGCTTCAAGAGCATGAGCGATGGTATGCCCTGCATTAAGCTGTTTGCGCAGACCACAATCCAGCTCGTCGGCACTCACAATCTGAGCCTTCAGGGCACAGCATCTGATAATAATCTCCTTTAACGCTTCTTGTGGAGCAGTATAGACCGTCTCCCCTTTTTCTCTGAGAATCTCTACCAGTACTGGTTCAGCTATGATTGCGTACTTTACCACTTCGCCCAAACCGCTGATCAAGTCAGTGCGGGATAGAGTCTGCAGAACCTCCGGGTTAATAAGTACCCCTTCGGGTTGGTGGAAGGCTCCAACTAAGTTTTTCCCTACAGGTAGATCTATGGCGGTTTTGCCTCCGATGGCACTGTCGATCTGAGCGAGCAGGGTAGTAGGCACCTGGACATAGGAAATCCCCCGCATATAGATGGCGGCACAAAAACCAGCTAGATCTCCTACTACTCCACCGCCAAGGGCGATAACCACTGAAGAGCGGGTTAGCCCAAGGGCCACCATTTCTTGAATGACCTTTTCAGCAACAGCCCACGATTTAGAAAACTCCCCTGGCTCCACGACAATTTTGGGGAAGTTAAAACGACTGCCATAGAGGCGGTCGACATTGCTGTCCGTTATAACCACAGCTCGATCGTACCTTTTTGCATACTGCTCCAGGTGCTGCCATGCACCCGATCCGATGATAAGATCGTACCCAGCTGAACCTAACGTGACTGGAATTCGGACCATCGTCTCTCCATCTCCTCTAATGAATCGGCACCAAAGACCCTGAGAAATTCTTGAGTAATCACCGTTAGAGCCACCATTTCACCAACGACAGCCGCCGCTGGGACGGCACAGGTATCGCTCCGCTCAACGCTGGCATCGCCAGATTCTTTTGTAACAAGATCAACTGACCGCAGTGGCCTCATCAGGGTAGGAATAGGCTTCATGGCAGCTCGAAGTACAATGTTCTCACCGTTAGAAATGCCCCCCTCAATCCCGCCAGCGCGATTGGTTTTACGGTAATATCCCCGGCCTTCTTCATAAAAGAGTTCATCATGTATTTCCGAACCAGGCTCTGCGGCAGCAGCAAAACCTGCTCCGATTTCCACGCCCTTAATTCCCGGAATGCTCATTAACGCACCGGCTAGCTTTCCGTCCAGACGCCGATCCCAGTGCACATAACTACCCAAACCTACGGGTAATCCCTTGATCTGAATCTCAAAAATACCACCTAACGAATCACCCTGCGCCTTAGCTTCATCAATTTCCCTAATCATCGCTTGAGAAACCTCTGGATCAATACACCGGACAGGTGAATCCTCTGCCTTAGCGAGATCAGCAAACGCCCAAGGGCCGCCTGTAAGAGCTGCCTTTCCAATACGTACAACATGTACCGCCGAGCTTATCCCAAACTTCTGCAGAAGCTGTTTAGCCAGACTCCCCACTGCCACTCGCATCGCGGTTTCTCTGGCACTGCTCCGTTCTAATACATTCCGAACATCTTGAAAACCATACTTCAAGCTGCCAGCGAAGTCAGCATGGCCTGGCCGCGGAAGAGTAAGGGGCAGATGATGTTTACCCGCCCAATTAGCATGATCCTGATTGATGATCTGCAGCGTAATAGGGCTGCCGATAGTGACACCGTTCCAAAGTCCGGTGAGGATCTGCACTTCATCCTGCTCAATCTGCATACGGCCTCCTCTTCCATATCCCTGCTGACGCCGGGCTAGGTCCTGATTAATCGCCGTAACATCGATAGTTACACCCGCAGGAAAGCCTTCAACGATCCCCACCAAACATGGCCCGTGAGATTCACCTGCCGTGAGAAAACGCATCAGTGCACCTCCTCAAGTAAACTCTGGAGGGTTTCTTCAAAACCTGGATACGAAATAGATACACAGTCTGTATTCTCCACGGTAAGCGGCGCATTTGCCGCAGAAGCACATAACAAAAAGCTCATTGCCAAACGGTGATCGCCGCGGCTGTCGATCTGGCCGGCTCTAAAATGGGTTGGCCCTTCTATGATCAAGCCATCTGGAAGTTCTTCTATTTGTACTCCTATCTTGCCTAGCTCTTCTGCCAAAGCCTTGATCCGATCGGTTTCCTTCACCCTCAGCTCTACTGCATCACTGATCACCGTTTTGCCCTGGGCAAAAGCAGCAGCTACTGCTAAAATGGGCAGTTCATCGATGACACGGGGAATGATTTTTCCTGAGATGGTAGTTCCCTGAAGCTTGCTTCCTCGGACAATGATGCGCCCGATGGGTTCACCGGCAAAATCATCCTCCTGGATTACATCGATATCTGCACCCATTGCCTGCAGCACGTCAATAAAGCCCGTACGAGTCGGATTGAGCCCAACACTCTCTACCTCCAGATATGAACCGGATACAGCAGCTGCCGCGGCAATAAAAAAGGCGGCAGATGAAATATCACCAGGAATTTGCACTGTCTGAGCTTTGAGAGTTTGACCTGGGCGGAGAACTATTTCATCCTCTGTACTCGCGATATCAGCTCCGAAAGCCGCCAACATCCGCTCAGTATGGTCCCGAGAGTCAATTCTGCCTCGAAGCCTGGTTTCACCCTGGACACTTAACCCCGCCAGGAGCAGCGCAGACTTCACCTGGGCACTTGCAGTCTGAAGTTCATAAGTAATCCCTGTGAGATTCCCTCCCCTAATAACCAAAGGGGCGAACTGATCCTGTTTGCGCCCCTTGATTAGAGCGCCCATCTCTTTAAGAGGCTCAACGATCCGCCTCATGGGACGGATACTGAGCGAATCATCACCAGTCAATACGCTGACAAAGGGCTGAGAAGCAAGTACGCCTGCCAGGAGACGCATAGATGTCCCCGAATTGCCGCAGTCTAGAGGCATTTCGGGAGCAGAAAAGCCCCTAAGGCCCCGCCCTTCCACGATGGTTGTGTTGGGCAGCTCAGCAATCTGCACCCCGAGTCTTCGCAGACACTGGATTGTGCTGCGGCAGTCATCACTCCGCAGAGGCCCGATAATCTCACTGGTTCCCTCAGCCATTGCTGCTAAGATCAGTGCACGATGGGTGATGGATTTATCTCCAGGAACACGGATCTGGCCGTTAAACATCAGTTTTCCTCCTTGTCGTCAGCGTTCGGATCTCCATCGCCTTCTCAACCAATTGGCAGTAACGCTTCGGCAGCAGCGACTGCGGTCCATCGGAGAGCGCTTCATCAGGATGATTGTGCACTTCAATCATAAGACCATCGGCACCTGCTGCAACCGCAGCTAATGCCAGCGGTTCCACTAAGTTCCACGCACCTGCTGCATGGCTTGGATCTACCAAGACAGGCAGGTGACTCATATGATGAATCACCGGTACTGCACTGATATCCAGAGTATTGCGAGTCAAAGGTTCAAAAGTTCGGATACCTCGCTCACACAATACGACGTTAGGATTTCCCTCGCTCATGATGTATTCTGCCGACATCAGCCATTCTTCAATAGTTGCTGCCAGGCCCCGCTTCAACAGAACTGGTTTTCCTGTGCGCCCCACCTTCTTTAGTAGAGAGTAGTTCTGCATATTGCGAGCTCCAATCTGCAGCATGTCCACATATTGAGCCACAAGCTCCACATCTTCAGGCGAAACAACCTCGCTCACCGTCGGTAGTCCCGCCTCCTGACCTGCTTCCTTGAGCAAAATCAGTCCTTCTTCAGCCAGCCCTTGAAAGCTATACGGTGAAGAACGCGGTTTAAAAGCCCCGCCTCGCAGAATGTGGGCATGTCCCTTCACCGCCTGTGCGATCTGTCTGACCTGTTCAGCCGACTCGATTGAACAAGGACCGGCAATGAACACGGGCTGGTCCCCGCCAATCAGTACATCGCCTACTCGCACGATGGTATCTTCTTCTTTATAGGCTCGGCTGGCCAGTTTAAACATAATCAATCCTCCTATAGGTAACACTGCTTCCAGTACAATTATACCTGATTATACTGAGTGCCGAGTTCTGAAAAAGAAAAACCCATTCCATGGGAAGTACCCAGGAATGGGTGAGATTTCGATTCTTAATTCCCGCTGCTTTTATCAGCGGCAGTTGATTGGCTGGGAACAACCTTGCTTGCTTGCCAGGCCTCCATAATTCCCTTAACCAACTTCTCAACTTCGGCGATAGCGTCACGCACTTGGGTGGCGGCTTCGCTGGAGCGGTCTGAAAGCTGTCCTACCTCATGGGCTACAACCTCAAATCCGCGGCCCATCTCACCTACACGCGCTGCTTCAATCGCCGCGTTAATAGAAACCATCTTGGTCTGTTTGGCTATGTAAGAAATACCGTTTACCAATTTACCTACTTTTTCTGGAATGGCAGCCAGATCAGCCATCATCTGCTCTACCGTTTCCTGCTGTTCGCGAATCTGAGCCTGAACCCGCTTATTCTCGTGTTCTAATTTCTTTTCTTGCGTAATATCGTGACCAAAGCCTATCAAACCAACAATATTGCCCTCTTCATCCCTAAGCGGCAGTTTCGATGTGCGCTGCCATCTCTGTTCGCCATTTCCTTCGGACAATATCTCTTCTCGATCGATAACTGCTTCACCGTATTTCAAAACTCGGAGGTCATCCTGCCAGAACTTCTCGGCAATATGGCGGGGGAACATATCAAAGTCGGTCTTACCTATAACTTCCTCCTCTGTTTCACAGCCGATGTTCTGCAGATCAACTTTATTGGCTAGGATCTTGCGGCCTTCCAGGTCCTTTGCGTAAACGGCCGAAGAAAGATTATTGATGATCGCCCGCAGGAGGCGCCGCTCCCATTTAAGCTGTTCCTGAAGCTCTTTAACAGCCTGTTCCGCATTGCGGGAGTCAGTCAGATTCACATCGTACACTGCTTTACTCATGCCCTCGACTCCTTACCCTAATGGTCCGAATTTACATCTACCTAATATCTTCTGCTTAGAAAGCAAACTTCCTGTCACATTGGCAAAATTACTCTTCGAGGGCCGTGTTGCGAATTACCATGTGAACGTGATCTTCCCAGCGCCCATTGATATACAGATATTTGATGCCTACGCCTTCTTCATAAAAGCCGAGCTTTTCTACAACACGCAGGGATGCCTTATTGCGCGGCATGATGTTCGCCTCCAGCCGATGCAGCCCTAACTCTTCAAAGGCGTATTTGACTACTTCACCTACCGCTTCGGTCATAAAGCCGCGTCCTTGATAATCCTTGTCCATGCGGTATCCTAAAAAAGCCGATAAGAAGCAGCCCCGCATAATCTCGCTGACAACGACAGAACCGATTATGTTGGTAAGTTCCACATCATCCTTTTCGAACATCCAGACTTTGAGCAGCTGGCCGGTAGACATCTTTAACTGGTCGAACGCAAGCTGGCGGCGCTGAAATTCCAGCTGATAGAACCCTGGAGGCCGCGCTGGTTCCCAAGGTTCAAGATGCTCACGGTTGCGCACGAAAAAGTCCAAAACCTGCTGGGCAAAGGTATCATCGAGAGTCGTGAGCACGAGCCGGGGTGTTTCTAACCGGATCTGAATGGCCATAGGTTTACCTCCATAAAGGATCTCCCAATCGCACAGAGAAATACACGTATGAAGGAGGAACAACATGATTCAAAACATCGTTTTTGACCTAGGAAGAGTCCTCGTCAACTTCCAGCCAGAAGAACTGCTCGAACAGATTTTTTCTGATCCAGATGATGCAGACGAGCTTAACCGCATCGTCTTTAAGAGTGCTGAATGGCTCATGCTCGATCGAGGCGTCATTAATAATGAGGAAGCAAAGGAGCGCCTTGCCAACCAGCACCCTGAATGGGCTAATGAAATACAGGTAGTGCTCGACAGCTGGTTCCCGATTCTAACACCGATCGAATCCTCAGTCGAGCTTGTCCAAATGTTCAAAGAGCAGGGCCATGGGCTGTACGTAATTTCCAACTTCCACCGAGCGGCCTTTGACTATATCTATTCTCAGTACGAATGGCTGCAGCTGTTTGACGGCATTGTCCTGAGCTGCGATACCAAATCTCTTAAGCCTGAACCGCATATTTATGAGACTCTTCTTAAGACGGAGAAGCTTGTCCCCGGAGAGTGCTTGTTCATTGATGATGCGCCGGCAAACGTAGAAGGAGCGCGGCAGGCCGGGATGCACGCAGTACAGTATATCTCCCCTGCCCAAATCCGCAGAAATCTCAAGGAACAATTTAAGCTTTTGCCCTAAATCTGGAATTTATTCTCAGGAGTGTGCACGGCTGGTTCAGGCTGGGGAATCCACAGATAAACGAGAGCCACTGCCGCCAGCCCCACAGCTCCGAGAATTACAAACCCCAAACGCAGGCCGGCCGTATCACCTAAGAAACCCATCAGTGCAGGGCCTGCAGTCATTCCTAAAGCATAAATCGATTGGAAGAATCCCATGGCAGTGGCGCGATATTTATCCGCCACTTCTTTGATGGAAAGACCCATAAGAATCGGGAATGCTGCACCGCGCCCGAGAGCCCCTAGCGCCTGCGTGATGTATAACAGCCCTAAATTGGTGCACAGCGGCACAGCCATAACAGCGACAGCGAAAAGAATGAGCGCTCCAGTCAAAAGCCGCCGTTCTCCGAAGCGGTCGGAGAGATGACCCAATCCCAGCGAGACAAGAGCTGTCGGCAGAGCTGAAACCAAGGCGAGTATACTCAGTTCAGTACCGCCTGCTCCCAAACTGACAGCGTATGTAGGTGTAAAACCGTATACCGACGCAAACGCGAGAGCCTGCAGCAGTATTGCAATAGTGGAAACTCTTAAAAGGAGCTTTTCTGTTCCAATGCGTTTCAAGTCGCGCAGGTCCATAGAGCGAGACTCGAGACTCTTTCCTTCTACGACTGCGAAGCTGAGTGCCAAGCCAACTAATCCAGCAGCTGCCCCCACATAAAATGGTGCTCCCCAACCGTAAAAATCCATCAGCACTCCGCCTAAAGTTGTAGCGATGGTCTGACCCATGGTTGTGGAAAACATGATCAAACCCATGGCTTTTGCAGTTTCACTGCGGGGAAAATAACTGGTGAACAGTACTGTAAATGCTACCCATGCCCCTGCAGCGAAACCAGCCAAACCGCGGTGAATTAGAGCAGCAACAGGGCCCGCAGCGAAACCTAACCCCAAGCTGCTCACAACCGTCAATGCCAAGCCCATAATCACAAATGGTTTACGTCTGCCGATGTGATCAGATGCAAATCCCAGTGGGATTCGGATAACCATCTGGGTAACCCCATAAGCTCCTACCACTAGACCAGCCATAGACAGGCTTCCACCCAGGTGTTCTACGTAAGGTGCCAAGATAGGCACGTATGTGTACATTGCGAACCAAAAGAGAGCTGTAACTGCACAGAATAAGTAGATATATATGCGGCGGACTTGGTTCTGCATGAAATTCTCCTTTCCTTACCACAGGCGGCTGTCACCACGGTGCCGTGCTCCAAGAAACTAACTGAATGTCTTCCTCTTCAATTACCTTCAAGAGAGCATCATCAAGCAGGAACTCCATTTCCCAGATTCGTTTATGCCAATCAGGGAAGATAGCAGCAATCTCTTCATTCAAATAACTAGGATGGAGAAAGAGCTCGGTTATGCCTTCCCCAATTTCCCGAATTCGTCGGAGGTAGAATTCTTTCAATTCGCTGTAACCGCTGAGATCTTTATAGGCATGGTGGCTGGTGAACATATCATCCAACAGTGGGATACCCAGCTCTGCAGCGGTTTCAACGACCTGCCTGTGCAGTCGAGTGGCTTCGTCAGGAACCTTTTCGCCAAACATGTCCTGCAGATAGCGCGGCGACTTAGGCAGGCGAAAGGGCAGCTTTATCTCACCACAAAGACGGAACACAGGATCCAAGAAGGGACGGCCGGCTAACCCATAGACTGTGCCGCAGTGGCTGTCCACGTGATCA
The DNA here is from genome assembly GCA_937988745.1 of uncultured Peptococcaceae bacterium. Taxonomy (GTDB): domain Bacteria; phylum Bacillota; class Limnochordia; order Darwinibacteriales; family Darwinibacteriaceae; genus JAAYMS01. The sequence continues at coordinate 39,976 of CALKAR010000134.1, forward strand.
ATATGGGCGCCCTGCTGGATAATCCAGTCACATTGGCTTCGAATTTCTTCTTCGACCTGGGAGTCTGCTGCGTGCTTGTACAGGTGCGGGTCATGATAGAAGAACCCCCGGCTGTCGAGCAGAGTAGTCACCCGTTCGGCCGGAGCTGTACTTGGCCAAGGCCTGCGCTGCTCAGAGTAATATGCAGCCCCACAGAAAATCCGTACGTCTTGGCCATCTGCGCTGCTTCTTCTGCCCCTGGACACGGTGCCATCAGACTAGTAGAAGTAAGTCTGCCTTCCTGAAAAAGCTTCAGCACAGCTTGATTTGTCTCGGTACACATGCCGAAATCATCGGCATTAATGATGAGATACCGCCCTGACATGAGGCACCTCCTCTGAATCTTCAAAGTCTAAGAACCTGGAAAAAAGATAACTGATAGCCATCAGCAAAACGGGAAACAGCACCAGCAGAAAACGCACTGCTTGGGCTGGATTTGGCCCTGGATTCTCCCCGCTTTCAAAGCCGTAGAACGTATACACAAGGTAAAAAGCAAGGCTGGTGAAGAGCCCATTTAATCGGTTCATAAACCCAATGGCGTTGGAGTAGATCGCTTCACGGCGCACACCAGAAGCGGCGGAATCTTCATCAATAATGCGGGCCCCGATCAAATCCATGGTACAGATTACTCCAGCAAACCCGATTCCCACAAAGGCACTCGCTAAAACAGCGCTGGTGAGAGAACTTACAAAGTAAAGAGGAATGAACCCCAGCCCAAGGATAAGCAGCGCCGCCCGCCAAACTGGAACTACTGAGTAACGGGCGATCATCTTCGCCCATACTCCAATCGCGGCGATTGCAATTAGCAGCACCGCTCCAAACAAGAAGGTAGACTGCGAATCAGGTATCTGCAGGACGTACTTGGTGAAAAAGGGAATGCTGGCCATGACCAAGGCCATGGTCGCACTGTAGAAAGCATTTGCGATTCCGGGCCAGAGTCTTTAAGCTGTCCCACAGCCGCGGCTTTTCCTGCT
>CALKAR010000135.1 GCA_937988745.1 uncultured Peptococcaceae bacterium
GAGGTAGTACCGCGTCAGGAGCCTTTGATGTACTTCATCAAGGGTTCCGTCTTCATGCAGTGCCAGCGGATGAGCGGGAATAACTCCCCCCTCCTGGAGGATTTCTAGTATGTGCTTCGGTAAGCTCGGGTAAGTCATCTAAAAGGCACCCTTTCGTTCAGTGAAGTGAGTGGGCTTGTTCAGAAGCGGCAGCCCATTCGCAATCCACTCAGCGGTCCAATCGAGCATTTGATGGATAGTCACCTTGGGGTAACCAAACAACCGCATGGATTCTTGGGCGTTGCTGAGGAGCGCTGTCTCCTGCTCTGTGCCAGTGAAGTGTACTTCTCTGCCAAAGCGCTTGCCGAACTCCTCTGCCAGCCACCTTACGCTGAGAGTTTCTGGCCCAGTAATGTTCAGGATCTTGGGCGGGTTGCTCACATACTTGAGGGCCCGGAGAGCCCGCTCGTTAGCATCTCCCTGCCAAATCACGTTCACATGCCCCATGTTGAGATCAACGCTTTCGCCGGCATAGACCCGTTGGGCAATGTCACAGAGGACACCATAGCGCAGGTCAATGGCGTAGTTCAGCCGATAAATCAGAACCGGTGTATTAAACTTCTCGGCAGCGTACTGAAAGAGCCGCTCTCTGCCAAGGCACGATTGGGCGTACTCACCTACGGGATCGGGCTTATGTTCCTCGGTCGCCCCGCCTTGAAAAACAGGTGTAAGCGGGTAGACGTTGCCCGTCGAAAAGACTACAAACCGGCGGTCTCGGAGAGTCTCTGCTACTCGGCCAGCTGTAAAGGTGTTGATGGCCCAAGCCATGTGTTCGCGGCCCGTAGTTCCGAACTTGTGACCCACCATGTAGATCACATTAGGAGCCTCAGGTAGTGTGGAAAGATCGTCGTTGAGCAGGTCAATGGCAATAGTTTCGACTCCCATTTCGTCCAAACGAGCTCTTTCATCAGGATTGCTGAATCGAGCTGCACCATAGACCTTCTGCCCTTTCCCAGCCAATTCAGCAGCCCGCACCGCCATCTGTGCCAGTGTTGGGCCCATCTTGCCTGAAACACCTAAGATGAGAATATCTCCATCAAGACCTTTCAGATCTTCCACCAACTCCGGGGTTGGTTCACTCAGTTTATGTTCCAGGTCCACAACAGTCTTAAGCATTCTTCTCCTCCTCGCCGTATGTAAACACAATGGTCAAGTCGCTGCCTTCCCCTGACTCTAACCGGTCATAGGCCTCCCGTGCCCCTTCAATGGGAATCGGTTGGGGCAGCAGATCTGAAACAGTCAAGAACCCCCGTTCTAAGAGTCGAATATAGTCAGCCATGTTGCGCCCTTCTGTAAAACGCACTTCGCTGTAGGGATAATCGCGGGCTTCGCGCTCGTACTCAGTGCGATAGCGGCCTGGCCCACCAGCCTGCGGTACGATCAGGCGCACTTCCCTGCTGAACAGTGCTTCTCGCGGCAGTTTAGCATCCGCATCGCTTACTATTGAAACCGTACCGCGCATCCGCGTCATTTCCACTGCCTGGGTGAGCAGATCGGTATCGGCGCTTCCCACCATGAGAAACACCACATCGGCACCGTGCCCTCCGGTAGCTCGCCCGACAAGATCCTGCAATTCATGCGGCTCACAGACTTGAATCCGCGGATCATTTACGCGCTCCCTGCGTTCGGGCTTAAGATCTGTAGCATAGACAAACATCCCAGCGGCGGCCGCAAGACGGGCCAAGATAATGCCTAAAATACCGAGCCCAATCACAACCGCGTGTTGTCCGATTTCCACCTCCGCGCTGTGGAGGGCGTGCAGTGCAATAGCACCTAGGCCAACGGTAGAAGCGGAAAGCGGATCCACCGTATCCGGTACGGGCACTGCCAAGGTTTGGGGAACCACAAGCTCTCCAGAGTGGCTCACGTACGGCGCACCATAGACAGCAGCGCGCTGCCCTACGTTTAAAGCAGTACCTGGGCCAGCTTCCACGACCCTCCCCACCGCGCTGTATCCGATGGGAATGGGGGCAGATTTTGATTCACGCGCCCGGCGGAGCATGCTCAGCTCTGTCCCGACACTAGCTGCCGAGTATTCTGTTGCCACCCGCACATACCGTGGCGGCAGAACGTCGGGCACAGCAGTTTCCCTGATCACAACTCCGTCAGCGCTGGCAAATATTCCGTGAGCCATCGAATTCCCCTCCGATTGTCTTTATATAGTCCTTAATTCGCTAAAAGAGTACAAGTCATCTATTGGTTGAACCGGAGCTCGTAGATGCGCCGGGGCCGCCCTCTACCTACCTGATCCTCCACTCCAACTTCCACTGCCGCACCGACTTCCACAAGTCTCTTAATAATGCGGTTGGCCGATCGGAGAGTAACCTGAAGCCCGTCACGAATGGTCTTAGAGGTGACCCTATTCTCACCCACGTCGTCTACGAGGTGCTGGATTTTTGTCAAAGTCGATACACTTAAGTCAGTTAGCTCCGCCAGCCTCACCAACTCACGCGATTCGGTACGCAGGGCAAAGCTGGTAGTCTTTTCATCGGCCAGTCTAATAGGGCCTAAAACCTGTTTATCTTCGTTGATCAGATAGGCATTGCTGTTTGGGCGAGACTGGGCCAAACGCAGTGCATCCCGGCTGTTGCTTTCTGCATCCCATGCTGTCCGCCCCATCCCGATACCAAGGTACAAGGGCACTCCGATCTCCTCCTGCACCCGGCCTAGTTCAGGTACGCTTTCATAGAGGTTGGAATACTTCTTGAAGATGCCTTGGTTGATGAGAATGATGATCTCACCACTATCTGTCACAAAGAATGCCCCATGGTGCCCCTGAGCATAGGCCTCAAGGCGGCGGCAGAGCAGCTCAAACCGGGCGCTGGGGAGGCGCCTTTCGCCACCCGTACGGAAGATCTGGAACATGAGCTGCCCATCGCGGGCGATTTCGCCATCGACGAAAGTAGAAATTAAGTTAATAGTGCGTTCCATGACAGCTTTCGTAGGAAGCAGCCTGTAAGCCCGCACGCCTTCCTGCAGGAGCCTTCTATAAACCGAATTCACTGCAGTAATACTCGCTTCGACAATGCCCTTTTCGAAAAGACTGCGGTGAAACTCAACATACTGCTCGAGAGAGAACTCCTCGAGCGTCTGAAAGTTGATGTGGAGCCTGCTTGGGGAAAGACCCAGCTGGTGGTAAACATCATAAATCTCAAGCTGCCGGAGGGTATCGATACTCACCTTTTCCGCATCGATGCCGTCATGCACTTGGAGGTGAAACAAGAGGCTCACCAAGCCAGTATCTGCAATGGGGTAATAGAAAGCAGGCTTCGTCAACCCCTGGCTCGTGGCCGCGTAATATGGCAGGTAACCAGTAAAAAGGAAAGCATGGACATTCTGGGCAAGGCCTTTTGACACCGATTCCATGGTAAACTCCTCATTTTCATAAGGAAGTCGGACTGGTGAAAGCTGCGGATACTGTGCCATTAAGTCAGCAGACATCTCCACCAGGTCTTTTGGGCCAATGATACCCACGCCGTATGCCATGATTCACCTCTCCTTTCAACCGGCATCGATCAGATCTAAAACTCGTTTAATCCTTTCCTGTTCCGCTGCTGTGATTTCTGGGCCCCAAGGGTCATAAGCAGCCTGAGCTGGAATAATCCCCCGGAGGCTTAGAAGATAAAGAAGTCTTCCCACATAACCTTCCATTGGTTGAACAAAAATGGACTCAGCCAAATAATCCACAAGCCGAGAGACCTTCACAAAGGATGTGTAATCCCCATCCTGCCAAGAGCGGAACATTCTCAGCTGTAAGGCAACCTCCACCGCCCCTAAGCCTACTAAAGCTCCTGTTGCTCCCCGCATCAATGTATAGCCAAACATGCGGTCTTCACCTGTCAGGAGGGCTTTGTTGGGGAAAGATTCCATCAGATGGGCAATTTCCTGGAAACGCATCACCGAGTCGAGAGTAGCAGTCTTGATGCCTACAACTCCATCGAGCTCGAGAATGCCCGCCAGAAGCTCATCGGTATATAAAACGCCGCCCGCTTCTTCATAGAGATAAAAAGCGATTACCGGCAAGCCAACCTGCGTTAGCGCTTCGTGATAGCGGATTATCGACGCTGTCGCATCTGGCCCCGCCAGACCTTTCGGAGGAAAAGCCAAGAGCGCATCCGCCCCACACCGCTTAGCATCGTCTGCCATTCTGAGGGCTTCCACGATGATTTGCTTTTCCGAAGGACCCTCCGCACTGCCCACACCG
>CALKAR010000136.1 GCA_937988745.1 uncultured Peptococcaceae bacterium
CCCAGAGTACCGCTGTCCTCTGCGCCCTAGTCAACCCAGTATGGAGCTGGTTCCATTCCTCTTTAAGTCTTACATGTTCCTCTTTGGTTAGTTTGCCAGGATGCACTAGGACTCCCGACGGCCGTCCCGAATTGCCGAAGAACCGGGCGCCGTACTCGTTCGCAGCCAACGTCAAGCCGAGGCTATCCCTAAACAGCTTGATTACGTTGTAACCGCGAAGTCCATCAAACCCGAGCCCAGGCACGTGCAGGACACGATCGGCGGCCAAATACACCTTAGCGCCGTTGATGATCGTCCAGTACACCTTCTCGCCGTTCTTCACTTCCACGCCGGTGCGGTCGGGCAATAGCGGCCACAAGGCGATGGGTCTGCCCGCATTGTCCCGCTCAATCTCCGCATAGCTGTTACCCCAGGTCAAAACGTGCGCTACCCGGATTTCCTTGAAAGTGTACGGAGTCATATACGGATTAGGCCGTACATGCAGAAGCCTGTACACCGGGTGCTCCCTCGCCAGCCGGCGGCCCTGATCGGTGCGCTCAAAAACCTCAAAAGGCAGGCCCGCAATGGTTTGGCTAATAATGCGCACCCCGTTCCAGAACGCGGTGATCCCCAGCGCCTTTTCCGGCGTCACGCTCACCCCCGTTGGACCAGGCGCAGCCCCGAATAACTCCTGCACCTCGCGGGATACGCCTTTAAGGGCAGACTGCTTGTCTCTTCGCTGAAATAATCGTTCTAAGAAACCACTCATTTGCATCCCTCACATCAAAGTACAAACAGTCCTGCTTCCTGCTCTTCGAGGGCACCAGCCGCAATTGCGTCCGTCCTCGCCTCCCAAGACAAGACAGCCGCCATCGCCGCGTCAATCTTGTGCGGGGAATCATTCCGCTCTTTACGAATAAGCCACAGGGGTCGGCCCTCGTCGTCTCGCTGGGGCAGGTCATGCCTGCGGGCGTTACCAATGTGTCTGATCAACTGCTCATCACCGCTGTGGGAGATCCTGCCCTCTTCAATGGCCGTCGCAAAGTTTTCTAAGGCGTAAGCCATCTGCTTGCGACGGTTAGTCCACCACTCAATAACCTTGGTCTCGCCATACCGTCCCTGCCAGGAAGCTACCCAGGACTGCCAGTAGGGCGGGTCCACATACATTCGCCACACGTCGTAACGCTCAAACAGGTCGCTAACGACGGCATCAACCTCATCCACGGGCACCTGCCACTCATCCTGGCCGTGCGGGCACTCCCAAAGACCTGCCAACCACTGATAGCCAGTCTCGACATGAGTCGCAACTATCGCCGTCGCGTCGTGAAACTGAGCTCCGTCGAAACCGATGGTAATCAAATCGCCATCCTTAACAGGCGATTTGTCCGTGGCAAGCTCCCGCCAGCGCTCCACGTTGAAAGCCTGCTGGCCGCCTTTAACCAACTGATTAAGCCACACCCGGCGGAAATATTGCCGGTCTGTGGTCGGGTCCTTCCAAAAGGAGACGATTGCGTCTATATCCCGCCAGGACGCTGCGGCACCTGAGGCCTCGATGATGGCCGCCCTGATACCCTTGTCTGTCTCAAGGTCATGCTCTTCGTCCGCAAAACGCCAATAAAAGAATAGGTGCGAATCTTTAACTTTACCCGAATGAATTGCCCGGGCATATTCGATGGCATCCTCTGCTATTGACCCGGCCCCTGGCTCTGGTGCTGTTGTGACCTCCAAAATCCAAGGGTCCGCCAGCTTACGCTTTGGCAGGTTAGCCATCATGGTCTG
>CALKAR010000137.1 GCA_937988745.1 uncultured Peptococcaceae bacterium
GGATATTACAGATTCTATGATTGCCAATGCGCAGCGTTACGGCATCATCGACAGCAATCCCCGGGGTGAAAAATCCTTGAATTCGGTAGCTTCAAAATTTTGAAGAGGAGGACTTCACCAAAGAATCCTTAGCGATATTCTTTGGTGAAGGGTTGGTTCGAGTCCACGGCGGTCAATGGAAGATCATGGCCGGTGAAAGAACTGAAAACCTCCAAATCTCACTTGTCTTTTACGTGGACTTCGGAGAAAAAGTTAACTCTCGAACAGCTCTTTCAGATTTTTGTCGATCTGTGGGATGTAATTCTCAGAGACGTTAAAAAGCCCAAGGTGACCGGCGATGTCTTCGATCACTCGAAGCTCGCTGCCTGGGATGAGTGCTTGTTCTGCGGCACAGTCACGAACAGGAAAGAACATGTCCTCGCTGATGGGCATAACGAAGGTCTTAGCCTTCACTCGGCCAAGAGCCGCTGCCAAGTCGCCGCCGGTGTGGCGAGAGACATCGCCATGCTGCCACTTCCAAGCGTTGTTGAGCAAGGTATTAGGATCCATGGACATGAACAGCGGATCCAGGAAGTCCGCGAGCACTGACTCCTTACTTTCAAGTCCCAGGCGACGCCATGCCTCCTGCTTCCAGAACTCTGTGGAAAATCCCATGGCAGCCCAAAGATGCGATTGACGGCGAAGTCCATCAGCTACCTCTTCATGGGAGGAGTATTCGCCGCCATTGAACCCTGGATCGGCCTCAACGGTCTCATTAAGAGTCTGGGTGAAGATGAAATCATGAGGAGTGTTCTTCGCAGTGCCCGCGATCGGAGCTGCTCGATGAACTTGGTCAGGGAAGCGAACAATCCACTCATAGGTTTGCTGCGCACCCATCGAACCACCAACGACGGCAAAGAGCTCAGTAATACCAAACTCTTGGCGCAAGAGCCGGTCCTGGGCAACGACATCATCACCAATGCGAACATTCGGGAACTTGGACATCGAGATGCTGTCATCAGCCGTGTTGGCAGGGGAGACCGACAAACCATTACCGATTTGGTTGATGGAGATGATGAAATACTTTGATGGATCCAGCGCATGATCAGTGCCGATGTACTGCTGGAACCAGGTCTGATGGGTTCCGGAGTACCACGTCGGAATGAGGATGGCGTTGGACTTGTCCTCGTTGAGCGTTCCAGCTGTAGCGTAAGCCAACCAGCAATCCTCAATCACACCCCCTTCTTCGAGTTCGAGCCGGCCAATGGAAGCGATTTCGTATGGGCCCTGAACCTCTGCGGTGTAAAAACTATTGTCGAGCATGAAAACTCCTAACAGTATGGGGTGTAGATCACAATATGTGACAAAGTTAATCTACATAACACTCGGGCTTTGATCAAGGGTGTACAGACTCGAG
>CALKAR010000138.1 GCA_937988745.1 uncultured Peptococcaceae bacterium
CACGCTGAGTAGCAACAAAGCCTACTTGGCCAGTAACAGCATAAAGTTCATTAAGCCTCTTAAATACACGACCCTGACGATCAGCTACCCAGTAATAACTAAAATCACCAAATGCGATACTCTTTGCAGCTGCAGCAATAGTTGGCATATATGCAGAAGTATACAATGGTCGATTGAGGATAGTATCCGGTGTACCTGCCTGTAAGGAAGGTTGCCATAGGTACTGTCCTTGACCATCCTTTAGTTTACGGATTGCTTTTACAGTGGCGTCGTTCATAACGAATACAGCCTTATTACGGTAAGGTGCCTTTAGTGAATAGAACAGATCAAGTACCTCGTCCATAGTAATTGCCGTAGCACCTGCAGTAGTCACACCAATTTGGGCACCACCTGTAGAAGCAAGTATACCTGTCGGTTTTCCAGATCCATCACCGGTAAAGAACGCCTCTTCCTCTTTGTTACCGATACGTCTTGCAAACTCCTTAGAGATGTAGGCTTCAAGATTGAACACAGAATCGTTAAGAAGTTCCTCGGAAACTTTGATCATGGTAGCGAGTTTGTAAGCTCCTATAGAAACCTGTCCGAAACTATCATCGCTATCTGGGATAGTGCCTTCTTCATCCACCCAGGAAGCAGTACCTTTTGTAGCTACAACAGGAATTTTCCTATCGCCAGAAGATGTATTGATAACATTGGCCAGTGAACGGAAAATGTTCTCTTCCTCAAGAGCCTCTACTAAGGTACGTTCAAACTCGTCAGGCACAAGATAACCACCCTCGGAGTCTGTACCGATTTGAAGGGCATTTCTTACGTTTACATCAAGGCCTTCACCTGCACGAGTACGCATAGCATTCCAGAATGCTTTCTTGTACTCTGCAGACGCACGTCCTGTCTTATCTTCAGCATGTTTGGCCGGTGTGTTTGTAATAGGGTTACTAGTGGCTTTGGAAAGTTCTAAGTCAATAACCGCCTGACGTTCCAAACGTTCTATTTCCTTACCAAGTGCAACAACTTCAGCTTCCATCTTTTCATAGGTTTGTGTGTCCTCTGCGGATAACAATCCATCACCGCCACGTTTTGAATCAAGGAATGCCTTCGCCGCATCCCAAACCTTAGCGCGTTTCTCGCGCAATTCAAGAATTTTACTCATTGTTATTTCCTCCTTTAAATTAGTGAGAAATTAAAGAAAGCCGCTTATCCAGCGACTCTATAGGTGTACCTGTCTTTTGTTTTTGTTTTTTGGGTAGTTTGCTAATAAGTGAGTTAGTAACCGCCATCCTGCTAAAGATAAGGCTATCCGTCAAATCCGGTGTTTCATTTTCCATAAACATGATCTTATCTGCAAAACCAAGTTCTATGGCTTTGTTTGCATTCATCCATGATTCTGCATCCATCAGATGAGAAAGCTTTGTTCGGGAAAGACCAGTCTTTAACTCATAGGCATTAATAATACTTTCCTTAACTTCATCTAATAGAGCCTTTGCTCGCAGCATTTCCTCGCTGTCACCGATGGCAATGGTCGAAGGGTTATGAATCATGATCATGGATACCGGCGACATATATACATCTCCACCCGCCATTGCAATAACGGAAGCTGCACTTGCCGCAAGCCCGTCAATTTTTACAGTGACCTTTCCGGTATAGTCCATAAGCATGTTGTAAATCTGAGCTGCTGCAAACACATCCCCGCCAGGAGAGTTAATCCACACTGTAATATCACCGGTGCCAGCCAGCAGTTCATCTTTGAACATCTTAGGTGTGACCTCATCACCCCACCACGTTTCTTCGGATATCACTCCATTTAAATAGAGAGTGCGCCCTTCATCAGAATCTCGCACCCAATTCCAGAACTTCTTCATTTACTGACCTCCTTCGGTTTTGGCAAACGCTCCTGCGTCAGCCAGTTTCGTCATATTTCCGTTAACCAGATATAAATCGCCACCTTCCTCAGCTGGGATACGGTTCATGTCCTCCAATTCACGGATATCATTAGCTGACATCCAGCCATTTTGCCGCCCAATAGCATAGCCATTCATTCGGCTTTGATAATCGCCGCGCAGCAGACCATCTAAATTGAACTTGATGAATACTGATGTTTTCTCAGAAGGCAAAATAAGCGATTGCTGGAGACTTTGCTCCCATCTCACCACCCACGGATCGAGAGTGTATTTTACAAACTCCAAAGACTGCTGCTCGATATTGGAGAAGCTAGATTTCTCAAGATCTCCCACCATATGGGGAGGCACACGGAAAATCCTTGCAATCTCATTGATTTGAAATTTCCGTGTTTCTAAAAACTGAGCCTGTTCTGGAGGTATACCGATGGCTTGAAACTTCATGCCCTCTTCCAATACAGCGATTTTATGTGCCTTAGCTGTGCCTTGGTAAGCACTATTCCAGCTATCCTTGACTCTCTGTATGTCTTTAATTACTCCTGGGTGCTCCAGCACACCGCCGGGATTGGCTCCATTAGCAAAGAATGCCGCACCGTATTCTTCGGTAGCAAGTGACATACCGATTGCATTTTTCGCCATAGCAATAGGGCTATAGCCAATGAGTCCATCAAAGCCTAAGCCTGGTATGTGAAGTACATCATCTTTGCGAAGTGTGACATAGCCGCCCTTTGGATTCAGGCCACTTTCGTCTGTATCCCGGTAGTAGGTATAAACCAGTTCACCATTTGATGCTCGACTTACTTCCATCTTGTTAGGAAGTAGGGGATAAAGCGCAATTGCCTGGCCACGACCATTTCGAACTATCTGTGCATAAGCATTGCCCCAAAGTAAAAGATGACTCATCAGTGTTTCTCGAAACACAAATGAAGTCATCTCTGGATTTGGTTCATCATGAAGAAGGTAATACAAAGGGTGGAAAGGAATCTTTTCTTTACCTCCATCAGAACGATATCTATATACATGTAGTGGCAGTCCAGCAATAGCTTCAGCTAGTATTCTTACGCAGGCATACACCGCTGTTGCTTGCATTGCAGTACGCTCATTTACTGTTTTGCCAGATGATGTACCGCCGAATAGGAAGGAAAATGCGCTACCCACACGGTTTTGCGGTTTGTCCCTTGAACGAAACAGTCCTTTTAATAAATTCATAGGCCTCACCTCCAAATTGAAAGAATTACACCACAAACAATCATTGAAATTTATAGAATTATTAAACCTCTCTCGTCATACACCGAGTCTCCACTATTACCTGGTCCACAGCGGATGGCGCGGTCGAGTGCCATAATAGTTGCCACTGCTCCATCTATTTTTTCTGTACTTTTTTCCTTGTCCGGTTTTATATTTCCAGCCGGATCTGTTTTTATATAGATGTTATCCATCATCCACCGTAGTACTGGATGCCCGCCGTGTGCTATTCTTTCTTCTAATGTCAATTTCATAAGTTCCTTTGTAGGTGGTGACATATCTTTAAAACCTTGACCGAAGGGAACTACAGTAAAGCCTAACCCTTCAAGGTTCTGCACCATCTGAACAGCGCCCCAGCGGTCAAAAGCAATCTCTCGAATGTTGTACTTTTCCCCCAGTTCTTCAATGAATTTTTCAATGTATCCATAATGGACTACATTTCCCTCGGTGGTTAAAATATAGCCTTGCTTCTCCCAAAGGTCGTATTGCACGTGGTCTCGTCGAACTCGGAGGTCAATATTATCCTCCGGCATCCAAAAATATGGGAGAACGGTATATTTATCTGTTTCATCCTCCGGTGGGAACACCAGCACGAAGGCTGTAATGTCAGTGGTGGAGGATAAATCAAGTCCTCCATAGCATACTCTACCTTCAAGGCTCTCTGGTTTTACTGGAAACGCACAGGCATCCCACTTTGCCATTGGCATCCAACGGACAGATTGCTTAACCCACTGGTTCAGACGCAGCTGTCGAAAGCTATTTTCCTCAGCAGGGTTCTGCTTTGCACTTTCACAAGCTGCTCTAACTTTATCGATACTTACTGTAATTCCTAAGCTTGGATTTGCTTTCTTCCATACTTTAGGATCAGTCCAATCATCCTCTTCTTTGGCACCGTAGATTACGGGATAAAAAGTAGGATCGTATTTTCTTCCCTCAATAATATCAACCGCTTTTTGGTGTGTTTCATAGCAGATACTCTGGGTATCCGTCCCTGCAGTGGTGATAAGAAAATATAGCGGTTGGGTTCTCGCATCACCAGACCCTTTTGTCATAACATCAAATAGTTTCCTATTTGGCTGAGTATGAAGTTCATCAAAAACAACACCATGTATATTGAAGCCGTGTTTTGAATAGGCTTCAGCCGACAATACCTGATAAAAGCTGTTGGTCGGCAGGTACACCAGTCGTTTAGTTGAAGCCAGCAACTTCACTCGTTTATTCAGCGCTGGACACATCCGCACCATATCGGCTGCTACTTCAAATACAATTGATGCCTGCTGGCGATCTGCGGCACAACCGTATACCTCTGCTCGTTCTTCACCATCTCCACAAGTGAGGAGAAGTGCGATTGCTGCTGCAAGCTCGCTTTTTCCCATCTTTTTAGGTATTTCTATATAAGCCGTGTTAAACTGCCGGTATCCATTAGGTTTTAAGATACCGAATAAATCACGGACAATTTGCTCCTGCCAATCGATAAGTTCAAAAGGCTTGCCTGCCCATGAACCTTTCGTATGGGAGAGTGCTTCGATAAAAGCCACAGCGTAATCAGCAGCGTCCTTATCGTAATATGACCCTTCAGCTATAAAGGCGGTCGGCTTATATTTCTTCAGTTTCCGCATAAACACCGCCCCTTTTATGGAAAAGGACATAAGAAAAGAGCCTCAATCCTATAGATGAAGCCCTTTTCTCTATCCTATTTAGATTTAGTTATTTCTTTATATCCACTTCACCCGTCAGTATGAAATGGGCATATTCTGCTTTATGGTCTATTAAATAGACTACCAATTCATAAAACCCTCGTTCATTTGCCTCATACTGTACTCGGTCCACATCAAACATATTTGTGACTCCACTTTCTCGGATGGAAAGGATTTGTTGCTTAATTATCTCATTCATTGGCTACCTCCTCCGATTCTATTGAATCGGTTGTCGCTTTGCGCAGGATTTCCACATCGAAGCCCGCACTCTTATAGCCTTCTAAAATTGTACTGTAATAATAACAACTCGGCTGTCCAAGCGGTCTACCATCATTCATGATGTAGACCATCGCCTTGACGGTTTTGCTTCCCAACTTCACTTTTATTGTTTCCTTGCGATAAAGGAACGGCCATCCCTCGTAACGGTCAAGTGCCGCTTCATCGGTCGGTGTAATCTCCCAAACTAAAACTGGTACGTTGCCACCCTCAAAAGGCTCGATTGTCGCCACAGCGCCCGCGTGTGCCCCTCTAAATAATAGGCGGTGGTCATTGATTTGACTTGCTCCTACCACCTTCGCTGTGGGGCATCTGTCGGCCATTTGCTTTAGATTAAGGTTGGAGCCATAGGCAAGATATAATTTATTCTTCATTGTAATCCTCCTTCTTAGCTTTGTGGGTTAGGGGCAGCTCAGGCCGCCCGAAACCGCCATGCAGCTGAACCCGAAAGTGCTGCTGTCAAATGTTCTCTGCAGTTTGCAAATTCATCCCCAATGAAACCAATCCGGTTTAGATAGGTTCTCATGGCAAATTTCTCGTTTTCCACCTGCGGTTTCTTTGCTGATGCACACTTTTGTGTTAAGGCTTGGTGGTTGATGGCAAGCGCTAGAACAATGTAGCTTCTCATCTTTCCAGCATGAAGCTCGCTGTTAAAACCTCTAAGTTCAACTGTATGGTTTCCGGTAAAAAAGCTGTGAAGGTTGAGGAAATGGTAGCGGCTGTTGTGGTAATGAGTGCTTCTACTCTCGCTGTAACCCTCGTACCAAATGTCCTCAATTTGTCTCATGGTTCTAGGCTTTTTACGGTTCATCTTCTCAACCAAAATGCTGTCCATCTTTTTGCAGTAATTCATTCTCTGCGGTGCAATCTGAAGTGCTTTATAAAATAAGTCATTTTTGCTTGCAATGATATTTACAAAGTTTCGAATGCTTCGTGGGGTATGTTCAGCACCGTCTAGATGAATGTGAATTCCGCAAGATGTATTTGTAAAGGCTCCAGCTTTGCGAAGCTTTCTTACTAGCTCTTGCAAAGTTTCAATGTCCTCCCGGTAGGTTAGGATTGGGCTAACCAGCTCAACACTATAATCTCTACCTGCAGCTACTTTTCTTCTACCTTCTTTTCTTTGGCAGTTGATGCTCCCATCGTACATAAACTTCCACACTCGACCATCTGAAGTTTTTACCTTCTTGGTGTCGTAGTAAGTCCCGCCTTCACTGTAAATGCCTTGCAAATATTCTGCAGCGACTCTAGCTGCCCTTTCCCTTGTAATCCCTGTAAATTCAATCTCAATCCCGAATTTTGCACTTAACATCGTATCTCGCTCCTTTTAAAGTGTGTTTGTCCTTTCGGCATGTACATATATCACTCTAAAAGGCTTATATAGCAAGACAATTCTGCAACATAAATCTACATATTTACTGCCATATTGGGCTTAAAATGTGTATTTTTATTCTTCGATTTTCTTGCATAAATCCTCTCCAAAAACCACTCCAAGGGAACTGCCTGAATCCCAACTGACGTGGATAGTTCCCATATCATCAACACTAGTAACCGTACCTTTATCTCCTGGCTGAAGCTTGGTATAAGGGTCATTCATCTTAAGTAGCATGACACGAGTTCCTGGAGTGTAATAACTTCTAAGTTGCTTTAGCATTTCTGGATGAATGATATTCATTATTCACTCACCTCCTCATGCTTGGCACTTCCGCTTTTGAAGGCAGAGCTACCCGACAGTTTGGAGAGGAGAATTTTTCGTTCTGTTTTGTATTCTGGCCCGATAAAGCCAAGTCTTAGAAGGAAACAACGGAAAGCGTACTTTTCATTCTCCACTGATTTCTCGGTCGAGTTGACGCGGGTCTGTTTCTTTGCCATTTCACAAAGTGCTGTTACAAAGTGGGTATAAGCCTTCACCTCC
>CALKAR010000139.1 GCA_937988745.1 uncultured Peptococcaceae bacterium
TCTATGAAGACAGGTATTTTCCTGCTGTATTTCTTGTTTTTATCTCTAGAATTTAGGATATTTCATTTCGTTAGTTTAGACACTAAGGACAAACGGCACACAGGAGGTTTCTAATGGAGCAAGATCGGCAGATTGAAGCTTTAAATGAACTATTGAAGGGCGAGTACATGGCGAGAAATATCTATGACAAAACCAAGAACATTCAAGGTGATGAACAGGTAAAGACTATGCTGGCGAAGTTCCAGAAAGACCATGACCGACATATCCAACTGCTGGAAAAAAGGATCAGAGAGTTGGGAGGTGAGCCGGAGGCGGGGGCTGGGATGGCCGGTACCATGGCCAACTTATCGGCTGTGTATAAGTCGCTGCTTGGACCAGAAGCGCTGCTGAAGCAGCTCTATGAAGGTGAAAAAATGGGGGTCGATGCCTATGACGATCGACTTGATGCCCTCGATCCCGAAAGTCTTGCTCTTGTGCAGCGCATCAAAGAAGAAGACCATGAACATCTGAAATTCTTCGAAAACACCTTGCAGTAATGCAGGGTGTTTCTTATGGTAGTTGAATATCTTATAAATATCTATTCTCCCATTTGAGTTACCAAGGAGGGACTCAAGATGAATATGCAGAGTATTCTAATAAGTTCCGTGCTGCAGGTTATAATCTTTTCTGCTGTTCCGGTTGTATGGTGGGCAGCCACAGCACGAAAAGAGAATTCTTTTTTTCAGTGGATTGGCCTAAAAAAGCCTATCTTCGCAAATAAGCGGCATTTAATAATTGTCCTGGGAGCAGCAGTCTTGGTAAGCGTGCTCATGCAGCTAATTATTCCTCGCCTTGTAGAAATGGACACTACTGCAGTTTCGCCTTTTATTGACCAAGGCTTTGCTGCGCTTGTGCCGGCGCTGATCTTTTCCTTTGTTACAACTGGATTATCAGAGGAAATCCTGTTCCGCGGTTTCCTCGGCAAGCGTCTTATTGCCCAGCATGGCTTCTCCACCGGGAACTTCGTCCAAGCACTAATCTTCGGCATGATTCACGGCGTGCTTTCCATGAGCCGCGTAAGAATATTCCCGGCGCTGTTGCTTGTGCTCATAACCGGTGCCGCTGGATGGGTCATGGGCTACGTAAACGAAAGGTTGGCCGGGGGGTCTATTGTACCCAGCTGGTTGATTCACGGTATCGCAAACATGATATCTGCCTTGATGGTCATGTTCTAGAGTGTACCCAATTATTAGAAAATAGCTGCGAACTGTATTCAAAATTGGGTAAGTAATCGTGTGTGGGAGGAGGCGGCGACTTGGACGAGCCTATCATGTAGGCTTTAAATGCGAACCAACTTACAGTCATCTTTACGTTCAGGCTGTACCAGGACATCCTTCTGATGCAGTAGAAGAAGCAAAAGTGATTCTCGTGTGGCTGTTGTGTAGTTCCATCGGTATTCTCAGCATAATGCTCGTCAGCGTAGTGGAGCGTACCCGCGAGCTCGGTTTGCGCCGGGTACTCGGGCCGTTCAGGCCGCAAGAATTACGCCTGTCGATGCACTGCGAGATCAATAAGAGGAGGAGTTGTAAGGATGAAACACATGATTTGGCTGACAGTTTTTGTACTTATAGTTGCAAGCGCAGCTCCTAGTTTTGCCGCAGAGGATAGTTGGACGCAGGAGTTAACCTTTGCGGATGCGGTTGAATTAATGCTCGAAAACAGCACTGCTCTCCAGATTGCCGAACTCAACCTAGAAATAGCGCAAATCGATTACGATAAAGCTATGGCAGCCAATCTGATGAGCAGCTCACAGCAGAGTGAGATGCAGGCTGAGCACAGCTTAGAGCGGGCCAAGAATTCTTATAGAACAGCCCGTCAAAACAGCTACTTAGAACTTTTTAGGGCTTACACCGATGTGTTAGCAGCTGAACAGACCGTCCAAATGCGTGAATTAGAGCTCATCATAGCTGAACATGACTTTGCTGTGGTACAGGAAAAGGTACGCATCGGAGATGCGGGCAGACTCGACGAATTGTCTGAGATGAATCGTGTAGAGGCAGCAAGGCGCAACAAGAACAGTGCTGACCAAGCCTTGGCTGAAAGCCAGCGTGTCCTGCGCCGGCTCCTTGGTCTTGATGAAGATGCGCCTCTCAGTCTGTCCTTTGACTTTTCGGTGCCAAAGCTCGAGCATTCCCTAGATGAATGCATTGCAATAGGTTTGGAAAACAGCTTTAGTTTGTGGGATCAGCAGTACAGCTTGGTACTGCAGGAACGCCAGCTTGAGACGGCCAAGATCGAAGGAACCCCGCCGATCGATCTCAAGCGGGCAGAGCTCAATTTCCAGATTGCTAAACTTAATCTTGCACAAGAAGAGGCGAATATCAAAGAGAGCATAACTTCGGCCTATCATTCTTTGGGAGAAGCCCTTGCCCGTTACGAAAGTGCCGAGCGTGATTGGGAGATTGCCCAGGATACTTTTGCGATTTACGAGCGGCAGGCAGAAGTGGGCCTGATTACTGACATCCAGCTGCTGCAGCAGAAGATAGCTCTGCTGAACTCACAGAAGAGCCTGCAGGATGCGCTGGTATCATATCTCATTAGTTTTATTCAGTTTCACCACACCCTCGGATTGGATGGGAATCTCCAATGAAGCGGATCTGGGTACTGGCGTTGACTTTATGTGTGCTGTTGGGTATAAGCCGGATCGCCACCGCACATGAATCACCCGTCATTCTTACTCTTGATGAAGCTCTGGCCCGAGTGGAATACCACAGCGACTACCAGGCCTGGGAGTCCAACTGGGAAAACAGCTCCAAGAGCATTCAAGCGATCCTCGATAAGCACAGTCTCGCGCTGGACATCAGTGGTGATCTTTTTTCCTATAGGTATAATTTTGAGCGCGATAAATCCGATTTCTCCACTGGACCGGCTTTATCTCTATCCAAGTCCAATCTTTGGGGTACAAATCTTTCAGGAAGTTTCTCACCTAAGTGGAACCTCTCTGACGGTTCTGTCCGCAGTGGTTGGTCCCTGGGGTTGACACAGACTCTCTGGCCTGCTCCCTGGTTCAACTCTGATCAGATTGCGCTGCAGACAGCCTATGACACTCAGGCGGTGCTTCTTAAACAGCGGGTCTATGTGGTCGAAAACACACGGTTCAAGATTGAGAAGCTGTACCGTACAGCACAGATTGCTGAGGCTCGGGTTTCTTTAGCCGAAGCAGGTCTAGCAGCGGCACTGCGAAGTCAACAAGTTGTAGAGGAAAAGCTGGGCATGGGTGAAGCGGGTGAAATCGATCTTATTAACAGCCAGCTGAATGTTCTGAGAGCTGAACGGGATCTAGAGTCCGGTCAAGCGGCAGCTGATGCGGCCAAGGAGAACCTCCTCCAGGCCGTGGACCTGTCCGGTGAGTTTCAGCTTACTTCGCTTGACATCGGTTATCTGCCTGAGGAAGAGGAAGATGTTGATCTAGAAGCGCTTTTGGCTAAGCTCCATGACCATCCGCTGGTCCTCCAACATCAAGTAGAGCTAAAGAAGGCAGAGCTGGAACTAGAAGCTGGTCAAGCCGCTTCTAAGCCTGAAGCGAGCTTAAGTATTATACTGCAGGATAGTAGTCAGAGTGGTCTAAGTGGGCAAGGAGCTGGACCCTCGTTTGTAGCTTCGGTGAGTATCGGTTATCCAATCCTAGACAAAAACCAGTGGAGCAGTACTTTAGAGACACTATCCGATAATTTAGAGAAGGCACGCAGCGCCTATGAACAGGCGTTAGAACAGGTGGAACGTCTCTTTAGGGAGACGGCCCAGGAGGTTGCAGGGCTTGCACGGGATGTGCAGATTGCCAGTCTTACTCTGCGTCAGGCTGAGCTTGAGTGGCAAGCTGCTCAGCTCCAGTATGAAGCAGGCCTTATAGACCATAGTTCTCTGGTCAACGCTGAAGTGCGTCTTAAACAGGCAGAGCTTGATTACTACGAAAGCATGTTCAATTACTCCTGGACGAAGCGCCGGCTTAATAGAGGTTTGGTGGGTGAGTTATCAGGAGCTGGAGGTCAAATTAGATGAGGAGTAAGAAAGGCTGGATAGCAATACTATTAATCGCAGTTCTAATTGGAGGAGGGGCCTACTACGTTCGCCAGCGCCGTGGCGCGAGAAGGCAGATTCAGCAGGTTATTGCTGACATGTCGCAAATGACGATGCCTGTCCCCCGTGGTAATATTTCCAGGAAGATTGAGACTTCTGGTACGATTTCAGGGGCTCGTCAAGCTGATTTAGCCTTTGCCGCCAGCGGAAGAGTACAGCGGGTCTATGTACAGCTGGGAGATTACGTGGAAGAAGGCCAGGTATTAGCACAGATGGAAAGTGCGCAGCAGGAACTAGCTTTGCTCAAAGCTCAGAATGCCTACGAGCTGGCAAGAATCAGCGGAACACCCAATGCACTTCGCGAAGCCGAGCTTGATTTGAAAGTTGCCCAGACTAACTTGGAGAACACTACAATCAGGGCACCCTTCTCTGGTGTGATAACCGCGGTCAATATTGAAGAAGGAGAACATGCATCGGCCAATTCTTCGGTAATTTCGCTGCTGGACAACAGCGTGTTTTATGCAGACATTTTAGTTGATGAACTAGATATGCATCTAATTCAAGTAGGTCAGGAAGCGGTAGTCCAAGTTGATGCTCTGGGCGGCCGTTTGCTGAGGGGCACTGTATCGCAAGTTGGTATGATTGCCCAAACCTCTGGCGGCATAACGACCGTACCAGTAACAGTGCGCATCGAGGATGGCCCTGCGGATCTGCGGGTAGGCTATTCGGCCTCTGTCATTATCGAAGTAGAAAGAGCAGAAAATGTGCTGAAAGTACCGGTCGAAGCGGTAGTTCGGCAGGGGAACCGTTCCTTTGTCACGGTGTTACGGGATGGTGAGCGAGTACCGGTGGAGGTCGTTACCGGCCTAAGTGATGGAATTGAGGTGGAGATTGTTTCGGGCCTTGAGCCAACTGATGAGATTGTAGGCTTTAACTTCGCCCTCTACGATAGAGCCAGGTCTCTCCCATCCGGAGGAATGGGCAGCTTCGGAGGCATACGGATTGGTGGGTTTGGCCGATGAGCCTAGTGATTGAAGCGAGGAATTTAAGGAAGATATACCAGATGGGTGAGGAAGAAGTCCATGCCCTGCGGGGAGTCTCTTTCAAGGTGGCAAAGCAGGAATTCATTGCCATAATGGGCCCATCAGGATCTGGTAAATCCACTCTGCTCCATATTTTAGGCTGTCTTGACCGCCCCACCTCAGGTGAACTATTCATTGAAAACCAAGATATCCAAAAGGCTACAGGCAATCAGCTGGCGGAAATTCGCAACCGCAAGATTGGATTTGTTTTTCAGACCTTCAATCTGCTTCCGAAAGCGACTGCCCTTGAAAATGTAGAACTTCCCCTGATTTATGCTGGTGTACGCCGGCGTGAGCGGAGGGAGCGGGCAGAAGCAGTTTTAGAGCGGGTTGGGCTGGCAGACAGAATGACACACCGGCCTGCAGAACTTTCAGGAGGCCAGCGGCAGCGAGTTGCTATCGCTCGAGCCATAGTAACTAATCCTACGTTTATTTTAGCTGACGAACCAACAGGGGCCTTAGACAGCAAGACCAGCGCTCAGATTCTAGAGCTTTTCGCCGAATTAAATGCTGAAGGCAATACTGTTTTGATCATTACTCACGACCCAACGGTGGCTGATCAGACTAAACGGGTACTCCACTTGTTCGATGGACAGATCGTTAAAGACACGGCAGGAGATGGGGTGAGCGCATGAATCTAGCTGAAACAATTCGCTCTGCCGTATGGAGTTTGCAGAGCAATAAACTTCGCTCCTTCCTATCTATGCTGGGGATTATCATTGGAGTAGCAGCGGTGGTAGGAATTGTCTCCATCGGTATGGGTGCTCAGGCCTCGGTTCTTGATCGAGTTTCGGCCCTCGGCTCTAATCTGATCATGATTAGTCCTGCCCCGACTCTGGGCAGAGGTGCCAGTCTCAGCACTGATGCCCGAGAAATATTCACGGTCGAGCTGGCACAATATATGGAAGAACGGGCTCCCAGTATGAGGCTCGTAGTCCCTCAGGTGCAGACCAGCGGACTATTGATCTATGAAGGAACTAACTTGCGGGCTTCCTTGGTGGGAACCACACCTGCGTACAAAGATGTGACGAACTATGAGGTGAGTGCCGGGCGTTTTCTGCATGAACTAGATGTGGAGCAGAGTACGCCTGTGATCGTCTTGGGTTCTAGAGCTGCAGAGAGACTGTTCGGCGAGGCTAATCCCTTGGGAGAACAGCTCACCTTTGTGGCTGGTGATCGGCGTTATAGTTTCACCGTTGTAGGTGTGATGGAGCCTAAAGGTCAAGTTTTCATGGGAAACTATGATAGTCAGGTTTATGTGCCTCTTTCTTTTGTGATGGAACGCATCCTGCGCACCAATACGGTCTCGACCTTGATGGCTCAGGCTGTTTCGGCAGAAGAGGCTAGTGCTGCCGTGCAGCAGGCAGAATTTCTCCTGTCATCTCGTCTAGGAACGACTGACGGGTTTAATATAACCAGTCAAGATGAGATGCTGGAAACGATGGGTGAGGTAGCTTTTACCCTTCAGCTGATGTTAGGAGCTATTGGTGGAATTTCCCTCTTGGTAGGAGGCATCGGCGTGATGAACATCATGCTGGTGTCTGTGAGTGAACGAACAAGAGAGATTGGAACCCGTAAGGCCTTAGGTGCGAAATACCGGGATCTGCTGCTGCAGTTCTTGGTCGAATCATTGGTTTTGAGCACTAGTGGGGGTGCCCTCGGCCTGCTCGCAGGGGTGCTTATAGCCCAGGGAGTGAGTAAGTTCGGCGGCTGGCCGGCGAGCATTGAACTTCCGGCTCTCGCGGTGGCTTTTGGATTCTCTGCGCTAGTCGGGCTTGTAGCAGGGGTTTATCCGGCAATGCAAGCGGCCAAGCTCGACCCGGTAATTGCTCTGAGTTATGAATAAGATAAAAGTGGCACTGGATAGTATATCTAACCATTCAGTGCCACTCTAGTTTTATTTGAAACCAAAGACTAGTGGAAAGACAAACACTACAACTGCCGCCCAAACCGCATAAATCGAAAGGTACTTTGTCTGCCAAATCTCGATGCGGTTGAATTCAATCCTGTTGATGAGATACCGAATGTACAACACCAGCAGTGCTGTTAGATTGACCAGCAGCAGGACGTTTTCCCCTAATGCCGCGAGTTTGTTAGGAGTAATTCCGTATTCAGACAGACGAAAGATGATGGCCGAAAGGGCAACGGTATCGACTATGATAGCCACGGCTATTAATGAGGTGTTCAGGTAGTCGAAGAACGTTCGTTTGTCATGGATGTTCTTTGCCGAGATAATGTACAAGACCATTCCCAGGACCAAGACCAGCATCAGGTCAAATCCTATCAGGAACTCCCGTTCCATGAAGGGGCTCGTTCCAGTGGTGCCCATAGCCACTAGAAAAACCATCATCGTGATTAGGAACAAGGGGCTAAACACCTTGGCTAGAACGGGAGCGAAGTTCTCCACAATGCTTTTCTTAGCTTCTACCAGATAAATGGTGAGCATGGCAGCAGCACAGCCGCCGTAAATTAGGAGATAGTTTTCTACAAATGGTTCTATGTCGATATTTATTGATTGGAAAATCATCATCGTAAACAGCATCAGAACCATTAAGCCAAGCATCAAGAGGCTTCCGTAAATCACGCTCTCGCCTGTAAACCGCAGAAAATCCATTCGGTCTTTACTCGTTCTCCAATTCTCACCCATGTAAGCCGCACCAGTAACCAGCCAGAGCATAATCGGGAGATGAATCGCTGTGAGGGTTTCAGTGTGCCATGGTTCATGCGATGGATATATGTTGACAACTACCAGAGAGACTGCGAAGATGCCAGCCAGAACCCACCGAATCTGATTTGGAACACGGTGTTTGATAGCAAGAAAGAGTGCGATAAAGGGCAGGATGTAAAAACTCAGGTTCTTGAAATAGGTGATGCTTCCGATCTCGATGCCAAAATAGGTTGGAATGCGCGCTACCGTCCCTGCCAGCAGGGAGAACAGGATTACAAGCAGGATATCACGCCTGCTTCCGACGGATGCTGCGGGGTGGGCGGGATCCAAGAGCAGATGTTTCCACATATTTTCCGTGTAGATCTTGGCATACTCTTCCGATATAGTGTTGAGGTTGCCCATGCGTTTGACACTGATAATAAAAGCTTCTTCATTACTTAGACCGCTGCTTGTGAGGTCATCGACTTGGTCCCGCAGATGACTTTCCAGCTCAAGAATATCTTCTTCTCCCAGCATACCGTGTTTGCGCAGATAATCACACCATGATCTTATATTAACTTCTAAGTCAAACATCAGGATTTGCCCTTCTTTCGCTATTAATGACCTTAGATAGGACCGAGTACACCAATTCCCACTGCTGCTTATGGTTTTCCAGCTCAGCCGCGCCCGCTTTCTGCAGACGGTAGTATTTACGTTTACGCCCTGTTGAAGACTTTTTCCAGTATGATTCAACGAAGCCATTTTTGTCTAAGCGGTGCAGTACTGGGTAAAGCATTCCTTCCGTCCAGACAAGTTTATCGTCCGATATCTCTCTGATGTGCTTGATGATCTCATACCCGTAGCTGTCCTGTTGTTTAAGCAGAGCTAGGATGAGTGGTGTGGCTGAAGCAGCAATTAAGTCCTTAGAGACATTCATAGGAACCTCCAATCCGATAAGGCTGTCATATATTACCAAGATCATACCTAGAACTTCTATGTATGTCAAGGAGGAATGTTTTGGTATTAGAAGAACTGAGAATGTAATAAGGAATGGCAGTTTGAACAAGCTAGACCTATTACGAGAT
Organism: uncultured Peptococcaceae bacterium; assembly: GCA_937988745.1. GTDB lineage: Bacteria > Bacillota > Limnochordia > Darwinibacteriales > Darwinibacteriaceae > JAAYMS01. Next base: position 8,871 of record CALKAR010000139.1, read on the forward strand.
CACAGGAGGGCGACCATGGTAGGCGTAGAGATTGATCTAGTGGTCAGGGACAGTTTGGCAGCCCTGGAGCTGTATGAAAAGATCTTTGATGTGGAGAGAGTTGAGGTTACGAATTTCCCTGTGGGACAGAATGAGGCAGTCTTTACGATCTACGGGGTTCGTTTTCATCTCTTAGATGCGAATCCTGAGTTTGGGATGGTGGCACCAGGAGAAGAAGGTATCCAGTCAGTATGGTTCAATGTCTTAGTGCCAGATATTAACGCAACTTTTGCCAAGGCTATGGCTGCTGGCTGTAGGGAAGTACAGCCTGTAACCGAACTCCCTGAATACGGAGTCAGCAATGCTTCATTCTTTGATCCGTTTGGGTTCCATTGGCTGCTGCATCAGATTCACCGGGAAGTAAGCTTTGAAGAACGGATTAAGATCTGGGAAGAGAAGCAGAAAGAGCAAGAGTAAGGATAGATTTTATCGATGAAGTATCGTTTTGAAACAGAAACCAGAAACTACGAGGATTTTGCCAGTGGGAGGGTGCTGTACAATCGTCCGGGAGCGACTGCTTTCCCAGTGCGATTGGGCAGTGAGATCATCCAGCGGTGCCTTGCACGTATTAGGGAAAGGCATGGCGAATGCCGCCTCACTCTTTACGATCCGTGCTGTGGAGGAGCTTATCTTCTGACAACTATTGGGCTCCTCCATGGCCAAGAATTTTCTAAGATCTATGCATCTGACATTGACGAGGCAATGGTTGAACTCGCCAAAGATAATCTTTCTCTGCTGACCCATGCAGGAATGGTGAAGCGTATCGCGCAGATCCAGCGGGATGTGCAGCTTTACAATAAAGAGTCGCACAAAGAGGCCCTTATAAGTGCACTGCGTCTTCAGTCTCTAGTAGATAAGATTACTCATCTGTCATTTGAGTGCATGCGGCTCGATACCTTACGGACGCCTCTAGATACGGTGCTGGAACCACATTCTATTGACATTGTCATTACGGATGTTCCCTACGGAGGTACCGTTCAGTGGTCGGAGGAGATGGCCGATCCGATTGGAGTCCTTCTTCGCAATCTCCGCTGCATATTAAGTGATAAAGCTGTGGTCGCCGTAATCTCGGACAAAAAACAGAAGACCGAACTTCAAGGGTATCAGAGGGTGGAAAGATTTAAGGTCGGTAAGCGATCTATTTTGATTTTGGAGCCAAACTAAACAGCGCACCTTGATTAGGAAGGTGCGCTGTATCATTATTTCGAAACCAGGTGCATCGTTTCTTCGGCGATCATTAGTTCTTCATTTGTAGGTATTACCCAGACATCGATTGAGGAATTAGCAGTGGAGATGCGGTGCTCGACACCTCTCACCTTATTGTGTTCATCGTCGATCTGTACATTCAGCCAGGCCAGACCAGCGCAGATTTGCTTTCTGATGTTGCTTTGGTTTTCGCCTACTCCAGCGGTAAACACGATAGCATCGGCTCCGCCCAGCGTGACTAGATAAGCACCGATATACTTCTGAATGCGATAAACATACATTTCCAGTGCCAGCTGTGCTCTGCGGTTTCCTTTTTGGGCCGCTTTTTCTATATCCCGCAGATCGTTGCTGATACCTGAGATTCCTAAAACACCACTATCATGGTTCATCAGCTGGTTCAGCTCTGAGGGGCTTGTGCTTTCCTGTTCCATCAAGAAGGGGATTATGGCCGGGTCCATATCGCCGCAGCGAGTGCCCATCATTAAGCCTTCCAAAGGCGTAAAACCCATCGTGGTATCGATGGAACGGCCGCCTTTTACAGCTGTAATACTAGCTCCGTTGCCTAAGTGGCAGCTGATGATGCGCAGCTCTCCTAAAGGCTTACCCATCAGATTAGCGGCTCGCTGAACAACATACTTATGGGAAGTGCCGTGGAAGCCATACTTTCGAATACCATAATCTTTGTAGTAGCGGTAGGGAAGTGCATACATGTAGGCTCGGGGAGGCATAGTTTGATGGAATACAGTGTCAAAGACGGCTGCCTGAGGCTTGTCGGGCATGAGTTCCGCACAGATCATGATGCCTGTTAGGTTGTGGGGGTTATGGAGCGGTGCGAGGTGCGATACAGCCTTGATACCAGCAATGACTTCAGGGGTGATCAGCGTAGAATCCTGGAATTTCTCACCGCCATGAACTACACGATGACCTATTGCGGTGATTTCTTCCATCGAACTTACAGCTCCATGGATGGGATTCGTCAGCCATTCCATCACAGCTTTGAGACCCTGTCTATGATCAAGTGCATTTATATCAACTTGGACAGCTTCTCCAGCAGGCCCTTGGTGCTTGAGGACGGCACTTTCAGACCCGATCCTTTCTACCACACCTTTAGCCAACACAACACGGTCATCCATCTGGTATAATTGATACTTAATAGACGAACTTCCGTTATTGAGTACGAGGATCTTCATATCAGAATCCTTTCTCTGCGAATTTTGAAGAAACTTTGCCATGTACTGGCCTTGTTCCTGCAAGAAAGTACGCGATTTCTGTTTAAGATTGCTCTATGGAGGTTATAGGTCGTAAAGAAGCGAATAAATCATTAATTTAAAAGGTTCGCGTTCTGCAGAGAGGAGCGTTGGCAGTGATACGATTAGGAGGGGCAATTGTTGATCAAGGCCGCTCGCCTGAGAGCTGGCTGGAGATGTTGAAGAAATATAACTACAGTGCAGCTGTGTTTCCAGGAAGTGTTAACTTGGGCGATCCTGAAGTAGGCGAATTTATCAGGCTAGCGGAGGAGCACAATATCTGCATTGCTGAGATTGGCGCGTGGAGCAATCCTTTGAGCCTTGATCCTGAGGAGCGCAGGAAAGCTCTGCAGCACTGTATAGATAAGCTTGCCTTGGCAGATGAAGTAGGGGCCTTGTGCTGTGTAAATATTGCCGGCTCCTTCAGTGACACATGGGATGGTCCCGATGCGAAGAACTTCACGCAGGAGGCCTTTGATGCCACTGTTGAATCGGTGCGCAAAATTATCGACGCCGTCAAACCTAAACGTACTTTTTACACGTTGGAACCAATGCCGTGGATGTATCCTTATTCCACCGAAACGTATTTGGAGCTTATTAGAGCTGTGAACCGGCCGCAGTTTGCAGTGCACTTTGATCCAGTCAACATGATTACCAGTCCTTATATGTTTTATCATAATGGTGAGTTTCTCCGAGAGTTCATTCGCAAACTAGGTCCGTATATCAAAAGCTGTCATGCCAAAGATATTGTGCTGGACAGCAAACTTACTGTGCACCTTCAGGAAGTACGCCCCGGGCTTGGTGAGCTGGATTATACTACATTTCTTACCGAGCTGGCCAAACTTGGAACCAAGGTTCCCTTGATTATTGAGCATCTAGATACTGAGGACGATTATGAGAAGGCCACAGCTTACATCCGGGACGTCGCCCGTGAATGTGGAGTAAAGTTCGTATAAGTATAGAAACCGGCTGGTGAGAGCCAGCTTTCGGCAGAACCTTAAGTCGCATCAGATAATGAGGGTTAGATATGATTAGTAATAAACTTGTAATTGGCATCTTGGCCCACGTGGATGCGGGAAAAACCACCCTATCTGAAGGGATGCTTTACTTAGCTGGTAAGACGCAGAAGCTGGGCAGAGTAGACAAAAGAGATGCATATTTAGATACCCATGAGCTGGAGAAGGAGCGGGGCATCACGATCTTTTCTAAGCAGGCTGTTCTTGATATCGGCGATAAAACGATAACCCTGCTGGACACTCCTGGTCATACAGACTTCTCAGCCGAAATGGAGCGAACTCTCCAAGTGCTCGATTATGCGATCTTGGTGATCAGCGGGTCAGACGGTGTGCAGGGCCATACCGCTACTCTTTGGCGGCTTCTGGAGATCTATGAAGTACCTGTCTTCATCTTCGTCAACAAGATGGATCTTCCAGGAGCGAATAAAGCGGCACTCATAGATGAACTACAGGAGCGGTTGTCCGATCGCTGCCTGGATTTCACCGGGGATCAAGACGAGTCCTTTTTCGAACATATAGCCCTTAGTGATGATGAGCTTATGGACACTTACTTAGAGACGGGCAGTATTGCCGCCTCTCAAATTAGGCAGGCCATTCGGAAGCGGAAAGTTTTCCCCTGTTTCTTTGGTTCTGCCCTAAAGCTTGAGGGTGTTGAGGAGTTTATGCAGGGTATAGCGGAACACACTCTGGTTCCAAAGTATCCCGCTGAATTTGGGGCGAAGATCTTCAAGATCTCCCGAGATGAGCAGGGCAATCGGCTTACTCACATGAAGGTGACTGGTGGCAAGCTCCGGGTAAGAGATTCATTAGCAGGCGAAACCTGGGAGGAAAAGGTTACCCAGATCCGGATCTACTCGGGAGAGAAGTACGAGGCTGTTTTAGAAGTAGAAGCAGGCTCCGTCTGTGCTGTAACGGGACTGACCCAAACCCGTCCTGGAAATGGTTTGGGGTTTGAACGGAGCAGCTGGTCCCCGATCTTAGAACCTGTCTTATCTTACCGCATTTTGCTGCCGGAAGGCTGTGACCCTGCTGTCATGCTGCCTAAACTGCGGGAAATCGAAGAAGAGGAACCGGAGCTGCGCATTGTTTGGGATGAGCAGCTGCAGGAGATTCAGGCTCAGATTATGGGTGATGTTCAAATTGAAATACTGCAGAGCCTGATTGCAGAGCGCTTCGGGGTGGAAATTTCCTTTGATGAGGGGCGCATTTTATACAAAGAGACCATCGCTAATACGGTGGAAGGCGTAGGCCACTTTGAACCCCTTGGGCACTACGCTGAAGTTCATCTTTTATTGGAACCTGGGGAGCGGGGCAGCGGTTTACAGTTTGCGGTAGACTGCAGCGAAGATCATCTTGCTAAGAACTGGCAGCGTCTGATTTTGACTCATCTAAAGGAAAAAACGCATAAAGGCGTCTTGACTGGTTCGCCTATTACTGACATGAAAATCACCTTGGTGGCAGGTAGAGCTCACAATCAGCATACGGAAGGCGGCGATTTTCGAGAGGCTACCTATCGAGCTGTTCGCCAAGGCCTGAAAGAGGCCGATTCCATTCTCTTAGAACCTTATTATACTTTCCGGTTGGAAGTGCCTGAGAAGATGGTGGGCCGTGCGATGACCGATATTGAAAAGATGCAAGGTACCTGGGAAATCAAAGAAGCACGGGAAGGTTATACAGTTCTAGAGGGCAGTGCGCCTGTTATTAATATGCGGAATTATCATCGTGAGGTAACAGCCTATACGCGTGGTGAAGGCCGTTTATTCTTAAGTTTTGCTGGATACAGACCCTGTCACAATACAGACGAAGTTGTGGCCAGTATCGGCTACGATTCGGAACGAGATTTAGAAAACCCCACAGGTTCTATTTTCTGTTCGCATGGAGCAGGCTTTCATGTACCTTGGGATCAGGTGAAGCAGTATATGCATGTGGAAGCGGTGCTCCAAGAAAAACCGGCGCTGGATGAGGAGTTTTACAGTCCTGCTGCTCCGCGGATCAGCCGCTGGCGGTATGATGACGATGACGATGATTACCGGTATTTGCAAACCACTGCAAACTATGGCGCAAAGACAAGCTGGAAGCAAAAGAAGGCGGAACGGGAGAAGAAGTCACGCGACTTTGAGACCAAGCCAGAACCAAAGGAAAACTATCTATTGGTTGATGGATATAATGTGATTCATGCTTGGCCGGAGCTGCAGGAATTAGCTGAAGATAATATGGATATGGCAAGAACACGGCTCCTTGATGCCCTAAGCAGTTTCAGGGGAATGAGCAATTATAAAATTATAGTGGTTTTTGATGCTTATCGGGTAGAAGGGCGCCCTGTTGAGGAAATCAGTGAGCATCACAATATCTATGTGGTATACACAAAAGAGGCACAGACGGCAGACCAATATATTGAGAAGTTTGCTTTTGAACATAAGAAGGATTACAACATCACCGTTGCTACTTCGGATGCGCTCCAGCAGGTGATTACAAGAGGAGCGGGCACAGCACTCTTGTCAGCACGGGAGCTTCGCGAAGTTGTGCTGAGTACCTTGGAACAGACCAAATCTTCGCTTAAGAAACGCCAGGGCATAACCCGGACATCACTTGACAAGAGTTTATCCCAGGAAGTAAAAGAACAGCTCAAGGAGCTGCAGAATGGAGGTACTGATAATGTCACCTCGTCTTGAACTTGTCGCAAATCGTGCGGAGCAACAAGAATTTTGACTAGTTGAGCATTCTTATCAGTTGTGATAGCATTGTCTTAATGGATTTTCAATTTTTTCCACTAGGAGGGTAATCTATGCCTTGGCATCCGTCTTTATCCGTGGGTATTGAATTGATTGATGAGCAGCACAAAGAGTGGTTTGACCGGGCCGAAAGTCTTTTCGAAGCTGGTAAACAAGGACGAGCAAAAGAATATGTAGGAGAACTGCTGGAATTTCTGGACAGCTATACGAAGAAGCATTTTGCTGATGAAGAGAGGTACATGCTCAGCATCAACTACCCAGGTTACGATGAGCAGAAGCGGGCTCACACTTCTTTCATCGAACGCTTGAAGAAGCTTCGTGAAGATTATGATGCCTCGGGTGGAAGTTTGACTGTAATTATCGATGCTAACAAGATGGTAATCGATTGGCTGACACAGCATATTTCTCGGATGGACAAGCAGATTGGTGACTATGTCAGACAACAGAAGTAAGTGAAGAAATTCTGAGCTAACAGCTGGATGTATACCCTTGGATCCCGCCTTAGGGGAATCGGTCTTCGCCGATGGACCATGTCGGGATCTTTTTGTTACTCAGCATCCATTGATGCTACCGATCGGGCAAGTTTATAGTGAGGTGACCGCCGTGACACGCCTGGATGAAATCCGACTGGCGCTAAGCGGAGTTGGATTTTTCTGATCTTATTAAGGCTAGCGCATTTGATTAGGAACATTGTTTATGATGCTTTACAGACTGGAGGCGATTAAGATTCAGAGAAACGTGGGTTTGGCAAGAATTACGTATATTGTCTTTGCTGCTCTGATACTGGCGTGGATCGGTGCATGGCTGCTTAAGCTCTCAGTTGAGCAAACATTTGCTTGGCTGCAAGATGGCTTAGGGAGCTTTCTCTACTGGACAGCAGCCAAGTTCGTTATTTGGATAATACCAGCTCTCTGGCTGATCACATCATCTAACCGCAGCATTATGGAGGTCATCAATTTTAAGAATTGGGAAGCCTGGCTGGGATGGGGTGGCGGCATAGGAATCCTGATTGGGATAACCGGGATCATCCCCAAATATCTCCAGGGTCAACTGATTCTACCGACAGAGTTCAGTTTTCCGCTCCTCAACGTCTTAGTGATTGCACCAGTATTCGAGGAATTCCTCATGCGAGGGGCTATTCAGGGAAACCTTCAGGGTAGATATCCCTTTTGGCTGGTAAACACAATAACTTCCGTGTTGTTTGTACTTCTTCACATTCCTGGATGGTATTTCATGGGAGTGCTGTGGGACAATCTCACAAGACCGATCGGTGGTGCTCTCTCTATTTTCTTGGTCAGCTTAAGCTTCGGGTACGCTGCGTATCGTTCACGCTCGGTCATGGGTGGGGTTTTGTGCCATTTCTTAAATAACCTTTTCGCGTAACGTAATTTAGAAGGGAAAGTCGCGATGGGAAGGCGGCTGCTGTTTGGATGTTGCCGGAAGAGAGGAAGCACTCTTGTAAAAATTACGAAATAATGAAGTCAAATTATCCCCTCCTGGCAGGTATTCTCAATTGTATAGCGGTATATGTGCAATACAACTATGATAGTAAGGTAATTTTTAGTGAAACTTAGGACAATTTACCCTGCGGGAGGATTTACGATGGCACAGGGGCGGGTGAGGTTCGGTATTCGAGCCAGGCTGATCTTGATGATTGGTTTGTTGATTACTCTCTTGGTTCTTGGGATCAGCATTTTTTATTACTACAACGCAAAAAACATGGTCGAAAACGGCATTTTCCGGGAAGCACAGCTTACTGCTGAGACTAATGCTCAAGCTGTATCGCAGTGGTTTAAGGCGATTGAAGATGAGATGTATCTTTTCTCGATTATTCCGGAAGTCCGCAGTTTCGAATTAGACAAAGCACGCGCTATAATGAATGAACTGATACAAGAAAGGCCCGAGTATGGCGGAATTCTCTTGGCCGATACAACCGGTACCGCAACGACGGTCGAGGGTCTAACGATTAATATCGCTGCTAGGGATTATTTCATTCAGGCGCTGGCTACTGGGGAGGTTTTCTACGCCGAGCCCCTTGTTACACAGGGAACCAATGTCTCGACTATTATGCTGGCCAGGCCCATTTTTGACGAAAGCGGTCGCAATCCGGTAGGTGTGGTGGCTTTCTCAGTGACCTTGGATTACATGCAGAGAGTGGCTGAAAGCATGAATTTAGCAGGCTATGGTCACGGTTGGCTGGTCAGTGACTCTCGGCTACTAGTTGGGCACCCAAATGAAGAATACTTAGGCAGCTCAGACCTGTTCTCGCAAGTCCCATCTTTACAGCCGATTGTGGATAACATGCTTGCAGGCAGTTCTGGTATAGGGACTTACAACCTGGATGGTAACAGCAGATTGGTAGCTTATGCTCCAATTGCACAAAATGGATGGGCAGTTGCTGTAGAGGCCTATGAAAAGGACATTTTGAGTGATGTTTCCCGCATGCAGAGAACCCTGAACTACATTGTAGCAGGCGCACTGGTTGTGGGTCTTACACTGACCTATGCGTTAGCTGTTTCGCTGGCAAAGCCAATTGTTGAGCTGACAAGAAGTGCTGAGAAGGTCCGTCAAGGTGACTTGACCGAGGAAATAACCGTTAGGCGCAGGGATGAAATTGGGTCACTAGCTTCGTCCTTTGGCCAGATGATTGATAACCTTAAGAGTATCATTGAAAACGTGAAGGACTCAGCCTATAAAGTGCTGGATACTTCTAACCAGCTGGCTGCATCGACTGAAGAAACCGGTGCTTCCATTGAGGAGATTGCAGCTAGCGCCAATACATTTTCTCAGACAGTCTCGTTCATGAACAGCAGTGTTGGAGAAGTGTCTGCATCGGCCAACCACATAAGCTCGCTAGCATCCGAAGGAGAAGAATCGCTAGAGAGAACGGCGCAGCAAATTGATGAACTGCGGAGCAGTATCCAGCAGTTAGCAGAAGTTGTATCCGATTTAGAAGCCAGCTCTTCTGAAATTGATAAAATCGTTCAGGTTATATCGGCTATAGCCGACCAAACAAACTTGTTATCCCTAAATGCAGCTATTGAGGCAGCTAGGGCTGGGGAACACGGCCGTGGGTTTGCTGTGGTAGCGGAGGAGGTACGTAAACTCTCCGAGCAGAGCAGCCGCGCTGCAGAAAACATCCGCGATCTGATTCACCAAGTGCAGCACAAAACACAGTTAGCTGTGGAGGGGATGAATAGGAGTGCAGTCGGTGTCGACGAGACCGCTCGGGTTGTAGGAGATAGCGGGGCCCTTTTTTCTACTATCATTGGTGCGATTAACGAAATTGTGGCTGGAATCCAGTCAATTGGGGAATCGGCTAAGGTAATTGACCTGGGAGCACAGGAAATGGCGGCTGCAACAGAAGAACAGTCAGCTACAATTGAAGAAATTTCGTCTTCGACCCAGACATTAAGTGAAATGGCTCAAGAACTGCAGTCTCTAATTGAGAGATTTAAGGTTGAGTAGATTAAGCGATTATAGGTGAGAGGGTCATATGGAGCGAGCCACAGTAATGCTTATGCTGGCCGTTGGTTCCTTTATCTTTGGGCTGCTGCTCGTAACGCTTAAGTATAGCAACAGTCAACCACAGGAAGTCCCCTACTGGATTATAGCGAAGTTTTCTCAGGCTGCTGGTTCTTTCATGCTGTACAGCGGTGTAGGTTCCTTGTCGAGTTTGAATTTATTAGGAAGTATCGCTTTGGTCGTTGGCTGTGCCTATGAAGCCTGGGCTGTTCGGGTCCTTTCTGGGAAGATAGTGGAGCGCTGGATCCCGCCGCTGACAGGCCTTGTAATAACAGGCGTCTGTTCGGCAGCACTGTTTCTGGCTGCGCCTGATGGCAGGAAAGTTGTGTTTTTCCTGCAGAGCATCTTTTTCTTTCTGCCCAGTATATTTCTCCTACACCTGAGAGATAGTGCGTCTATACTTGAATTGATTTTGGGCGTGAGTTATGCAGCAGCGGGCACAGCCTTTCTAGCCGCTGCCGTGGGCGGTGGTAGCTTTTTGTCTCAGCTGATCCCTCTTGCTAGCTTCTGCATATTTTTGATCAGCAGTTACATCATGCTTATGCTGGCTAAGCAGCGCAGTGATCTGCGAGTAACCGAGATGAAGATGACCTTAGAACAGACAAAGAGCCAGTTCCAGTTAATTGTGGAAACGGCCATTGAAGGTATTCTTGCCTTCGATAAGGATTATGTAATTACCTTTGCTAACGAGAAAACGGCTTCGATCTTAGGCTACACTGTCGACGAACTAGTCGGAAAGCCTTTCGATCTATTTATACCTGAGGCTCACGTTGAGCTTTATAACTACCAGAAGTCGCTCAGACGAAGTGGACAAGACAGTGTTTATGAATCCAGTATTCTAGGAAAAGGTGGGGTGGAGCGCTGGTTCCTAATATCGGCCAAGGCAATTCTCGACGAAGAGGGTAAGTTTAGAGGGTCCTTTGCGATGCTGACCGATATTAATGATAGAAAAGAAATGGAGCTGGCGCTTCAGGAGTATAACCGGCAGCTGATTGACTTGAGCAACCGAGATGGTTTGACGGGAATTGCCAACCGCAGGAGATTTGATGAGGAACTAGAAAGAGAATACGCTAGGATTCGCCGCACTGGTTCGCAGCTTTCTGTTATACTCTTGGACATTGATTATTTTAAGGCATACAACGACTACTACGGTCATGTTATGGGAGACGAATGTCTGCGGAAATTTGGTGCCATGCTGGAGGAAAGCGTAAGTAGATCAGTTGACCTGGCAGCACGCTACGGAGGAGAAGAGTTTGCCTGCTTGCTTCCGGATACCAATCTTCAGGGTGCAGTCACTGTCGCCAAGAACATTCAGCAGCGGATCGGAGACCTGAAGGTTGAACACAAAGAATCGCCAATCTCCGAATATGTCACAGCCAGTTTTGGTGTGATCACAGTGAGGTATTCACCTGAAATCTCTACAACCGACATAATTGATATGGCAGATAAGCTGCTTTACAAAGCGAAAGAAGCCGGCCGCAATCGGATTATGTATGCCGAATGGAACAGTCAACAAGATAACCCCAGTTGAGCTGGGGTTAATTTGTACCAGAATAGAGCAAGTAAGGTCAAGAAAGCGGTTTGCAGCGTTAATCGAGAGGATGCTGTTTCCCATGAAGCGGTATCTTCTCTTTTTGATATCTAAATCCATAATATGGCAGTAAATATGTTAAGGATTTTATGACATAGTATTATTTTGCAAATAAACAACCTGCAAATCCGTCTAGCTGGGCAAAAACGTTGTCGTTTAGTTGATTTGGTATTTCGTTTTATTGTATTTGGTGTTAGAATATATTCTGGATGCCCATACATGATTTGCACCTAGCCCAGGTAGCTCCAGAGTCTGAAGCATTTAGGAAGGACGTGATCTAAAAGTGAATTGGCTTTTATTGGTCTTTTTCGCGAGTGTACTAGCACTAGCGTACGCGGGCTTCAACTTCTTTTCAGTCAGGAAGCTCGATGAGGGAACTCAGCAGATGAGGGAAATTGCAGGCATGATTCGTTTAGGCGCTGTCACTTTCCTGAACTATGAGTTCCGCATCATTGCTACTATCGCTTTACTCGTTGCTATTCTAATGGGTGTGGTAGTTGGCTGGTACGTGGGTGCGGCATTCTTGATTGGCGCTGTTATGAGCTCGCTCGCCGCAGTAGTCGGTATGCGAATTGCCACTTATGCCAACGTACGTGTATCGAACACAGCTAGGACAACAAAAAAGCTGGGGCAAACCTTAAAGGTAGCGTTTCAGGGCGGATCTGTAATGGGGCTTTGTGTGGGCGGTTTTGCTTTGCTGGGTTTGGTAATTGTCTATGTGGTTTTTGGTCTCTTACTTGGGCAGCTTTCCATTGAAAACGTGTACCTAGTGAGAAACTGGCTGGGAATCGAATTCTCGCCATTTACTATGACCATTTCGGGCTATGCTCTTGGGTGCTCAATTGTCGCCATGTTCTTCCGTGTGGGCGGCGGCATCTACACCAAAGCAGCTGATATGGGTGCTGACTTAGTCGGCAAAGTCGAAGCCGGTATTCCTGAGGATGACCCTCGGAACCCTGCGACAATCGCCGACAACGTAGGAGACAACGTAGGAGATGTCGCAGGTCTTGGTTCTGACCTCTTGGAGAGCTTCGTGGGAGCTATTTCGTCTGGTGTTATTTTGGCTTTCCACCTGTTTCTTTCCAGCGAGGCGAAGAACGGTGGAATGACCTACTCGCTGCTCCGGAAGATGTTTATGTATCCGATCGTTCTGGCGGGTATGGGTGTTCTTGCCTGTATTGTGGGTATTGCTTATATTATCCTTAAGGAGCTCTCTGAGGATCCTCACCGCGAACTGAACATGTCTACCATGGTTTCTGCCGGTCTTACTATAATGTTGGCCGGTCTTACTTCCTGGTTCATGTTCCGTGGTGAAGACTTGACAGCCCTTGATTTCAGGCTGGGCGTAATGTCTCCCTGGATCGCTTCGATTCTGGGTATTATAGCCGGCGTTGTGATCGGTTTTATTGCTGAGTACTACACCAGCTACGATTATAAACCCACTCAGAGCATTGCTTCCGCAAGTACAGAAGGTGCAGCTCTGACCATTACTCAAGGTATGTCTGTGGGTATGCGTTCAACAATGGCACCTGTACTCGTGTTGGGTGCGACCGTAATTGCCGCCTATGGCGCAGCTGGTATATATGGTATCGCCATGGCCGCTGTGGGTATGCTGTCGTTCGTGTCTACTACAGTTACCGTTGATACTTATGGACCCATCTCCGACAATGCAGGCGGTATTGCTGAAATGAGCAATCTTGATGATGAGGTTCGGGAAATTACTGACAAACTCGACTCGGTTGGAAACACAACGGCAGCCATCGGTAAGGGCTTTGCCATTGGCTCTGCAGCTTTGGCCGCTACATCTCTCATGGTTGCCTACATCTACTCTTATTCGCCGCCAGAAATAGATCCGATTCTGGACATCATCAATCCGATGACATTAGTAGGTGCCATGGTAGGTACTGCTCTTCCGTATCTGTTCTCGGGTATGCTAATTGAGTCGGTAACAAAGGCGGCACGTAAGATGGTAGATGAGGTTCGCCGTCAGTTCAGAGAGAAGCCAGGAATTCTTGATGGTACTGAAAAACCTGATGTAAGCTCATGCATTTCCATTGCTTCAGAAGGCGCTCTGCAGGAAATGAAACTGCCGTCTTATATCGCACTTGCTTTCCCACTCGTAGGTGGATTCTTGTTTGGAGCCCATTTCGTCGGTGGCATCTTAATTGGTGCCATTATGTCGGCGATTATGCTGGCATTGTACACAGGAAATGCTGGTGGCGCATGGGACAACGGTAAAAAATTCATCGAATCTGGTGGCTTAGACGGACACGAAAAGGGCGGCGAGACACATGCTGCAGCTGTTGTCGGTGACACTGTGGGCGACCCCCTCAAGGATACCGTTGGTCCATCGCTCGACATTTTGATCAAGATCATGTCCACCATTTCTCTAATTGCTGTTGCGATCTTCTCGAAGTACAATCTCTTCGCGTTGTTCAGTAACCTGTTCTAGGAAAATCACCGCTGACGTGTGCTGCAGCATGCGTCAGCGGTGTTTGCTTAAGAGAAAACTGCATAATCGAAAGAGGAAATCAAATTTTAATATGGAAAACATAAATATTACCATTTGAATGTTGGGTGATTACGCCCGCGCAGCCTGTCAACATAATAGAGACAGCCATAACCAGCGGGTTCGTGTTGTTCGAGCGGCACAGGATCGGCCGCTCGATTTTTTTCTTGAATTCGAGATTTTGAGGGGTGTGGTGATTGTTTGAACATTCTATTGGAACGGATGAAAGAGAATGTAGCGGCGGTTATTCCTATTGCAATAGTTGTCCTTATTCTTAAGTTTACACTTGTGCCTCTTGACACGGCGGCTATTTTTCGTTTTCTCGTAGGTTCTGTTTTAGTGATTATTGGCTTATCGCTGTTCTTGGTTGGAGTAGATATAGGCATTACGCCCTTAGGTACTCTGACTGGGAGTTCCTTGGTCAAGACAAATAAGCTTTGGATTGTTCTTAGTGTGGGCTTCGTCCTAGCTTTTTTTATCTCGCTGGCAGAGCCGGGGCTTCTGGTTTTGGCTACCCAGGTGGATTTTGTGACACTCGGCGGCATTAGCAGTACTGAGCTGCTGATTGTTGTTTCTATAGGATTGGCCCTTCTGGTATCACTAGGCTTTGTAAGAATCTTTAGGAACATACCGCTGTATAAATGGCTGTTTGGATGTTACATCATAGTTGCTGTCCTATCGATTTTTGCTTCACCAGAGTTTCTTGCCATTGCTTTTGACGCCTCGGGGGCGACCACCGGTATCCTTGCAGTTCCCTTTATTCTTGCTCTATCAGTCGGTGTGGCGGGACTTCGTAAAGACAGTAAAGCTTCGGAGGAAGACAGCTTTGGTTTAGTGGCCATTGCATCAGTTGGAGCTATACTATCGGTCCTGGTCCTAAGCTTATTTTCCGGCACTCGCACGTTTGCGGATGCCAGTCTCGAATCTGTGCATATCGAAAGCCAGTCCATTCTGCGTCCGTTCTTGATGTTAGTACCAGGAGCCCTTTGGGAGAGTTTTATCAGTATTCTCCCACTGCTGGTAGGGTTCGTGCTCCTGCAGAGGTTTCTATTTAAGCTTACCCGCAGACCATTCAATCGCATGTTTAAGGGTTTTGTCTACGCTTTTGTAGGTCTCTTTCTTTTCCTTGTTGGAGTTAATGGCGGCTTTATGGAGGTTGGGAGTCAAATCGGGTATCGCTTAGCCCAGCTGGATAATAAGCTGTGGCTGATCGGAACAGGTTTTGCCCTTGGATTTTTTACGATCGTGGCAGAGCCAGCTGTCTTTGTTCTGAGAGATCAGATCGAGGAAGTAACAGCAGGATACGTTAAGCGCAAAGCCGTATCTTCAGCGCTCTCTGTGGGAGTGGGCTTTGCAGTATCGCTTTCGCTGATTAGGATTTTGGTTCCGGGAATCCAGTTGTGGCATTATCTTTTGCCAGGCTACATCGTGGCGCTGAGCATGATGTTTTTTGTACCCAAGCTGTTCGTGGGCATCGCCTTTGACGCGGGCGGAGTGGCTACGGGTCCTATGACAGCCACATTTATCTTGGCGTTTACTCAGGGGGCAGCCAGTGCTTTTGAGGGTGCGAATGTGCTTTCAGATGGATTTGGCATGATTTCACTAGTCGCGATGGCTCCCATAATCACTTTGCAAATACTTGGTCTGCTGTTTCAGGCTCGCTCTAAGAAAGAAGGAGTTGAAGACAATGCCAGCTAGTTCGTCTCACGACCAATTTGAGTTGATCTATGTCATAGTGAACTTTGGTATGGGCAGCAGAGTACTGAGTGTAGCCAGGGAGAATGGTGTAGCGGGGGGGACCATCCTTTTAGGTATAGGAACTGTGGAAAGCCGGCTGCTGAGATTATTAGAGCTAAATGAGGCTAGGAAGGAAATCGTACTGATGGTAGCAACCCGAACTCTCACTTCAACTGTTTTGGGTGAGTTGGATAGGGTGTTTCACTTAAGCAAGCCTGGACACGGAATTGCCTTTACCACAAGCGTTTTGTCCTTCTTGGGCAGCGGCAATTATGAATACGAGGATGACACCCAAAGCGGAGGTGCAGTGAACAGCATGTATAACGCGATTTTTGTAATAGTAGATCGGGGAAGAGCCGAAGAGGCGATGGATGCTGCCAGGGAAGCTGGTGCCAGGGGCGGAACCATTCTCCATGCCCGTGGTTCTGGCATACACGAGCACGCTAAGCTTTTGAATATGGAAATAGAGCCTGAGAAAGAGATTGTCCTGATCATTTCTGAGCAGAGTGCTACTCGGGATATAGTTGTAGCTGTCCGAGATAGCTTAGAGATCGACAAGCCTGGCAACGGCATCATTTTTGTGCAGGAGGTTAATGAGGCCTACGGTATTCGGTAGGGGCTTACCTATGGTATGTGCAGTGACCCCACTAACCCTGGTTGACCACTAGGGAGAGTGGGGTCCTTTGTATAAACAATTATACGGGCACTGTTTCTGCCTGATATTTCTTAATATGTGCGACGAAGGCATCGACAAAAGATTGAAGGTACCGAATCGTATCTTGGTTGGTTATCTGACCTTTCTCATCAAGGAAACTTGGCGAGTTGGACAGATATACTTCTGGCTGCTGCAGAGTCGGCATATCCAAAAATGTCAGTACTTGACGTAGATGGTGGTTGGATCCAAAGCCACCTAAGCCACCAATGGATTGACTGATGATTGCTGCCGGTTTACCTGCCCAGACGCTTTGTCCGTAAGGTCTAGATGCAATATCAATGGCGTTTTTCAAGACACCCGGTATAGAACGGTTATACTCGGGAGTTACGAACAAAATAGCGTCACAGGATTTAATCTTGGATCGAAACGCCGTGTACTCGGCAGGAGGATTGTCATCGTATTCCTCCCTGTACAAGGGTAGGTTGTCGACCTCGATCATCTCAGTTGTACAGCTAGCTGGAAACATGTTGGTCACATTGTGAGCTATTTTTCTAGAAAAAGACTCTTTGCGTAAGCTTCCAACAACAATACCAACCTTTGCCATATTAATCATCCCCTTCCGATTTCGCAGGACTACACTTCATTCTAGCATCGGTTTTCATTTGGCTATTGGTGGTGATGATCCATTTGACTTCATTACCAATTTTAACCAAGAATCTCTTCACATTCTTTGCTACTGCACACCTGATGCCCTTGGCATTTGTAATATCTAAGTTGATTGACGTTGACTTCCAAAACAAGGATAATCCTCTAACCAATCTAGGTGTGCTCCTATCAGCAGGTCAAATACTCTACTTGCTAATTGCAATGTGGATATATCCCACAATACCTGAAAAAATGCTCATGGTCATCGCCATGATATTCGGGGCGCACTTGTTGCCCTACAGCTGGCTTTATAAGTCGAAATCCTACATGGTGTTTGCTATCGTCATACCGTTTCTCGCACTGCTGCTCGGCATCACTTCTCAGCCTCATGAGTTGGCTATGGCCATGGTCGGTGTCGAGATCATATTCTCCCTCTGCTTGGTTGCTGAAAATAAGTCTCTGCGCAGCTAAACCCTAGCTTTTGCTAGGGTTATTTTATATGGTGCACAAGTTTGGCATAAGAGGATTCTGTATGTTTCCGAAGTAGTAGTTTGCGAGGAGAAAAAGACGAAGGGGATATGGAAGACATGACAAGAATGTCTAAGTGCCTTTCCTTGATGTGCGGGTTGATTTTGCTTTTCCTGTCCTTGAGTGGCTGCGTTCAGCGTGATGTAGGCCCTGTGGCAGGTAGTGTCTCAGGGAGGGTTGTCTTGTCGGAGGAGGCAACGGGTTTGACCGGTGTAAGCCTCTTAATTCTGGATGGACCGACTTCATATGTTGAGACAAATGCGGAAGGGTACTTTGAGACTGCCGCCTTTAGTGAAACCGTCATTATTCCCCGGAAAACTGGTTATCGGTTCGTCCCAGAAAAGTGGGTTGTGGGAGAAGAGCACACGGTGGAATATGTGGCCCATCCATGGCCTGAACCTGATTTTTCCAAATGGGGAACACAGTTCTTGTTTGCTTCTCATCGAGATAGAGTTGAAACACTTGCTTTTACGGTAGATGATCAATACATAGCCAGCGGCGGTAACGATAGAACCGTCAGGATTTGGAGAACAAGTGATGGACAACAGGTAAGAGCAATGACTGGCCACAGAAGTGCCGTTAAGGTTATTGTCCTCTCGCCGGATGGGCGTTACCTAGCTAGCGGCGCCGTAGATGGCGAGATTAAGATCTGGGATTGGCAGACAGGCCAAGAAGTCAAGTCACTATCAGGTCACACGGATGTACTGACAGACTTAGTGTGGTCACCAGACGGAACAAAACTGGCTAGTTCTGGCTGGGATCGCCACGTTCGAATTTGGGATTTTGCGACAGGAAATGAGCTGTTATCACTGCCTCACGAGAGGTGGGTGAGGGTGCTCGCGTGGTCTTCAGACACCAGATTCGTACTCAGCGGCGGTGATGACTTAAGTTTAAAGGTCTGGCAGGTTGACCAAGGGCAGCTCAGTGTAGAGTTTGAGATGAAGGCGCCGATCATGACTCTATCCACAGCGCCGAATGGTTCACTAGCTGCCATAGGTCTCAAAAGCGGTGAGGTAAAGGTCCTGAACTTCGAAACCGGCAAAGATATTGTCCTTGAACGGTTTCAGGGTGAAGTAACCGCCGTAAAGTGGTCTTTTGATGGCCGTTATCTAGCTGCGGGTACCGACAGAACGATCAAGGTTTGGAACATGGAAACGAACGAGTTGGTGCAGCGAATCAGGACAGAAAATTACTTCTTCGCCTTAAGCTGGGGAAGAGAATCCTATCTGTTGGTTAGTGCAGGTGCCAGGGGTATTATCGACGTTTGGTCGGCGCTATCTGGAGACAATATGTTGCGCATTGCAGGCCATACCGGTGCTGTTAAAGCCCTGGCCTGGGCACCGCAGGGGAATTATTTGGCTTCTGGAGGCGAAGATAGGCTTATTCGAATCTGGGATCTAGAAGCGAGGAAAGAATGGACTCAATTACTGCCTGGTCACAGTGGGCAAATAGAAGTTCTCGCTTGGTCGCCTGATGGCACGTACGTAGCTAGCGGTGCACATGATTTCTTGATTCGTCTCTGGAATATGAACGAAGGAGAGTACCTAGGTTCGTTTACTGAACGCATCAAAAAGCCATTTGTTCACGCAAGAGGCTTTGAATTTGCTGTAGGGCTGGAGTCTGTGAGCCACGAAGACATCGTTCTTGCGTTAAGCTGGGCGCCAAACGGCAAACGGCTTGCTAGTGCCAGCTGGGATAGAACCGTCGCAATATGGGATGTGCCAGGTGGAACCCAATTAGTGGGAATATCAAATCCCCAGGGATGGATCACTACAGCTGCTTGGTCTCCACACGGTGATCAGATCGCCTTTGGAGGTTATGACCAGGCGGTTCATATTTACAGCGTGACAGGTGAGGAAATCAAAAAGCTTGAGGGGCATACCAACTGGGTTCAAGCTGTTGCTTACTCTCCTGACGGTAGGTACGTAGCGAGCTCTGGTTATGATCGGAAGGTCTTCATCTGGGATCTAGCGACTAATGAGATCATAAGGAGCTTACCTGCCGATGAATATGTAGTTACAGTTGTGGAGTGGTCACCGTGTGGGCGTTATCTAGCAGGAGGCAGCCATAATGGCACTGTACGCATTTGGGATGCTGATACCGGCGACGTTCTCTTCATGTACCCCGGCAGGGAAGTTGGCCTGCAGACCGTCGCCTGGTCACCGCAGGGTGATCGATTGGCTATTACAGAGCATAACTCGGTGATTATTCTAGGTGAACTTGATTAGGTCATCGTACTTAGAGAGAGAAACGAAGCGCCAGCATGTTGATAAGCTGGCGCTTTTCTTGTTACATGTCGACGATCATAGTACTCTTCTGCTGGAAACACACCGGTTGTTTTCGTAATCCAGTGCGACTAACCCGATTTCGTTTATCATCCCACTCAAGCCACTGAACTCTTTCAAGCAATGTGCTAACACATCGATGAGCCTATTGTTATCAAGTCCAATGGCCAAGGTGCAGTGGGGATTCCAGTTCCCTGGCAGGTAGTAGAAATGAGCAGACTCTTGAAACTTGGCGAACGTCTCATGGTAGTGCCTATGCAATCCGATTAGCTGTTCGGTTACTATAGGTGCCAGAAAACATGTCCCCGTTGTTGGAAAAGCCCCCAGGGTAATGAATGTCGCCTTTACTGGTTCGAATGATTGCCTGAAGGTATCAAAGAGTCGTTTAAAATCTTCCACCGGCAAAGTGCTGTA
>CALKAR010000140.1 GCA_937988745.1 uncultured Peptococcaceae bacterium
CCTGCAGCCGGTGTTGCAGTTGCGGGGCGGACTATTGCCGGCACATCGCTGCGGTTGCGCTGCTGGTCCTCGGTTGTGGGCGCGTACCGCCGGAAGCCGTGGCCGCATTGGTTGGTCCTGTTTTCGATGTCAACGAGGTCATCGGCTCGATGACGCCTGAATCGATGCGAGAGGTGCTGCGGGCGTTGACGCGCACGCGAGCAGCAGTGACGCCGATGCTGCGGATGCGTGTCAGCCTCAACGCCACATTTTCCGATGGAGCCTGGCTGGCAGCCGATCCGAACTCCGCTCCTAGGCACAAGCTCGAAACTCAACTCGCGTCGCTGAAAGCTATGGCCGGGAACATCGACTACCTGGATGCAGCCGTAGCGGAGTTTTGCGGGCTCGCAGACCGGTTCATTGCGGCGGGATTCGGCGACAGGATCAGCCCGTTGCTTTTCGACGCCGTGCGCGTCGCTCGCGAGGCGGTCCGGGAACTGGCGGCGCGGCCTCCCCAGCCGCCGTCGGCCGATCACATTTCGATGATGCGGGAAATTCATTCACCGGGCATTGCATTGGATCTGACGCCGCAACCCGTCGATGGGAAGCGCCTGGGGTCGTTCGTTCCGCCGCTCGTGGCGCGGCTCGTCGATGCCCGGCCGACGCAGGATGATCGCCTCCTGTCGAGTGTCATCGGGATCCTCGCGGAGGACGACCCCGGTGAAGCAACGATTCAGAACGATCAGCTGCAAGCCTTGTTGAGTCCGCCGCAGCTGGCGCAATTGCGGGATTGGTTGATGGGCAGCGAGGACCAGTCCCTCGCAGCTTTGCGCCGCCAGATGACACTCGCCGGTTACATCGGGGACGTTGACCGCATGCGGCGAATCGCCGACCGAACCGTCATCGCGGCACTCGACGCGGGGTTGCCGGAAAAGGCGATGGGGCCGTTGCTCGCTGCCTACGACAGCAGCGACGACGCAGAGAACCGGGCGAGGGAGTTGGCCGCGGATTGGTTGGCCACGAGGGAACCAGGCGACCGCGGCGACGTGACGGCGGCCGAGACTCACGCGGTCATTGATGACTATTTCCTGCCCGATGAAGAGTAGCGGCCGGGCATCACACTGGCAGACCGGATCAAAGCTCCACTGCAAGAAGCAATCTCCTGGCACGTCAGGTTTTGCCCGCCGTCGATAAGTGCAAAGTCGACGCCCCCTAAGCTTGAACCAGAGGCATCAAATCAAGAACAGGACGTGCGATGTCATTTACGGATCAAGGCATGCCCACCCATCAGCAGCTTGTTGTCCCGGTGCTACGAGCGGTGGTGAAACTTGGAGGTTCGGCGAAGTCGGAGGACATCGTCGACCAGGTGTTGGACGATTTCCCTAATGCTGATGAGCTTCTGGAGCTCATGTACCCGAACCGGCCCACTGAGGCCGTCTTCCCGGATCGCATTACCTGGGCTCGCTCGACCGCGAAGAAGAGCGGCGCACTGGAACAACCTTCACGCGGGATGTACTTGACCACGGATCTCACTGAAGAACTCCTCGCCATGAGCGAGCAGCAGGCGTTGGTGAAGATCCTCGAGCTGGACCGAAAGTTCAACCGTGCGTACCGGGAGCGTTTGAAAGCGGAAACGTCCGGCTCGCGCGAGACTGAGGAAGAGATTCAGCCTCACGATTCGTCCACGGAGGAACCGCCGGCCGAAGTTGCCGCGGCTTCCGTCGAAGACGATGTCGCCACGGGCACGGAATGGAATCAGAAGCTCCTCGCCCGTCTCCACAAGCTGCCTCCCGAAGGTTTCGAGAAGTTCGTCATCTATCTTCTTAAGCGGTATGGCCTGACGTTGAGGTCCACGGGCCGCAGTGGCGACGAAGGCATCGACGCCATTGGCATGGCACCGCTCAGCCCGGTGCTCTCGTCGCGGGTGGCCGTACAAGTCAAGCGCTATCAACCGGATGGCAAGCCAATCGGCCGTGAAACGGTCGCGTTGTTCCAGCGCGATGCACAGACGAAGGGCGCGGAGCGGGCGATCCTGGTGACGCTGAGCCGGTTCACCGAACCGGCGAGAAATGCCGCCATCGCAACAACACCGACCAAGGATCTCATCGACGGCGAAACTCTTGCAAAGCTCATCCGCGAAGATGGTGAATCTGGCGTTACCTTGCGTCCCACCGTCGATGAGCGTTGGTTCGACCGCTTCGAGTAGTCGTATTCGTCAGAAGCAGCCCGGATGACCTGGTTCTCGAACATCCATTCCTTACTCGCGAGACACGAATCCGTGGCGCCAGCCATAATTCATCACATGAACAACTGCGGGATCCTTTTTGAGGACTACACGAGCGGTCCGACCAATATCGTCGGCACACAGGAGGATTCGCAGGAGTGGCCGACGAAGGGCGCTCGCAAGCGCCTGGAGGCGGCGATCACGGCAGTGGTAGCCGTCGAAACGCCGATTGAGTTGGATGCGTTGGCGAAGAAGGTTGGCAAACGTTTTGGATACCAACGGGTGGCCCAGCGGTGGACGCGAGCGATTACGTACCGCATTCCCGGTGGTGTTCTGGTTAACCCATCCATCAGCCCTGGGACTCTCACGCGCCCCCTCCCCGAACACCTCTCAATCAGCCGATAGTCTGGGGTTTTGACTTTGCGGTAGCCGGACACTGTCAGCGCTCCGCACCAGGATCAACAGGAGACATACGTGGCCCCGTCACAAGCGCAGCTTGACCATGCTCGCAAAACGACCTACACCGCCG
>CALKAR010000141.1 GCA_937988745.1 uncultured Peptococcaceae bacterium
AGACCCAACCCAGGTTCATGATCAAGAGAACACTAATCGTGGGCCGAATGGAAGGTAGGGTGATATACCAGATCTGCTTCAACCTGCCCGCTCCATCAATCATGGCGGATTCATACAGAGTAGGGTCGATTCCAGCAATGGCTGCGAGATAAATAATCGCTCCCCAGCCGACCTCTTTCCATACATGAGAGGCTCCGATGATCCACCAAAACAGCGCCGGTATGCCCAAGAACATGATGGGTTCCTTGATGATACGGAGCTTCATTAGAACTTCGTTTACGATACCGCCATCTGTAGATAAGGCATCTCTCACCAAGTTGGCCGCAACGACCCAGGATATAAAGTGAGGCAGATACGATATTGTTTGGACGGCCTTTTTGAACCTGATTCGTCTTACCTCAGTCAACATAAGGGCTAGGATGATTGAACTGACGGTTCCGAATACGAGTTTAATGATGCTCATGGCTAAGGTGTTTCGCAGGACCTGATAGAATACAGGGTCATTGAACAAGAGCCTGAAGTTTTCAAACCCTACCCAGGTCTGCTGCAAAATGCTCTTGCCTGGCCAATAGTTTTGGAAGGCCATGAGCCATCCCCAGATAGGGACATACCTAAAGATGATGACATGGACCAAGAACGGAATCGTCATCAATATGAGCACCTTTTGCTGTTTTACGCGATGCCAAAAGGTACTGCCCCGCCGGACTGCACTCACTGACGTATTCATATGTTCTCAACTCACTTACTTTAGATTTGGAGCGTAAAAGGGGTGCTCGAGAGCGCCCCTTTTACGTACTAGAACCTGAAGGCTTACCAGTTCTCCATGCGCCAATCGATGCCTTCTTGATATACTTTCATCTGTTCGACCATAAGTGGCTTAATGTCTCTGACGTAGTTCTCCCAGATACGTTCAAATTGATCTGGCGAACTCATCACAAGCTCAGGAACATAGCGATTGAGGACGTCTTTCATTCTTGTTTCCTCGATATGTGCTGGTGAACCAGCTGGCATCGTGATAGTCCACAGTGGGAAGTACTTCTTGAAGATCGGCTCATTGAACAGATCCGAGAATGACTTCACGCCGTACGCATCCATTACTTCCTTCTCTGAATCGGTGCTGTCAGAGTAAATCAAGTGTGGCTGCGTCTCAGGGAAGAACATGTTACCATTCTCGTCAAGGCCTCTCAGGCTTGGGAAGGCGTTGAAGAAGTATGGTCTGCCGAAAACGTTCTGTACCCAGTCTGGATCCCGGAAGAGTTCGAGCTGTTCAGGTGTACGGTAATACAGGCCGTTTTCATCTACTTCATAATGCACGCCTTGGATACCCCACTGCAGCAGGCGTTGGGTATCTTCTTTGATCAAGTAATCCAGGAACTTGATGGCTCCCACCGGATCTTCACACTTGATGCTGATGCCCATACCCTGAGTTGGCTGAACATATGGAATATCCCGCTGACGTTCTTCAACCAGCGGATCAATTACGATTGGAAGCGGAACAAAGATGCTCTCAGGATTATCGCGGAGCAGATAGTTCTGTGCTTCCTGCAGCTGCCAGAATTGGTTGAATGTACCCAGTACGCGGCCGGAGCTCAGTTTCTCGATGTACTGGTCGTAGTTCATGATAAAGGTTTCTTTATCTACGACGCCCTTGTTGTACATGTCATTGAGCTTCTTGTAGTACTGCTTCGCGGTTGGAGAAGTGTGGTATTCTGTTACAACGTAGCGGTTCCCCTGCATAACAGGTACGAACTCGCCCTCATTTGGATAACCCATCAGATGCTGAGGCACGTTGGTTGTTGCAAAGCTGCGCCAGCCATCAAAGAGTGTGATATAGCCGATAGTGGGCTCGCCATCGATAGTAGGATGCTTGGCCATGTAGTCTTCGATCAGCTGGAAGTACTCATCCAGAGTCTTGATGGTTGGCCAGCCAGCTTCTTTCAGCACCCGTTTGTTGATGAAGAAGCCCAGGGATGGATAACGAGAAGTGTCCGGGCCATAGGGAATTGCTTGAATGGGTAGCCAATAGACGTTTCCATCTTCCTGCGTCAGCATATCCCAATGGTTGGCATACAGACGCTTAAGGTTAGGAGCATGTTCTTCAATCAGGTCGTTGAGCGGAAGCAATGCGCCTGCATCCTTCAGAAGGCTGGTAAAGTGTGCTGCTACTACCAGGTCGGGATAATCGCCACTAGCAATCATCAACCCAACCTTTGTTTCCAGATCGCCTACCAGAGGTTCCCAGACTAACTTGACTCCGGTTTCTGCTTCGATGATGTCACCTACGATGGTTGAACCGGGGTAATCTGGTAGAGGCTCGCCTGTGAAGACTGTGAACACTTTAAAATCCTGTGCAAATGCTGTTCCTGCTAGGGCAATAACCAACAGCAAAGGTAGGAACCAAAATCTTCTCATCAAGAACTTTCTCTCCCTTCTCTTTTTATGCGCATCAACAGCTAATCACAACACTTCCCCGTTTGCTTTATCAGCTTACCTCTTAGCGTCCCCCCCTCTCTCTAACGGCTCTGAACCCTTAAAGAACTGGTTGATCAAAAACTCCATTACAGCGCTGGGTTTTTGCTTAGAAAACTCTGGTGCATCTTGAAAGAGCATTCCGAAGGGTTCGTCATTCGTATACGGACTCCAGTACGGCATTTGCTCTCCTGTTGCATCCAGACCATTGGGATCACCGTTTTCGATGAAATTTGCCCAGTAATTGCACATCTGGCGTGCTAGATCATAATGTTTACCCACAAAAGGACGCCAGCACTTAGCCAAGGTTTCAAAGAAGAACCATAAGTCAACCGAATGAAACGCCCCTGGGTTGTCAGGGCCTGGGATTTCAGCATCAAAGTTGTAGTAATAGACTGAGAGGTTTGAACCGGTAACAGCGTTGGCATGACCAGCAACGCGCACCGCATATTCAATTGTGTTAACCGCTGCCTTTTCTAGGGCTTCTTCCAAGCTAGAGTTGTCAAAGCCAAGTAGAGCCAAAAACTCAGGAGCATCTTCGGAAAACAATTCGTAGGCCAATTTCTGCAGTTCTTCTTTGGTCTCCACCTGTGGTCTGCTGATAAACTCCGATGATGTGTGACCCATCAGCACAGGGACCTGCAGACGCCTATTCTCTACGAACAACTGGAAAGGGTCACCAACGCAAAACTGCCCGTCCACCACCGTTCCCCAAAAACGTCCATACTCTAATGCTTTGTTCCTGATGAACTCAGCATCGAGCTGCCTGGCTTCCTCCAGCGAAGACACTCCCAGGTAATTAAAGAACTCAACGCCTGCTTGTTCTGCGTCTGTTAGGCTTATACCCCGTGGAGGCCTTCTGTTGTCGGGATATACAGGTGCAAACATGCCACTTTGAATGATTGCCCGCTGGCACAAGCCCTCGTTTTGTGGCGATGTAAGCTGAGCCAATACACTTCCGCCGCCAGCAGATTGTCCTCCAATGGTGATATTCTTAGGATCACCGCCGAAAGCACTAATGTTTTCCTGGACCCAGCGTACGGCAAACTGCTGATCCAGGTGACCGAAGTTGGCCGGTGCCTCAGGGGCTTCCCTAGTTATTTCTGGATGGCATAAGAAGCCAAATACATTCAACCGGTAATTGATTGTGACTACAACTACCCCACGGCGTGCGATACGCTCACCATCAAACTCCATTTCTGAAGGATATCCTACCTGCAGGCCGCCGCCGAAAAACCAAACAAACACGGGCAGTCTGTCTTCTCGACTGGTGGCCGGCGTCCATATGTTCAACTGCAGGCAATCCTCGCTCATGGGTACGTTGGGATCGACGTGCCATTCAAAATCATAGATATTATCCTTATTAATCCCAGGCACCGCCTGCATAGCGATGGGTCCGAACTGAAATGCCTCCAAGACGCCGTTCCAATCCTCCGCAGGCTGAGGAGCCCGCCAACGATTTGGACCAATTGGAGGTGCAGCGTAAGGAATTCCTTTAAAACTAGTAATGCGGGGGTCTGCAGCTGGTAGGCCCCGTACCAAACCGTTCTTAATGCGCACTTCTCGCAGCATCTTCTCACCTCTCTGCCGCCAAGACTACTCCAGCACCAGCACTATATCCATGGGCTCTGCGGTTTCTGATTTTCCAAAACAGAGCCGTACGAAGTTATAAAGTCCATTGTTCCAGACATTGAAATCATGACCGCGTCCTATCATGGTTACCTGGTAAAAAGCACCCAAGTTGTCTCCAGCTGCTTCCCGCAATCCGCTGATCGCTTCCTGATAGCTGTGTATAGAAATAGCATCCGCATCACCGCAAGTTAAGTAGAGCAGCTCCAGCTTGTATGGTGAAGCAGCGATATGGCTGCCGAAGACACTGCCATCACTCGTGGTCGGAGCATTGGAAAACGCACCTACATAGGCGAACAAATCCTGCATGCCTGGGGTTTTAACGGTAGGCGCAAGTCCGTTTTCCGGACTGCCAGGCTTATCGGTGAAACTGGCAAAATCATGTCTGTATCCACCTAGTGTAAGATTTAAAGCCTGCATACCGCCCATGGACAGCCCGGCAATTGCCCTATGCTGACGGCTGAAAGCAATTCCTTCTGATGAATTATCACTGATATCCGCATAGGTGTTGAAATTCGCTTCGACAAACGGTATTAGGTCATAGCGCAGTTCATAATCGAAGTAATAGAAGCCGAGTAGATTGGTTTTGTGAGGTACGAAAGCGGTGTCAATCCAATCATTAGCGCTCCTTCCCTCGGGGAAAACCACCAGCAGAGGTTCGATATCACCGCTCGCGATGAGGTTATCAAATATATTGCAGATACCATAGGTGTCATTAACAACACCACTGCCGCGGAGCCATTCATAGCGTGATCCACCCACTCCATGCAGCAGATACAGCACATCGTATTTCGTCTCTTTATCCTCAGCATCATAGCCTGGGGGCAGGTAAATACAGAACTTCTTCGTAATTGGCTCGCCCATAACTGTTTCTCTGCCAGCCTCTTCTGCGCTAATACCCTGGTTGGTCACCAGCTGACGATTGCTGTTGATATAATTGCTGACCTGATACGAGAACTCTTCTATGCGCCCTCTCAGTTCATTGGGCAGGGTCTGCCGGTATTTGTGGGGCAGATACCCAATTTCAACTGCACTCATAACTTGTCCCTCGCTATTCTCTTGGCTGACGGGAGAGCCATACACCTCGAGTTCATAAATAGTCAATTTATGATTGTGTTCCACTGAGGTGGGCTTGGTAACATACAGTCTGATAAACCTGGCTGGAACTGGATTCAGAACACTCTCGTATACACTGGCTGTATTTCCTTCTACAATGTCAGCATCATGCCACTGTAAACCGTCTTCACTAACCTGCAAGCAGAAGTCTGCCGCATTAAAAGGACTCTCTTCGACAGGCCCACCAAGGGGGCCACTGCCCTGCAGGCGCACAACCCACCGATTCAGTAGATAGGTGCCTTCTAAGTCGATTTCGAGCCAATAGGGGGGTTCAGCCGAGGGTGACCAACTGCTGATCGGTTCTCCATCAACCGCTCTCCCTGCCCGCTCCTCCATGACATTTGCCCGCACTTGTTTATTCAGGGCAATATTGG
>CALKAR010000142.1 GCA_937988745.1 uncultured Peptococcaceae bacterium
TTACAATTGCCACTTTGTTTTCCAATTTGCCCATAAAATAACCTCCTTATTTTTCCTGTATTGATTTCAGCCTTTTGTAATAATCGGGTAACCCAGGCAATAGAGTGTTTTCAAGCGAATGAAAAACAATTAGAAAAGAGGCCTTCTCATGGATAAAATTATAACAAAAATATATGAGCTTTTAAAGGATACTAAGGATTTAATTGCTTTTGAAGAACAACTTCGAATGTATATGTACGAGACGTTTGCTTTATTACTGGGGAAAGTGCTGAGCCAATTGGATAAAGCCATAAAAGAAGAGAAACAAAAGGAAGGTTGGACGGTTGAAAAAACCGATGAAAAAACCATTCAGTTTACGTTCGGGGCCGTCCGCTTTAGCCGTACGCTCATACATGACGAAAATGGGAAACCCCACTATCCCCTTGATGAGTTGCTGGGCATCAGGAAATACCAAAGGTACAGCTCTTTCGTCGAAGTGAAGGTGGCAGAACTGGCCAACAAAAGTGATTATCGTGAGGTTGCACGAATGCTCGATGAATGGACAGCAGTCCAAATAAGCCATGCAACAGTCGGATCCATTGTAAAACGTGTCGGAAAGGCGCAAGCCCAGGCAGACAGGGAAATGGTGGAGGAACTGGAAGAAGCAGCTTCTTTGCCGGAAGGCAAGAAGACAGACTTTCTGTTTGCGGAAGCTGACGGAGTCCTCGTGCGTGCAACCAAGAAGAAAAAACATATAGAGGTTTGCCATGGCATCATGTACGAAGGCTGGGACAAGAATGGGAAACGAGTGTCTTTAAGAAACCCTAAGTATATTATGACCACACAGCCCGCAGAAGGTTTTTGGCAGGAGTTTCAGGCCTCTGCTGCCCATCACTATTCTTTGGAAAATACGCAGGTGGTGGGCAACAGTGACGGAGGAACCGGCTATGGTGCGGAGAAATTTCAGGAGGCCTTTTCCCAATCGAATCAGCCTGTTTTGGTTCAATTGGATGCTTATCATATCGGGCAGGCAATCAACCGGACGTTCGGATGGAAAAAGAATAAATACAAGGACTTGGTGAAAAAGGCGATAAAGAACCGCGATCTGTGCGCTTTTACTTTAGCGATGGATACGTTTGAAAGTACGCTGGAAGACGAGAAAAAGATCGAGAAAGTGAATGAATTTCGCAAATATATTGTGGGCCATTGGGACCGGATTTTTGATTGGCGGGATAAAGTGGAAAATGCGCCGGAAGATGCAAGAGGGCTGGGTGCAATGGAGTCCAATCAGCGCCAGATCTCCTTTCGCATGAAAAGAAGAGGCATGCACTGGAGTAAAGAAGGCGCGGAAGCCATGGTAAAAGTGAAACAGGGTATCCTAAATGGGACATTAAGAGAGGTTTATTTACAATCTCAGCGAAGAAGCAAAAGAAAGCAAAGGGAGTTTAAAAGGACTGTCAGAGTGTCCGAGCTCCTGCGTCAGCCTGCACGCCCATCCGTTGGGGCAAAAAAGGGCAGTGTCAGCTTATATACAGCGCATTCATCGGCTATGGGGCAGTTATTGAAGGCGTTAAGATAAGGAAGCATGATTTGGCCTATGAACAGAGCCACAGCGCAGCTGCTTGCCATTGACCGCAGCGCCCGATTCTTAGAAGGCGAAGGAAGGGGTCGGGGACCCCGCCAGCGAATACTTAGAATCGGATTGTCCGTGTTCGCATCGGACACAGGAGAGCCCTAAAGGCTGTTTTATTAGCGAACCTGCGACGATCCCCCAACACGGACAAAAGCAAGGTCAATGGTGGCGGACAACATGCAGGGCGCCAAAATTTTGATTTAACGTCCTTTAAAACCCATGCCCACAACACCATTTTGGCGTTTATTCGATACCATAATCTGTGATTGTTTTGAGAGTACAAAAATAGAGTGCCGAAATCATTGGTATAAAAGCCATACCGAGAAAATCTTGACACATACAGGTATTCCTTGGCAGTTGAAGAAAATGAAGTTATATATTATATAAATACAATTGCGCAGTGCGAATTACCTACAGTTTCTTATAGTTCGAATGTTGTATCCTATGGTGGAATTCATACAGAATTAACTTTAAGTATTGAATTAAAAAGAAATATAGATGATAACGAAGTAACATTTATAAATACTTTTAAAGAAAATCCATCTACTATCGCTTCAGTAACGCACTTTATTACTGACAAAGAAAAGTATATTTGGGGGAGTGACAACGACCTCTCTGATGAGGAAGAAAACAGTGTCATTGACAAGAACGTTTATACATCGTGTCCTAATTGCGGGCGATGAATAAGTCATGCAAATGATGCTGGAAATGGGTTTTGTACTCTTTGTTCACAATGATACATGCTTATAAATCCAAAATAACATGAACCAATTTTACTCTTAAATCATAAAAACAAGACATTAATCTTGTCTTTATTTTTTGCCTTACTAGCTAGAATTAGATTATGCTGATATTTTCATTATTTATAAGATAGGATTTTCAAAATCAATACCTATTACATTCTGATTGTGCCTTGTTTCTTGTTTACAATATAGTAAAAACCTCATTTAGATTAGATACGGTGAACCGTATCATAAATAGAGGCAAAAATTTTTGCAAATATTGCGGAGATGGTTCTCATTCATATAATCATTGGCTTTTATCTTAATAGCATCTTTTTCACGATCATATGAGATTTGCCGCACAGCCTTCAGTGGATGAACGTCGGAACCGAGAGCTGCTTACGTTGTCTTTTATTGACCGAAAAGAGAATATCCTTTTTCTCGGTCCACCGGGGATTGGAAAGACGCACTTGGCGATTTCGATTGGAATGGAGGCGATTGATTAGAGGGTATAAAACGTATTTTATTACGGCCCATGATTTGGTCACACAGTTAAGGAGAGCCCAAGAAGGGAAGCTGGAAAAAAGTTGCGCATGTTTGTAAAACCAACCATACTCATCATTGATGAAATGGGATACCTAAAACTAGACCCGAACGGAGCTCATTACTTATTTCAGGCCATCGTCCGCCGGTACGAACAGGGTCCGATCATCCTCACGTCCAATAAAAGCTTTGGGGAATGGGGAGAAGTGATGGGCGACTCGGTGTTGGCGTTAGTGTCAAGTAAAGTTCGCAAAAACCATCAGCACTCCGATAAGGGTTATGCCACTTGTCTTTGTTCCTGTATTTCCTGAAGAATGTTGGGGTTGATATATGAACGTCCGGTGGACCAGTCTTCATGATATTCCATCAGGTAACTGGTGACCAAACGGATGTACGCATCCTGGTTGGGAAACACCCCAACGACATGGGTTCGACGTCGAATCTCCCGGTTCAAACGTTCTAGCATATTGGTCGATGAGATTTTTCGGTGATCGATCTGGTGAAAATGGTAGAACTGTAGAGAGTCTTCCAAACCGGCTTCCAGCACCTGAATCGTAGCCGGATATTGTCCTTCATACTCGTCCATGAGTGCTTCAGCACAGGTCATGGCGGTCTGATAGTCCGGTTGAAGCCAAATCTGCTTCAGTCGTGAAGCAAAGAATTCTTTATCCCGGCTGGGGATATGGGCCATGATGTTACGCATGAAATGGACCTTGCACCGCTGCCAGGAGCAACCGGCAAACGACTCACTGATGGCTTTCGCCAGTCCTTTATGAGCATCCGATACCACCAGCCATACATCCCGGACGCCTCTGGACTTGAGATGATCAAACAAAGCCTTGTAGGTGGTTTCCGACTCTTCCGGCATGGGCTGGATGGCCAAGATATCCCGCCTGCCTTGTTCATCGATGCCGATCACCACTTGGATGGCCATATTCACAATGCGATGGTTGTCTCGGATTTTCTCGTAGAGGGCATCCACCCACAGGACTGGATAGGTTTTCTTTAACGGCCGATTGCGAAAGGCTTCCATCTGTTCGTTCAGTTCACGGGTGATCTGGGAGACCTGGCTATGGGAGATGGACTCAATCCCCAGACGGCTGGCCAGTTTCCTGATTTTTCGAGTGGATATGCCCTGGATATAGGCTTCCTGGATGACCTGGATCAGGGCTGCTTCCGCACGGGATTTTGCCGTGACAAAAAAGGGCACATAACCGCCTTTGCGCAGTTTGGGAACAAAGAGATACATGGTGCCCATCCGAGTGTCAAAGCGACGTACACGATAACCGGAACGATAGCCGGTCCGTGTATCCGTCCGTTCCGATTTCTGTGCCTGAATTTTAGCTGTCACTTCGGCTTCCATCATTTGCTCACAGAGCCACTGAAGCATAGAGAGCATGGGATCCTGTTCCGACATAAATTTCAGTAGCATTTGTTCGAGAGATAAGGTAGAATTCTGGTAAGCCATCGGTTTCAACTCCTTTTAGGTTTTTTGGGCACTTACCATATTCGGAGTTACCGATGGCTTTTCCTCTTTTCACTTTTTGCGAACTTAATTATACGTCATCGTGTTGGAGACCGCGATGTTAGATCGATTACTGCATCATTCTATTATTTTCAATCTAAAGGGGGAAGCTATCGATTACGGGAAAAAAGACTCCAACAAGAAGAAAACAGAAGGATCCATGAAATCCTTCTGGGGAATTTTAAACCGGCGATTTTGGGGAAAAATTCATCGGCCTTGACATAGACTCCTTCAGCGCTACTTGGCAAGACCAATTGACCATAAATATATATTAAGGGGGAAATTTACATTAAATTCTCGAATTATGATTTCACATATTGATTCCCTGTAAAAGAGACTCCTCAGGGGGTCTTTTTTTTCGGAAGGTTCTTTTCGTATAGATTGTTACTATTTTGACCAAACTATTGAGAGGTGATAAAATACATCTCCCACAAGAGGTTTAGAATGTGGAAAGACGTTTATGCTGTTACCTAAACACGAGCAAGTCAAGCTTTTGTGTGAGGTATAAAAACAGCCATTTCATCAAAGAAACGGCTGTATTCCTTATTCCAATAAAACCCCCTTTAATGGAAGATTAATTACTATTGTTTGTAGCAAGATTAAGTATTTCTTGATAAAGTTCGTTCCAAACATGATAATATTCTTTTACTTCATTTGGATTAATAAGAATTCTTTCTGCTGACTCGTATTTGCCTTCAAATTCAAATAACTGGTCAATATCTGTTTATGGCAAACTAAAAATGCATAGTT
>CALKAR010000143.1 GCA_937988745.1 uncultured Peptococcaceae bacterium
GGTAGGCTTGGGTGGCAATTCGAAAAGCTCTTTTTCCGAGCCTGTCCTCCTTATCAACGCAACATGATAATCAAGGGACAGTGGAACTTATGCCGACATTGGCACTAGAATCGTTTCTGGTGCTTCTTGTGTTTTTGAGGGGGTGAACGGATGGCGATACCTACGCAGAGACAGATTCACGCCAAACTAGAGGTGATCCGCCCTAATGGTACGCCTGTTGATGTGACGGATTATTTAGAGTCCATTGATATAGAACTCGGCTCTATTGAGAAGTTGGGCACAGGTACTGGTGCAGATATTGGCGTAAGGTCATTAACAGCTAAGCTGCGCAATACTCCTGGAAAGAGGTTTGCCCCACGAGATAAGACGAGCGACTGGAACATTGTCGATGGCCAGTGGGAACCTCTCCTGTGGCCTTACCGGGGAATTAGATTTCAGGTTTTCCCGCAAAGGGGTGTGGGACCGGGGCAATCTTTGACTGATATTGTCGATAGCCAAGCGGATTTTGCAAAAGGTGTGTTCACCAACACAAAGACTCTTGGAGGCACGGTCGTCTTAGCAGAAGGGGCTACGTCTGGCAACTGGCGAAAGAACATCAACTTGTCGCAGGTCAAATATGTACAAGGCAGCAAAATCGAGTGGGAAGCTGTCACGGATATCCTTTACTATGATGATCAGGTGTCGCGGGATAGTGAAGACGTTATCGGTGATAGCGAAGATGCGATAGGAGACAGCGAAGATTCGGCAGCTGTCTTTTTTAATGCGCTGTTTAATACTCAAGCACAGACTCAGCAGACAACTTTGACTATGCAGACAAGGGTCAATGGTGGGGCATGGAACAATGTCACTAACGGCGGCTCTATTCCAGGTCTGTATGAGGGACAAGACGTTCACGCGTCTACCCTCGAAGTTCGGGCTGTTATGTCTGCTCCAGCAGGTTTTTCCCCAGAACTGCACTCAGTAAAAGTTACTGTGACATGGGCACCTGCTTGGATTACCCTGTTTGAAGGGTATCTTGGCGACAACATTCGAACTGAACCGCACTATGTTGAAATCCGGTGCCGAGACAAATCCAAGCGTCTCCAAGATGCTTACATTGATGTCAAAAAGGAGTACGAAGGTCCAATCAGCGCCGAAGCACTTATCCAGGCAATCATCAATGATTACGTGGATGACCCGCCAACGCTCCATTGTCCAATTCCGTCAGGTATCACCTTTGACAAGATGGTCGTTGAATACGTAAGCGTGTGGGATGCAATTCAGAACGTAGCAGCACAGATGGGATGGTATCTGGGCTACCTTTGGAATGGAGCACAGTACGCTCTAACATTTATCGAACCGCCTCGTAGTAAAAACACCCCTGACTATCAGCTAACATGGACGGACGACTTTTACCATGAATCTCTCGATATCAGCGACAGCAATATCCGAAACGTGGTGACTGTCACTTACAGGGATAAGACCTCTGGTGAGCGTGAGACGGTTACGGTGCAGAATAACGATTCGATTGCGCAGTACACCCGTCGGGCAATGCAAATCGAAGAAGCGGATACATCGCTAATCGACACACATGCCAAGGCGCAGAAGTTTGCCGAAGCTATCCTATGGGATCTATCCGAACTGTCGGCGACAGACTACTTGGATATGCCTTTGTTCCCACAGTTAGATCTATTTAGCACGTTTACGGTCGAGAATCCATTGACCAGTAGTACGGTAGATTTTTACTCCGTTCAGAG
>CALKAR010000144.1 GCA_937988745.1 uncultured Peptococcaceae bacterium
CAAGGTGGAAGCGGTGACCACAATGGAGCCGATATTCATGGAAGCTTGAATCAAGACGGGAAAGATCGTATTGGGCAAAACATGCCGGAGCAGGATCTTCGGATGTGATACTCCGGAACAGTACAACGGTATCTGGGCCTGTGCTTCACTAATTCATGTTCAAAGAAGCGAGCTTGTCCCTGCGATCGCCCGCATAGCAAAACATCTCAAACCCGGGGGCATATTTTACATGTCGTTTAAGTATGGCAACAAGGAATACTGGAAGGATGGCAGATATTTCAACTGCTTGGATGAAGAAACCTTTAAGTCATTGATCGAACAAATTCCGGAACTTAAAGTGGATCAGGTATTTATCAGCGCAGATGTGATGGATATGACGAATGAACGGTGGCTGAATGCTTATTTAGTTAAGGCTTAATCCCTTGGCACATGCTGCGATGCAGGTGTTTACAGAAAAGAAAGAGAACTTATTATTTACGAAATTGGATTGGAAACATAGTGGGACATGTGATCAATCGAAGGAGGTCACAGCGATGATCAATACCGCGAAACTCCAGGAAATTCTTGTTGATTATAAGAAAGGCTTTGATGCATGGTGGAAAAACGAGAAATACAAGTGGGAAGCAGTCCATCACTTTCAACAGCACTGGAATATCAATGCTCCTGACTTTTTGGAAATGTTTACTCAAGCTACAAGCAAGACAGGCAATCTGCTCGCATCGAGGCAAAACTTTCCTCGACGGATGATCCTGAAATTTGCCGCAGCTGATGCCGAAGCTGTGCGTTCCATGTTTCTTGACCTATTTGATGAAAGTAAAGACTTGGCGGCAAGGGTTGAGAAATTTGTATCAACTGCAGACAGGCTCATGGAAGAGTACAACGACGGCACATGGCGCAATCATTGGCAAAACATCAATTCAGTAAGCACCTACTTATGGCTGCGTTTTCCTGATAAATACTACATATATAAGTACTCGGAGTACGTGGAGGCTGCCAGAATCCTCAACCCCAGCCTGCTTCCTAAGAAAGGCGGAGGGACAGTAAGTCTAATCACAGGGTTTCAACTCTATGACCAAGTCTGTGAGGAACTTGCCAAGGACAGCGAACTGATACAGCTACTGCAATCCAACCTGGACAGCACCTGCTATCCAGATCGTGCACTTAAGACTCTCACCATAGACGTTGGCTTTTATATCAGCCGAGTTTATGCGAAGGAAAAACAGAAAACCGAATGGTTCCCTAATGACTACAGTCCAAACATCTCAGTGGAACAGTGGTTGGAATTGCTGCCAAACAGAGAAGTATTCAGCAAAAGCAGTCTAGAAATAATGAAACGCATGAAGCATCGTGGTGGTATGGCTACTTGTAAGCAACTGTCTGTCAAATATGGTGAAAGTCCTGGTTTCTACAACGCTGGTTCTATCTCTTTAGCCAAACGCGTTGCCAAGTTCGCAAACTGCCCCCTCCCACCTGGCATTCAAAACGACAAATGGTGGCCAATTCTTTATTTGGGTAAATTCACTGAAGATAAAACTGAAGGTGTGTTTATCTGGAAGCTTCGCCCCGAGCTGAGTGAAGCGTTGGACAGATATGACCTCAGCGATATAAAGCTCTATGCAGATGATGCGGATGAATCCGACATTCGGTATTGGTGGCTGACTGCAAATCCAAAGATTTGGTCTTTCGGGGATCTACACGTAGGCGGGGTCCAGAGTTATTCTTTCTATAATGAACGCGGCAACAAACGGCGGATATTCCAAAACTTCCTTGACGCAAAAACCGGCGATCTAATAATAGGATACGATGCCAGTCCCACAAAACAGGTTGTCGCCCTAGGCACTGTCACGGAGAACGACGGAGAAAGATTATACTTCGAGAAAACCGAGGGCTTGGTCAATCCCATCAGCTACGAAGAACTGAAATGCTGCCCAGAACTGGAGAACATGGAGTTTTTCGCCAACCCAAAAGGAAGCCTGTTCAAACTCACCAAAGACGAATATGATTTCATCCTCGACTTAATCCGGGGAGAGAACCCGCTGCCGCAAACAGACGGCATAGAACCATACACAAAACAAAACTTCCTGCAAGAGGTCTATCTCTCCGACGCTGATTACGACACCCTTGAATCACTCCTTCGCAATAAGAAGAACCTCATTCTGGAAGGCCCTCCTGGTGTCGGAAAGACTTATGCTGCCAAGCGTCTGGCCTGGGCGGTCATGGGAGCGAAAAAAGATGACAACATCGAGTTCATCCAGTTTCACCAGAACTACTCCTACGAAGACTTTGTCATGGGCTACAAACCAAGAGGTGCAAGCTTCGAGTTGGAGTACGGTATCTTTTACCGCTTCTGCCTGAAGGCCGCCAACAAGCCGGACGAGCCCTTCTTCTTCATCATTGACGAAATCAACCGCGGCAACATGAGCAAGATCTTCGGAGAGCTTCTGATGCTGATCGAAAAAAACTACCGAGGCACAAAGACGACCCTTGCCTACGACAAGCGGCCGTTCACTGTGCCGGAGAACATCCACATCATCGGGATGATGAACACGGCCGACCGCAGCCTTGCCTTCATTGACTATGCTCTGCGCCGGCGTTTCAGCTTCTTTGCCATGGATCCGGCGTTCGATTCCGACGGCTTCCGCGCCTATCAGAAGCAGCTGAATAATGAAACCTTCGATGCTCTGATCGAGCGCATCAAAGGGCGATATACAGCGACACTTCCCTCGGCACGGGATTCCGCATCGGCCACAGTTATTTCTGCAACCGCACACCGGAGAACTGCACGGAAGAGTGGATGAAGGAGGTTGTGGAATACGAGATCATCCCAATGCTGAACGAATACTGGTTCGACGACGCGGACATAATCAGGCATTGGGAGAATGTCCTGCGTGGTGTGTTCAATGATTGAGAGGAAAGGCATTCTTATTAAGAACATCTTCTACATGCTTTCCTATGCTTATCAGGTGCTGCGGCAGTCGCACTATGAAGACATCGCAGCAGAAGAATTCCAAAATATCCATGACCTTTTCGCCGGGATTTTGGCCGCAGGGTTGACACAGCAGCTGAAGCAGGGTTTGTACCGTGAGTACATTCCCCAAATTGATGACCTGCCTGTCTTAAGGGGCAAACTGGATATGCAGCGCACCATCCGCCATAAGCTGCAGCAGAGAACACTGCTGGCCTGCGAATACGACCAATTGACAGAGAATAATGCCTTCAATCAGATCCTGAAAGCGACCGCCGAAATACTCCTGCATGCCGGGAATGTGAAGGAAGAGCGCCGTCAGGCCTTAAAACGCGTGCTGCTCTTTTTTCACGACATCGATCCAATTGAACCGTTTAGCATTAACTGGAGTACCCTCACCTTCCACCGCCACAACCGCAGCTATGAAATGCTGCTGAACATCTGCTATTTTGTGATCAGCGGCCTGCTGCTGACAACGGAAAAAGGACGCTACAAGATGGCGGCGTTCCTTAAAGACATCAATATGGCGAGGTTGTTTGAGAAATTTGTCCTGGAATACTACCGCTGCCACCACCCGCAGCTCCACCCTGCACCGAGGCAGGTTCAATGGGACACAGATGAAGAGTCGGTGCGGTTCCTTCCATCTATGAACACCGATATTATGCTTAAACATGGAAATCAAACCTTGATCATCGATACCAAATACTACAGTCGGACAATGCAGACTACGCCGTTTGGCAGCCACACCCTCCATTCTGGCAATCTGTATCAGATATTTGCCTATGTCAAGAATGAGGACAAGAAAAGAACCGGAAATGTGTCGGGGCTGCTTTTGTACGCCAAGACCGGTGAGAGCATTGCGCCGGACTGCGACGTGAAGCTCGGCGGGAACAGGATTGTAGTGAAAACGCTGGACTTGAACGTTCCTTTTTCGGAGATTGCGGGGCAGTTGGATGGGGTTGTGGAGATGTTTTTTGAGTCCTACCCGAGTGAGGTTCGTACTGAGTAAGGGCTATGTGAGATATCAGAATGGGAGGAGGAAAATGCAGATTTGCTGCACGAAAAAACTACTGGAGAGTATTAGTGTGACTCCAGAAGAGCATTTTAACATCGATCCGCTCTTCTCCTGGCAT
>CALKAR010000145.1 GCA_937988745.1 uncultured Peptococcaceae bacterium
CGAACGCCTCAACCGCAACGTCCCGCAATCGGCGCACCGTCTTGCACCTCAACTCAAGAACTCCACCAACGCCGACTTTGGAATTCGCACCAGCCGCCCAACCTTGATGCGGCGAATCGCACCCTCGGCGGCCAGGTCGTACACGTGCTTGTCGCTGCACTGCAGCACCTCGGCCACCTGCTGTACCGTCAAAACGTCCGGCAGGTCCTCAATCCTCGTCGCCTGCATCCGTCCACCCTCCCTTCACACCAGCGTCAACTGCGTCAGCCTGCGGCCCTGCGCTTCGTGTGACTGCCGCGGCAGCATCCGTGCGTGCACCAGCACCGGCGTGCCCCACAGGTGCGTCTGCCCGGGCACCGGCTCTAGCACCGTCAGCGGCAGTTGCTGGGCCTCGGGGTGCACCACCATCTCCAGCGGCGTCAGCGCCATCGGTCCGTCCGGGCCGTCCACCCGGAGGAACTGTCCGAGCAGTGCCATGCGGTACGCTGCATCCCACCCGGGGAACT
Source organism: uncultured Peptococcaceae bacterium (assembly GCA_937988745.1). GTDB lineage: Bacteria > Bacillota > Limnochordia > Darwinibacteriales > Darwinibacteriaceae > JAAYMS01. The sequence continues at coordinate 507 of CALKAR010000145.1, forward strand.
GTCCCTGCCGGTACTCCAGCGAACGCACACGGTCCAGCGACAGACCCACCGCATCGGCCCATGCCTCCTGCGTCATCCCGGCCCGCCGCCGTGCGCCGCGGCAGTCAATCTGCAGCATTCCGTGCACCCCCCTTCCTCGTGGAAACCTAGTAGAAACGCGACACTACAAAGGTTCGAGAGTCCACCCTTACCGTTTAGTGCGAAGAGGCGACGCCCGGCCGGCGGGTCGGGATATCGAGGCGCAACATCCAGTTGTAGACGGCTCCCTCGCTGATGCCCAGCTCCTTGCCCACCTCGGCCAGCGTCTTGCCCTCATCGACGTACAACCGGCGAAGGAGGGACTCAATCGGTTCGCCATGCTGCATTTCGATCAACCGCATCGTCGGAGTCTTGCGCCGAGCCATGTCGTCACCCCCTTAGGCTACGGAAGTTGGCGGCCCGCTAACCAAACGGGCCGGAAATGCGGGTGGTGGACCACCCGCCAACTAGAGTGTACCAGATGCCCACTCATTGTGTCAAGGTGATTTTTGCAAAGGAGGGAAATAATGTTGGCAGGGAGTCACCTTTCGTGGACAGAGGCGAATCGCGTGGCGGAGAAATCAGTGTATAAGGAAATCGGCGCACGCATCCGGGAGGCCCGGGACGCCGCCGGCATGACCATGGAGGAGTTGGGCACCCGCATCGGCTACACCAAATACGCCGTTTCAAAGTGGGAGGCTGGCACGCGCCCCATCTCCATCGAGGCACTAAAAGCGATTGCGGAGGTGCTACGCAGGCCGATCTCGTACTTCGTCCGCACCGACATGGAAGGGCTACACCTGTACCCGAAGTTCAGTGACGTGCTCACCAGTCTGAATTTGACGGTCCTGCCCGTCTACGGCTTTGTCAATGCGGGCGAACCGGCCTTTGTCATGGACCACGTCAACGAGTATGTCACGGTTCCGCAGGAGGCGGTCGGACAAGCTCGATTCGCCATTCGGGTGCGCGGTGACAGCATGGTCGGCCTTGGCATCCACGACGGTGACCTTCTCTTCGTCCGCCCGCAGGACGACGCCGACGACGGCGATATCGTCGTGGCTCGGGTGAACGGCGAGGAGTACACGGTCAAGCGGCTACGCAAGCGCCATGGGAAACCGCCGGTACTGGAGTCTGCCAACCCAGACTATCCGCTCATTGTCGGCGAGGACGTGCGTATCGTGGGGAAGGTTGTGGGGCAGTTCAGGATGATGTGAGAAGAGGGAGTGTCCACCATGTCAACATCCAAGCGTCAACGGCGTCCCAGGGGCCACATCGAGCGGCGCGGCCTCAACCGCTATCGGTTATGGGTGCCGCTGGGGAAAGGCCCGGACGGAAGATATCAGCACTACAAGGAGACGTTTCACGGCACTGAGGAGGACGCGAAACGCCGACTGACTGAGCTCCTGCACCAGATGGACGCGGGCCGCATATCAGCGACCGGAGAAGTGCCGTTCGAAGCCCACCTGCAAGAATGGTATCGCTACGTGGCTTCGGTGGAAACCGGCATCCTTACCCACCGGGAATACAAGCGCCTGATGGACAAGCGCATCATCCCGGCGCTGGGAAGCATCACACTAAACAAGCTGCGCCCCATTCATATCAAACGCTTTTACGCGTCGCTCCTGCAAGACGGCCTGTCTCCGGCCAGCGTGCGCAAAATCCACGCCGTCATCAGCGGGAGCCTGAACTACGCCGTACAAATGCAACTCATCAATGACAACCCGGCGTCAAGCGTCACGCTACCAAAAGCCCGTAGGCCGGAGAAACGCAAATGGACGCTGGAACAACTGCAGAAGTTCATTACGTTCATTAAAGATTCGCCGCACAAGGCACTCATAATGACGCTCGCGTATACAGGAATGCGGCTCGGCGAGGCACTGGCGCTAAAGTGGTCGTCCGTAGACTTCGACCGCGGCGTCATACGCGTCGAGGCGGCGCTAAAGCGTTCGGGCCCAAACCCCATATTCGGTCCGCCCAAGGACCACCAAGTGCGCGAAATACCCATGAACGAAGAGCTGTACAGGGTACTGAAAGAGCATCGCAGAAACATGCTTCAAAAAAATTAGTCATGGGCACTGACTGGAATCCGTGGGACGTTGTTTTCCCGAACGAAAACGGGAACCCCATGTCCGGCGACAACTTCCGACGCCGCGTATGGCGTCCCCTTGTTGAAGAATCGGGGCTACCGTATATCAATATTCACGGTCTCAGGCACACATTTGCAACCATCACCGCCAAACTCACTGACGCAGCAACACTGCGAGACCTGCTTGGTCACGAGTCGGCGGCGTTCACCATGGACGAATACGTGCACCCCGACGACGACGACAAGCGGCAGGCCGTGTCGATGTTCTCAAAGCGCCTTCGAGCCGCACGCGAATAAGCGGAATATCACGGAAACCGACCGTGCTAAAGGGCGTTCATTCCCATTTCATTCCCACACGGAGAGCTAACAAAAATGAAGCCCTCGGGAAGCAACGTTCCCGAGGGCTTTTTCGTTGGAGCTGGCGACCGGGCTCGAACCGGTGACCTACGCATTACGAGTTCGACTCCGGGCCTGTTTCACACGGGCACCGAGTCCGTAAACGCCCTTCCCGTCGGCACTTTCTTCTTTGGACTTCCATGTAATCCGTAGATTGAACCTTTGTTCATTCCCCGTTCATTCCCATCAAACCGCGGCCCCGGAGGCTAGACGGGCCAGTACCCAGTCTGGCACCGATGCGACGTAGAGGGGCAGACGTGCTCCCCTACCATCGCAAACTTTTCTTCTGCCCCAGCTAGCGAGCGTGAATAATTTGGCATTTTCCTATTGACAGCATGACAGTATGGCGGTATACTGAAATCGAAAGAACACGACGGGAGGCGGTCCAGAGTGACGGTCACGGTCTCGGAACTCATTCAGAAATACGGCATTGTGCTTGTGGGGGACCAGATCGCCATTCCTGGCGGGAAGAGGCTGCCCAAGGACGTGCTCGCCGAGATCACGGCCAAAAAGCCGGAGATCGTCGCGGAATTGAAGCGCCAGTGGGACGAGGAGCAGGCCCGGATCGCCGAGGAAAAGGCTCGGCGGGAAGCTGAGAAGGAGGCGATCCGCCGCGGCGAGGTCAAGATTCGTGCTCGTTTCCGTGACGGAGAATATTTGAGTGGCTGGGAGGTCGTGGGTGTCGCTGCTGAGCTATTGGCAGCTGCCCAGGTGGCGAAGTACGTCGAAGGATGGGGATACCTCCTTCCCGACGAACTCGTGGCGGCGCTCGGCGAAGAGTTCACGCACGAGGATGCCGTGGCCTGGGCGGAGGTCCGGCATCGTCCGCAGGGGCCGAGCCAGGAGGACGTTCGGCGGGAGAAGCTGGCCGAGGCCGCTCGCACCGGCCATCCCGTGGAGGTGCGTCGATGGTACGATGAATGCAATGAACCCCAGGAGGAATGCTCTCTCGATACCGTGATCGAGTGGGCACTTCCGGACGGTACGACCAAGATCGAGAGGAGGCACACGTGGTGAGCACCTATCGTCCTGGGCACATTCCTGGGAAGACGAAGGCGACACTGTACGTCGATCCGCTTGTCCACCGGGCGCTACGGATGCGAGCGGCAGAGACAGGCATGAGCATGGGCGAGATCATCGAACGCTACGTGCGGGATGATCCTCGTATGGCTCGTTTCCTTCGGCTCACGCCGGACGAGTTTGCGGAGCAACTTGGATTCGCTTCGTATGAACAACTCGTCCAGGCATCGGAGGTAGTCGTCACCGAGGGCGACGTGGACTGGTACGTGACGGTGCTCCCAGACGGCCGCTGGGCCGCCTGGGACGATGTGGAATTGTCCTTGGACCGGGTAGCGTACTTCGCCTCCCGTGAGGAGGCGGAGGCGTTCCATCGGGACGCCTACGCCGAGAAAACGAGACATACGACCTGAATAACCCGCCTGATGATGGCCCGCTGGTCACGGGCCGAAACCGGGGCAGCGCCCCGGTCGCGGGAGACCGCATACAACCGAGCTCATGCTAGGAGGGGGACTGTGAGGTTTAAAATCCGCGACGTATACGAAGCCACTGATCGTGAGACTGCAAACGTGCTGATTGATCTCGCTCGCAGGTATCTGCGAGGGGAGAACACGATCTCTGCGATCGCTCTAACTATCAGCGTCGGCAAGCTCGCAGGGCGCGTGCGACAGATCGCCGACGACGGAGCGCCCCACCTTCTGGAGGGGGAGTGGACAGAGTAAACGTCGCTAGCCCGCTAGGTACAGCCCGTGTGAGTCGGGCCGGAGGAGATCACTCCTCCGCTACGCTCAAGGGCAAAGCCCAACACCATCCAAAGGAGGATGCAGGGGATGAGCAACATTAAATTGCGCTGGCAAGTGATCGAGGACAACGCGGGCGGTCTCCATCTCGCCGTACTGGAGGATGGCCGCTGCATTTACTACGGCCACGGCTACGAGCACAACGAGGGCGGGCTGCAGGCCGACGTGCAGGCGCTGCGCGAGGGACAGCACCCGATCCGAGACGGCTGGGAGATGTCGGCGGACGATCCGCAGGCGGCCTATGACGAGCTGACCAGCTACGAGTACGGCTGGGCCGTCGTGGCGGACGACGAGGGCATCTATTACGACCGCATGGGCGCTGCGGCGCAGCGAGTGTTTGGCAACGAGGGCTGATGCCCTCCTGTGCCCCACGATAGCCGCCCGCCTCCACGTGGCGCGGGGTGGGCGTCGGTTTTGGCCGGCGGCGAAGAGGCGGCAGAAACAACAAAAAAGGAGGGCGACAAAATGGAAAAATTGTTGCAGGACGTAAAACGTGCGCTTGAGTTGCTCAAGCGCGATGGGATCGAGGGATGGGGGTTGAACGTGCACCCCGACCTGGAAGAGTATGGCGACATTATCGAGACGGCCCCAGCCGAGGGGTGCACGTCTGAGACGTGCGCCCATAACTCGCACGACCCGGCGGCACCCACGCGCCGGTGGGTGCCGAATGAAGGTTACACACTCAGTCATTTGGGAGGTCATACACTCGGGGACGAAACGCGGATTGACTACTTCGCGTTGTTGTCCCCGGGCGAGAGCGGAGATGTGGTCTACCTTAAACTGGTGGACCATCCGTATTATTGGAGCTCGCTTGATCCCATCGACGAAGAGAGCGTTCCGGCGTGGGCGCTCGCGTCTCTGGCGGATACCGAGGAGGCTTAAGCCTCCTCCTCATGCCCCGCGACAGCCGCCCGCCTCCACGCGGTGTGGGGCGGGCACCGGGAAACCTGCGGCGAGGAGGCGGCGAAACAATCGAAAGAGAGAGGTACTCGAAATGCTTGATGACAAGGCA
>CALKAR010000146.1 GCA_937988745.1 uncultured Peptococcaceae bacterium
TCTAATTCCGCAGCGACTACAGACACTACAAATACGGAGATCCAAAAATGTCACTTCGCCCCTTGACACAGTACTCATCGGTCGCTATAATGTTGTGCAAACAAAACCTGCTTTCCTTGACCTGTGCGACAAGGTGAACAACACCAAGTATCACAGGTTTACTTTTTGTGGAAGTTGACACCATCAACAGGTCCATAATGAGGAGTGACACTAACACCAGGGACAACGCAAGGAGTGATCGCTATCCCTGAGTTGCATTTACAGGGCGTTTCGAAAGTTTTTGGACCCAAACCATCCGAAGCCCTCAGACTAATGAACGAAGGCTTTAATAAGGAAGAGGCCGAGGCCAGAACCCGAGCGACGATCGGTGTGTACCAGGCCTCTTTTACTGTAGAGCGTGGAGAGACCTTTGTCATCATGGGGCTTTCAGGCAGTGGAAAATCCACGCTTCTCCGTTGCATCAACAGAATCCACGAGCCCACAGCGGGCACCATCCACATCGGCGACACGGAAGTGACGGCTCTCAGCTGGAAAGAGCTGCAGAAACTGCGCCGCACGAAGATCGCCATGGTCTTTCAGCGTTTCGCCCTCTTTCCGCACCGGTCTGTAATCGAGAATGTAGCCTACGGGCTTGAAGTTCAGGGCGTTCCCCGGCCCGAGCGGCTGCGCAAAGCCTATGAAGTCCTTGAGATGGTCGGCCTTCATGCATGGGCCGATAGGCGTCCGGACGAGCTGAGTGGCGGTATGCAACAGCGCGTCGGCATCGCCAGAGCCCTTGCAGTCGATCCCGATATTCTGCTGATGGACGAAGCCTTTAGTGCCCTCGATCCGCTCATCCGCCGGGAGATGCAAGACGAGCTGATTGCCCTGCAGGAACGGATGCAGAAGACGATTATCTTTGTCACCCACGACTTGGATGAAGCCCTCAAGCTCGGCGACAAAATAGCCGTAATGCGCGCCGGAAGAATCGAACAGATCGGTACGCCGGAAGAGATCATCAGCAACCCGGCTACAGAGTACGTAGCCTCCTTTACAGCCGGCATCGACCGGTCCAAAGTTCTGACGGTCGGCGCCATTATGAAACCGGCTGATCCAGTCCTCAGGCCGAACCATGGACCGAAGACTGCCCTCGAACGTATGCGCAGATACGGAATATCAGGCATTTTCATGACCGAACCAGACGGCACTCTTTTGGGATATTTATCAGCAGAAGCTGCTCAGGAAGGCGCCCGGCAAGGCGAGCAACTAGCCTTGCCCCTCATCACTAAAGAGGTGACCACCGTCCATGTTGATGCTTCGTTGAACGAAGCTATCAGCATCGGCAACGGGGAGTCGTGGCCCCTGGCAGTTGTGGACGATGAGTACCGACTCAGAGGCGTTCTCGTCAAAGGCGCCATTTTAGCTGCTCTCACGAGCGATGAGGCCTCAGGCGGGGAAGGAGTGAGCAAGAATGTTGCCCTTTGAGGTTCCCATTGCCTCTTACGCCGAGGACTTCGTCTGGTTCCTTCTGGATAACTTCCAGTCGGTCTTCGACTTTATCAGCGGGCATATATCGAGCCTGGTGGAGCAGCTAAACTTTGCCCTGGGCTACCTGCCCCCGTGGGTGCTAATCCTCATCCTGGCGTTGCTCGCCTGGCGCCTGGCCAACTGGGGCACTGCTGTATTCACCGTTATCGGCTTGCTCATCGTTGAGAACCTCGGGCTATGGGATCCCATCGTCGAGCCAACAGCCCTCATTCTCGTGGCCGAGGTATTGGTCATCCTGATTGGCATTCCTCTGGGAATCCTAGCCGCCAAGAGCGATTGGGTCGATCGAATTATTCGGCCAATCTTGGATTTCATGCAGACAATGCCTGCCTTTGTCTACTTGATTCCTGCAGTGATGCTCTTTGGCTTAGGGATCGTTCCAGGGGTGATAGCCACTGTCATCTTTGCACTGCCCCCTCTGGTGCGACTCACCAACCTGGGTATCCGCCAAGTTCCCACGGACCTGGTAGAGGCGGGGGAAGCCTTCGGCTCCTCGAGGATGCAGCTTTTGCTGAAAGTGCAGCTGCCTATGGCCAACCCGACGATCATGACCGGTATCAACCAGTCCATCATGCTGGCTCTGTCGATGGTGGTCATCTCCGCGATGATTGGTGCCGGCGGTGTCGGTTCGGAGGTTTTACGCGGAATCCAACGCCTTGATGTCGGACGCGGCTTTGCCGCAGGCCTGGCAGTAGTGGTCCTGGCCATCATCATGGACCGTATCACGCAGAATATAGGCCGGCAAAAACAGATTCCCCAAGGAGGATGATTCACTTGACGACTCATTTTCGTCTCGGAACACGGACACTGTTCACCCTGCTCCTTATGCTGCTTTTCTCCGTAGCGGCGGGGCAAGCCGCCCAGGCGGCCGAGACGGTCAACTTAGGTTACGTGCTCTGGGACTCTGAAATCGCTTCTACAAACGTTGTTGCAGCAGTGCTCGAAGAGAAGATGGGTTACGATGTCAACCTGATCTCCGTTGACGCCGGTCCCATGTGGGCAGGTATTGGACGGGGCGACTTCGATGCCATAGTAGCAGCCTGGCTGCCCGCCACCCACGCCGACCAGTATGAACGGGTCTGGAAGGATGTCGAGCTGCTCGGCCCCAACCTGCATGGTGCCAAGATCGGATTGGTTGTGCCAGCATATGTAACGATTGACTCAATTGAAGAGCTGAATGCCCATCGCAGCCGATTTGGCGGCCGCATCGTCGGAATCGACCCGGGTGCCGGCCTCATGCGAGCAACTGACGAGGCCATCACGGTGTACAACCTGAACTTCCGCCTGCAGGATGGCAGCGACGCCGCCATGACCGCTGAGCTGAGCCGGGCCATCCGCCGCGGCGACTGGATCGTTGTCACGGGTTGGACGCCACATTGGAAGTTCGCGCAGTTTGATCTAAAGTACCTCGAGGATCCCGAAGGCGTCTTCGGCGGTGAAGAGTACATCGGCACCGTCGTGCGTAAGGGTCTGCGTGACGAGATGCCTGAGGTGTACGAATTTCTCGACCGCTTCTACTGGACTGCCGATGACATGGCAACCGTGATGGTATACATCCGTGAAGGCATGGACGAACGGGAAGCAGCCCTCAAGTGGATTGAAGAGAATCCAGAGCGCGTCGACGCCTGGATCCCGTAAGAGGTTACCGACACCAACATCGAGTAGGCTGACGCTCGCTGCTCAGGCGAGCGTCAGCCCTCTCACAGAACCGTACGTGCGGGCCTCGCATACGGCTCCTGAAGAACATCGACGCTATC
>CALKAR010000147.1 GCA_937988745.1 uncultured Peptococcaceae bacterium
CCGGAAGAGCAGAAACGTCTTCTGGCAGCCGTTGATGCTCACTCCAACCCCATGCCGGGCTGGATAGTACGTATCGCCCTGGAAACTGTAGTGACTAATGCTGGAAACTGTAGTGACTAATGCAGGCTTTCGCCGGTAAAGTGTATTACACTACGAGGCATGCTTGCCCCTCTATTTTGGAGACACCCATGCCACGCACCGCGAAAATCGGGGCGACCCGAAGTAGCTATGTGTATACCTTACGGTTACCTGATGACCTACAGGAGCAGTGGCAATCCTATTGCCAGCGCAATGATAAGAAAGCGGCAGCTTCCCTGCGGGCACTAATGAGATATTTGATTCAAGACGATATGCCGCATGAGGTTCAGCAGTGGGTGGCCAAGCAGGTTGAAGGCAAGCCGGATGATGGGCCGAAAAGAAGAATGGAGGTTCGCTTTACTCCAACTGAATACCAGGGCATCACGACCCGAGCAGAAGCGGAAGGTTGTTCGCCGCAGCGCTGGGTCATTAATTGCGTTCGGGCCAGCTTGACCAATGAACCACAGTTCACGATGGAAACCACCAAGGCACTATGGGACTCGACATATCAGCTACGGGCGATAGGTCGGAATTTAAACCAGATTGCCAAGCGGTTGAATGAAGGAGAGCCGGCAAACGTCAAGAGTGAGCAGCTGGAGAAGCTGGCCAGCTTTATTTATCAGCATACAGATAAAGTGGCTGCAGTTCAGGACGCAAGCCTTGGCCGCTGGAAGATCATGACAGCTCAACAATAGTTCGCTTAACTCCTGCCCCCCTTAAACCACGCGGCAGGAGGCGTCAGGTAAAAAAATTCAGCGACCAAAGCCGCTGCAGAACAGATTCGACAGGAAGCATATGGCAAAGCAAAAAACCAACCACGGCCACACCGCCAACCTAGGCTTCGAAGCCGAGCTCTTCAAGGCCGCCGACAAACTACGCGGCAACATGGAGCCTAGCGACTACAAGCACGTTGCCCTCGGCCTGATCTTCCTTAAGTACATCTCCGACGCCTTCGAGGCCCGCCACGCCGAACTACTAGCTGAAGATCCACAGGCGGCAGAGGACAAGGACGAATATCTGGCCGATAACATCTTCTGGGTACCCAAGGAAGGCCGCTGGTCGCACCTTAAGGCCAATGCCAAGCGCCCTGAAATCGGCATCCTGATCGACGATGCCATGCGCGCCATCGAGCGGGACAACGAATCGCTCAAGGGAGTACTGCCCAAGGATTACGCCCGGCCGGCGTTGAACAAGGTGATGCTGGGTGAGCTGATCGACCTGATCTCCGGTATCGCCATGAACGAGAGTGGCGACCAATCAAAAGACGTGCTCGGCCGCGTCTATGAATACTTCCTCAGCCAGTTCGCCGGTGCCGAAGGCAAGCGTGGCGGTGAGTTCTACACCCCGCAATCGGTAGTGCGGGTACTGGTTGAGATGCTCGAGCCCTATCAGGGCCGTGTCTACGACCCCTGCTGTGGCAGCGGCGGCATGTTCGTGCAGAGCGAAAAATTCGTGCTGGAACACGGCGGGCGCATCGGCGACATCGCCATCTACGGCCAGGAGAGCAACTACA
>CALKAR010000148.1 GCA_937988745.1 uncultured Peptococcaceae bacterium
GTAAGAAGACTTGTGGTATTAAGTCAAGAGAGTGATGCAAAGAAATTTTGTTGAAGATACCAAACGAAGCCAAAAAAAGAGTTCAGGAAATAAAACTGGCTGTTTTTCAGAACCAGTGTTCGGTGTGGAGAGGAATTGTGGCTCGATTTTACTCGATACTCATACGCTCCTTTCTGGCGTATAGAGTTGGTGGTTGCGTAGTAGCACATCCACCAGCCGCACAAGTTTTCTTGCTGTTAGCACGAGTGCTCGTTTGTGTTTATGCTTAGGAACTTCATTGTACTTTTTGTAATAGTACTCCCTGTACACAGGCTCGCGGTTTTTTACCGAGTTGGCAGCTTCAACAAGGTAGTATCGCAAATAATGGTTGCCTGTGCGAGTTAATGAAGTTCGCTCTGATTCCCAGGAACCAGATTGCTTTCTTTTCCAGTAAAGACCGCCATACTTGGCCAGTTTAGCTTGGTCCTCAAACCGTTCGATTTGACCGATTTCGGCTAAGATACCGGCACAGTATGTTGGACCAATACCTGGTATGCTCAGAAGGCACTGACTTTCCGGAATTACTTCTAGAAGTGCTTCAATAGCTTTGTCTAGCTCTTTGATTTGTTGCTTAAGAGTTTTAATCATCATAGCATAGGTTGCCAGCACAACGTCTACAGAGCCTTCTAAAACCTTCCCTAGGCGATAAGAGTCTCGAATTGCTTTATTGATGGATTTTGCTAATTTCTCGGAGTCACCGAAGCGTCCTCGCCCTTTTTGCTGGAGTATTGCAGCTAGATCTTCAACTTCCATATCGGCGATTTCACCGAGTGACAAAGACTCTGTGAGCAGGTCCATCATGGTAGCACCGAAGACGGATGTTTCAGCATCACGGGTTAGAGTGTTGCATTTGTAGTAAAGATTCTCTAAGAAATGCTGTTTGCATTCTGTCATCTGCTCAACAAGCTGAAGACGAGAGCGAGTTAGTCGCTGCAGCGCTACGTACTTTTCTTCTTTGATGACGGTTGTACCATGCAAGCCGAGACGCAAGAAGTCGGCTATTCTACGGGCATCAATGGTATCAGTTTTATCTTCTTCGAAAAGGCCTTTGAAACGAGCAATAGCCTTGGGGTTTTGAACAATGACTTCAATGCCTAGCTCCTTTAGCTCGGCATCTTCAGCCAGAAAGGTTGCTGGGTGAAAGCTGTAGACCGAAGTGGATTCCATACCAACTTTGATGACGTCGTATTGCATTATCTCATTGAGTTTCAGGACGATTTCTTTAATCTCCGAAGCTCCGTTGATATCATTTGGCAGAGTAGTCTCATGTAGAACTTGGTCTTCGCTATCCATGAAGCAGACATCCAACTTTTGTGAACTCACATCAATACCAACAAACAATTTCATGGGGCAGGACCTCCTTTCAGGCTGAATTTGGAAAGACTAGGGTCCTGGTGTATATCCCTGGTGTCCAACGCTTGGCAACAACCTCGCGCATGAGTATTCCAACCCGTTTTTAATAAGCTGCCCAGTGGCTACTACCGCTGGTACTAAAAGGCGGGAGATACAGCTTGTGAGTTCGCAGAACATCGTTGGGCCGGGAGACAGTCTTCTAATGTAGTCGGACTACAGGAGGTGTAAGTCTTTTCCAGATAGATCCTTTTCCATGGTTCTATTATCCAGGGATATGCGTCAGGATCCAAGTCTAAATTTGCTCATTTAGTTTTAAAGGTTCAAGGGGGGAAGA
>CALKAR010000149.1 GCA_937988745.1 uncultured Peptococcaceae bacterium
AGATCAACTCGAACGGCAAAGGCTCCCGTGTTCGTGTACATGCCAGCCGCTTTGCCATCTTCTCCGGTCGCAAGGTTCCAGGCTCGAACGTCTACGCCAGTAACGGGCCTTGGGGTGACTCCGCACTGCAAAGCACCCTGAGCGCCATCCAGAGTGCTGACACCACTGTCGCCAACATCGCCAGTCTGGTTTTCGAGGCGAACGTGGATGTGATGAAGGTACAAGGGTTCGCCGACCTGCTAGCGCAGCACCAAGACGAACTCATTTTGCGGCGCGCCCGCCTGCAAGCGGCAATGAAGGGAATCAACGGCATGCTCATGATCGACGCGCAGGACGATTACGAGAAAAAGTCAGCCGCGTTCGCTGGTCTTGAATCCTTGATGGCCCGATTCTTCGAGTGGGTCTCTGGAGCATCCCGCATTCCCGTTACGCGCCTGTTCGGTCGGGCAGCAGCTGCGTTGTCAGGCAGTGGCGAGGGTGACGAGCGGGTTTACTATGACCGAGTGAGCGATATCCAGTCGCAGGACATTGCGCAGGCCATCAGCCTGCTGGACGAGTGCATCATTACGCAAGCGCTGGGCGACCGCCCCGCTGAGATCTATTACGAGTGGACACCGCTGCGACAGCGCACTGAGGCGGAGTCCGCCGAGATGTTCGGTAAGTATGCATCCGCTGCCCGCGCTCTGGCTGGAGCAAACGCCGGAGAGGTTATCCCGGTTGACGCGCTCAGCGATGCTATGGTGAACGCCCTGACCGAGATCGGCGTATTGCCTGGGCTTGAGGCAGCAGTTGATAGATACGGTTGTCTCGCCGAGCAAGACGGGTTTGTAGGAGGTGAGAATGAGATTTAGTGACCGCGTAAGTGTCGGAGCGGTAAAGCAGACCAAAGAGGGATATTTGGTAGCCACCGCTAAAGTTGCCCGCACTGGCATACAGGAGTACTACGCCGCCGAGCTGGGCGATATCGCTGTGCAGGCGGGATTCAAACCTGATGACATTGTCCGGGTTTACCGACACCCCGACCAGGTGTTTTCGCAAGACACCCTCAACAGCATCACCCGCGTTCCGGTCACCGTCGACCACCCCCTTGAAGAGGTGACGGCTGAAAACTGGTCGCAGTATGCCGTGGGTGAGGTGGGGGACGCTTTCGCCAAGGACGGTGAGTGGATCGTCGTCAACCCCATGATCAAGGATGCCAAGGGGATAGAAGCCGCCAGGACCACACACAAAGAGATTAGCATGGGTTATAATGCCAACATCGTGAAGGCGCGTGATGGCGTTGATGCAGATTTTGAAATGACTGACATCCGGATGAACCACCTGGCCCTTGTGCCGCGTGGCCGGGCAGGCAGTCAAGCAAGAATCGGTGACGGTTGGGGCGCTGCTCCAGTCAACGATACGCAACTGGGCGACAAGCCCGCTACCGTTAAGAAAGGAGGTCGCATGACTGACTCTACTAAAGCGGTTATCCTGGGGGATTCAGTCGTCCAGGTTCCCGTTTCTGATGCGCTGCTTATTGAGCAGTTCAAGGACGCTTCCGCGAAGGCATTAGCAGACGCGGAAGCCAAGTACACCGCTGCTATCGAGGCCAAAGACGAGGAGATCGGCAAGCTGAAGGCGGAACTCGCTGACGCTAAGAAGGCCGCCGAGATCGACGTTGACGCACTAGTAGCAGCCCGCACCGAGCTGGTTGCACAAGTCAAGGCCATTGACGCTAAGATCGACGCCAAAGGGCTGTCTGACGCAGAGCTTCGCAAAGCTGCCGTTGCAGCTAAGCTGGGCGAAGAAATGGTTAAGGACGCGAGTGACGCTGAAATCAGCGGCATGTTTAAAGCTATCTGCAAGGACGCTAAACCTGTTGATCCCGTTGCTGATGCTTTCCGCAATGGCGTTACCGCCTATGACGCCGATCCTATCAATGACGCTCATGCAGGATATCTTGCACGACTGACTCGCCAGGCTAAGGAGGCTTAATTATGGCTCTTATCCCTAATGCTGCAAATCGCTTTAAGCCTGCTCGCGGCATCATTGGTACGTGGGCAAACATGGAAGAAGACAATGCTCGTACCGTGTTCGCCGGTTCTGAGTTCGCAGCCGCTGTACCGCTCGCTCTGGGCGCTACTGAAATGACTGCTGTACCACTGACTACCGGCAACCGGTTTATCGGCATTGCGCTGGCCAACAACACCATGTATGGCACCCCTCTGGCAGACGGCACCCCTACTTATGCTGAAGGCGATCTGCTTGGTGTAGCTGACATGGGTACTGTGTTCGTACTGGCTGGTGAAGACGTAACCGAAGGCGCTGTGCCTTTTTACGATCCTGCAACCCGTAAATATCACGGTACGACAGCCGCTGGCCGGTTGCCGCTGGCTGGTTGCGAGTTCGACGAAACAGCCGCCGATGGCGAGCCCGTCGCCCTGCGCATCCGGCTCACCCCCGGCGCTGCTGCCGTCGTTGCTGAATCTTGAGGAGTAATAAGTTATGGTTAAAATTAACGATGCGCAGGCTCTTAACTTCCTGCGACAGCAAACGCGGGTGCAGTCGGCACGAGCCTTCAATGTCAAGTATGACATTGTTGACTATGCCCAGCTTGTCCCGGTAAACACTGACTATCCTGAGTGGGCAAGCGGCGTGGACTTCCAGATCGGCGACCTCGCTGGCGCTGCGAAGTGGCAGTCGGGCTGGGCTGAGGACGTGCCGAAAGCTGACGTTAGCCTGATCAACGTCGGTGTGGACTTCGCTATGTACGCCGT
>CALKAR010000150.1 GCA_937988745.1 uncultured Peptococcaceae bacterium
TTGTTGCCGCAGGGGCAGAGTTCTTCACTGTTCTTCAGAGAAATATGACCGATATCTCCCGCACACCCTTTGGCACCTCGGTAAAGCTTGCCGTTGAGGATAATACCTGCACCGATTCCGCTTCCTACTTTCACGAAGATCTGGTTTTCTTCTCCACGTCCGACCCCGTACTGCATTTCCCCTACAGCCATCAGGTTGACGTCGTTATCAATGTAGACGAGACACTGATAGCGCTCACCTAAGATCTTTCGCAGTGGGTACTTATGCCAGCCCGGCATGATCGGTGGGTTAATCGGATAGCCAGTGCTGAACTCTACCGGCGCGGGGATGCCCATTCCGATTCCATACAGCTGCCCAGGCTTAACCTGGTTTTCTGAGAGAATCGCATCGATAACTGCCATAATCTCTGATAGCACAATCTCTGGTCCATCGCTTACGCGGATGCTGCGCTCCTCGTGTCTTATAATGGTACCGCCTAAATCACACAGGGCGACATCGACACTGGTGACACCTAAATCGATGGCTACCACATAGCCAGCTTCTCTATTAAAAACAAGCCGAGTGCGCTTTCCTGAGGGAGTGGCTTCTTCGGCGATCAGTCCCAAATTAAGCAAGCGTTCCACATGTAAAGATACGGTGGATTTTGACAGCCCAGTGCGGCGCCCTAGCTCTGCTCTGCTGATGGGCCCTGCATCACGAATAATCTTGCAAATTGCCGCTCCCGCTGAGGCACCTGAGTAGCCAAAGCAGCGTGGAGAATGATATGCACTAATCCTAATCACGCCCTAAATTGTTCGATATTCAAACTTTATAGTCAATGTTTACTACAAAAGCCTTTCTATTCCTGCTAAATTTGTAAAATAAAAGCGGTGAATGTTTTCACCGCTTAACTATCATCGTCCACTGTATATTTTTTTAATACCGGTATCACAAAACGGGAGGTCCAGTAAGCCCAAAGACTCATCAAAAAAAAGTAAGTCGCCCACATATACTGGGCAAAAGACACGAGCCCTACCGCTCCCATCACCACCACAATAGTGGTAAGAAGGTGGCGATTCGCCATATAAAAAGCCCAGCGCAGGCATCCTCCCACTGTCATGTGATGCCGAGCTAGAATTGGGAATGCATAAATGGCAGTCAGGATTAGTTCTGCTAAGGCTATCAGCTGAAGTATCAGAAGAATTCGGCTGAAGTTTCCTACTAGCGTGATGTTCTGGATGTTGAGAAAGATGATCAGCATGAAAACACTTAGAATAACCCAGATCACCACGCCCTGCAGAAAGTTCTGCTTAAAGCTCTTCCAAAAGTTCTGCCAAATGGGCGGATCCTCACCGGCAGCCCACTTATGAGTTACATAGAATAAAGCAGTGGTGGAGGCACCTATCGTAAAGATCGGCAGACTGAACAACACCCACAATGTATTCAAGAAGAAAAACCGAAAGATCCAGTTTCCGAAGTTATAAACTGGGCCATCAACCCTAAATAGCCCCATCAAAATCCTCCTTACCACCACAGTGTAATTATCTTTAATATTATAAACTTAGAATCAAGAAGGTGCAACAAAACACAAACAAGCGCATCAGTACGTTACTGATGCGCTCGACAATCCCTACTCCCTGATAACAATCATGTCTTCAGGAGCAACATAGAGAGAAACCTCTTCGCCTTCAGCTAGAATATCCTTTTTGCCTGAGACATCTACAATCCACTCTTTACCCAAGGAGTCCACATAGTAGCGAGTTTTCTCTCCTCCAAAAAGCACCTGTTTGATACGGCCCGAGAAGACACAGCGACCATCGGTTGAGTCCTTATCCTGTTTACGGTCTATACTGATAAACTCTGGACGAATCGAAAGAAAGGCGCGTCCTGGGGGCACATTGTCAGACAATTCAACGTGTCCGCCTCCGTCAAATCTGAACGTTGATCTCGCATGCACCGTTGTGACCATACCTTCAAATCCGTTGGTGGTCCCGACAAAGTCGGCTACAAAGCGCGTCTTCGGATTGAAGTAGATTTCATCAGGTGTGCCGAACTGTTCAACGCGGCCCTTGTTCATCACAGCAATCTTGTCTGACATAGCCAGGGCTTCCTGCTGATCGTGGGTAACATAGATGGTCGTAATACCAGTCTGCTTCTGAATCATTCGCAGTTCAGCACGAACATCATCCCGGAGTTTTGCATCGAGGTTGCTCAAAGGTTCATCTAGGAGCAGCACAATAGGATTCATAACTAACGCACGAGCTAGTGCAACACGCTGCTGCTGTCCACCAGACAGCTGACTAGGGTAGCGCTCACCCATACCCTCTAGCTGAACCATGGCCAAACTTTGTTCTACTTTCTGTCTGATTTCGTCCCTACTCAGCTTTTTTAACTTTAATCCATAGGCCACGTTATCAAAAACGGTCATATGGGGAAACAGTGCATAGTCCTGAAACACCATCGCGGTATCTCGCTTATTCGGTGGAAGATCGTTTACAATCCGCCCGTTCAGCATAATGTTACCCGCGTCACTGGCGTAAAATCCAGCTATCATCCGTAGAGTGGTGGTTTTTCCACAGCCAGACGGGCCCAAGAAAGTGATAAATTCGCCATCGTAAATTTCTAAGTTTAAGGAATCAACCACACGGTTGCTGCCAAAGACTTTCGTGAGATTCTCTAATTTCACAACAGGAGTCACGGCCCTTCTCCTCTCTAAATATCGAAAATATTGAGCGCATCTTTGAAAATCAGCTTTGCAGCACCCAAAGTAGCAAAGACCAGCAGGATCATGCCAAAAGCGATCGCACTAGCTTGACCGGTGTAGCCATGATCCGCTAATGACAAGATGGACACAGCGCCCAAAGTCCATCGCGGTGAGACAAGGAAAATAACGGCACTCAGTGTGTTCATGGATTTCATGAAGTTATATACTAAACCGGACGAAAAAGCGTTCTTCAGCATCGGCAGGACAATCCCGGTAAATGTCTGAAATCCATTAGCACCAAGGTTTGCAGCCGCTTGCTCTATGGAAGTATCAATTTGCTGCAGAGCGGCATAAGCATTGCGGTAGGCCACAGGAAGCTGTCTGAGCCCCATGGCTAGAACCAAGATAAAAGCGGTTCCGGTGAGCATAAATGGTTCATTGTTGAATGCCATCACCAACGATATACCAATAAATGTCCCAGGAAGGCTGCCGGGCAGAAGAGTGAGAAAGTCGATGAGACCTCTACCCGGGAATTTCTTGCGATTAACCAAGTAAGCAATCAGCACTCCCAGCACTGCCGTACCAACCGCTGCACAAAGTCCCAAGATCCAGCTGTTCCACAAGGTGCTGCTGTGGAAAACTGCCCTCTTGAAGTGACTTAATGTGAAAATGTTCTGCACACCGAGAACTTCGGTAAAGGCTCCTACAACGATAGTTGAATAAAGAAGCAAAATAACTAGAGACAAGAACGCACAGACGATGAAAATCAACACTCTTACAAGGTTCGAGACAGGATAGCGCATCAACTGTGAGCTCGGTTTGCCGGTTATGGTCACAAAACTCCGCTTATCTAAGTAGAATTTCTGGAACATAAACAGGAGAAGAGTGGGCAGAACCAGCATCATGCTGAGTACTGACGCCATATTTAGATCCCATCTACCTGTTGCCTGCACATAAGCCTCTGTTGCGAGAACCGTGTAGTTCCCGCCGATGAGCATTGGGTTGCCAAAGTCGGCCAGAGCACTGATCCCCACAAGAAGCGCTGCCGATATTACGCCAGGAAGAGCCAAGGGCAGGGTCACAGTACGGAACAAATGGAATCCGCTGCTTCCCAAGTTGCGAGCAGCCAGTTCAAGATTGGGCTGAATGGCCCGCAGAACACCTGAAATAGCCACATACGCTACAGGGAAAAAGGACAGAGATTGGACTATCCACAGGCCAACAGGCCCATACATATCTACATTAAGACCTAAAATATAGTGAGTTATTAAACCTCGTCTGCCGAATAGAAGCAGGAAAGCAAGACCTGTCACAGCCGGCGGCGACATTAAGGGCAACAGGACAATATTGCGAAAAAACTTCTTGCCTGGAATGTCCGTATAGTTCATGGCATATGCAAACACAAAGCCAAGTATGGTAGCAGTTACAGTTGCATACACCGATGACAGAATAGTGTTCTTAAACGCTCGTATGAACCGAGCACTCCTAAAGAAGCGCTGCCAATCAGATAGACTGGGCGCCCCCACCATCTTGGCAGTAGGATAAAGAATGAATAGGGCAAAGAAACCCACTACCAAGAGAAGCACACCAAACCAAAATGGCTCATTAGCCAACCGGCGCAGATGAAACCAGGCACCTGTCCGCTCCCGAATTGTAGGCTGAGCTTGTATCGCTCTAGGC
>CALKAR010000151.1 GCA_937988745.1 uncultured Peptococcaceae bacterium
CAAGAGATAGAAGCTTTCGGAGAAGACAAGGTCACCGCCACTATATCAGAATCAACAGAGGTGTTCCCACTAGATGTGGCAACTCATGTTATTGAGGATGTACTGACTACCACAGCTAGGAACACCGCATGTTCTGACTTAGTAGTGTTTCTTTCTGGACCAAACGAGCTATGCTTCAGGTCTAGCGTCTCAACTATACGGCCGTATAAAGGACACAGAGAGTCCGCTGAGAGACCCGTGCACTACCATGCACTAAAGGCATACCTACTCACCAAGCATAACGCTAATATGTGCTACTGGCATGAGGCTGACGACGCTCTAGCTATGATGGCTAATGGTAACATCATATGCACTGCTGATAAGGACTTACTACAAGTTCCAGGTGTGCACTACAACTTCTTTACTCACGAAGGAAGAGAGATTAGTCATCTGGAGGGAGAGTACAACCTCTTCCACCAGATACTTACGGGAGACCCTGTGGACAATATCCAAGGGCTGCGGGGTATAGGCGAGAAGAGGGCAACCGATGCACTTGATGATGTTAAGGATGATCCGAGAGCCATGTATGCTGTGTGCTTAGAGATGTACACGGAGAGGTGGCCAGAAGATCACCCGCTGAGTGGGGAGGAAGCATTCCAAGAGACTGCTGAGCTCGTGTATCTATTACGAGAATATGGAGATAGTTGGTCTAGTAGACAGCGACAACATTATCTATGACACTTAAAAGAAAAGACTTCAGATCAAACTTTGAGTTCAACATTGCAAGAGTATTGACGACAAAGGGAATTAAGTTTGAGTACGAGTCACAATCATATGAGTATACCAAGAAGGTTTACAGACCTGTATGCCTTGAGTGTGGATCGAAGAAAGTGGTGAGCACACATAAGTACACACCCGACTTCTTTCTACCTAACGGTATAGTTATAGAAACGAAAGGGAAAGTTACTCCCTCAGTTAGGACTAACTTGCTAGAGATCCATGAAGCCATGAAAGAGCAGGGCGTGGATTGGCGGTTAGTGTTTATGAGGGATAACTGGTTAACCAAGAAGAGAACAAAGAGACTATCTGATTGGGCAGAGGACAACGGTATTAAATACTTTGTTGGACGAATACCAGACGAGTGGTTAAAGGAGAAGAAGTAATGTATAAGCAAGAAGAGATTGAACAATGGGCTAAAGAACGAGGCATCTATGATAGCAGCGACCTCATCTCACAAGCCCGTATCACTGTTGAGGAATCCTTGGAAACCCTCATGGCCTGTGAGTTAGGGGATACAGATAAAATTTCTGATGGCATAGGTGATGTATATGTGACCCTAGTTAACGTAGCGTACATGGCGGGTCTAGATTTAAAAGAGTGTATAGATGGAGCGTATGATGAAATCTCTCAAAGACAAGGCGAGATCAATCCGGAAACTGGTAAGTGGGAAAAGTATGCCTAATAACTCTAAGGAGATAATGATAGCCCTGTTCTTCATGGTATCCTTTAGCATATGGGTAACCTCGTGCTCTATCCAGCACAAGAAGTATAATCAGGCACCTTATGACCGGGAGGCTTTACCTCCCTATCCCTGTGAGTGTAAGTAGGAGTATAAATGCAGTATTCACAACAAACATTAGCTCTTTTCGAGAACCACTACAAGCGTGGCGATGAAAGTATTCCAGATATGTTTTTAAATCGGGTAGCCCCGTGCTTTAGTGGCGGTAACGAAGAGTTAGCAGCCTTTCTGGGGGACGCCTTAGTTAAAGAGTGGTGGATTCCTTCATCCCCCATCATCTCTTCTGCAATTCGAGAGATAGAATGGAAGGATGGTAAGCCTATACCCAAGACAAAGCTACACGGACAACCCATTGCGTGCTATAAGACCTACGTACCGGACACGGTGCCAGGTTTAATCAGCCACATGGAGGAGGTTGCGCACCTATCTGTAGCTGGTGGTGGAGTAGGCGGCCACTGGAGTAGTGTCCGTTCGCCTGACGACAAGAGCCCAGGCCCTATCCCGTTCATCAACACTATCGACCGTATTGTGTTGGCGTACAAGCAGGGCAAGACACGCAGAGCAGCGTACTCTGCCTATATGGATGTCTCTCACCCACAGATTATGGAGCACATTAGCATCCGCAAGCCTACTGGTGGGGACATCAACCGCAAGAGTTTAAACTTGCACAATGGTGTTAACATATCAGATGCCTTCATGGAAGCTTGTATCAATAACGAGCCTTGGGATCTAATATGTCCTCACACCAAGAAAGTAGTTGACACTGTTAACCCTCGCGAGATTCTACAGAACATTATCGAGACTCGCATGGTTACAGGCGAGCCTAAGATAGCGTTTATTGACACTGCTAACCGAGCCCTGAATCCGTTCCAGAAGAAGTTAGGTCTAAAGATTCACGGCTCTAACATCTGCAACGAGATCTTCTTACCAACTAACGAAGAGCGTACAGCAGTGTGCTGTTTGTCTAGTTTAAACTTAGCTAAGTATGACGAGTGGAAAGATACTCCTCTTGTTGATTATCTAGTTGAGTTTTTGGATAACGTTATTGAGTTCTTTATTACTCTAGCTCCAGACGAACTCGCTCGTGCTAAGTTCTCTGCCTCACGAGAACGCTCTATTGGTATTGGTACACTAGGATGGCACACATATCTACAGCGCAAGAGGATTCCATTTGAGAGCGCACTAGCAATTAGCGCTACACATAGAATCTACAGCGACATACAGAAGAAAGCTATCGCTGCGTCTGAGCGTCTAGCGAAAGAGCGAGGTGAGCCGGAGGACATTAAAGGATCTGGCAGACGGAATGCCCACCTCATGGCTATTGCACCGAATGCTAATAGCAGTATGTTCTTGAACGTAAGCCCTGGCATTGAGCCGTACTTTGCTAATGTGTATCCACACAGAACTAGAGTGGGAACACATATGGTTATCAACCCAGTACTAGAAGAAATGCTAGAAGACTTCGGCATGAACACAGAGGAGGTTATCCACAGCATTGCCACAAACAGAGGTTCTGTGCAACACCTAGATTGGTTGCCAGAAGAAGAGAAGGCTGTGTTTAAGACCTTTGAGGAGATAGATCAGTCGTGGGTTATTGAACAAGCAGCTGCTCGTCAGCAGTATATCGATCAGGGGCAGTCTCTTAACCTACGATTTGCTAATGAGGTCAAGAGAAGTGATGTGCTTGCTCTACACATCATGGCGTGGAAGAAGGGATTGAAAGGGCTGTACTATTTACGACACACCACGGGTATCTCCTCTGCTCTAGAGAAAGAGGAAAACCCAATCCACACAAAAGTATCTGTAACATTAAAAGATGTATTAAACAGCGAGGAGATTTGCATTGCCTGTGACTAATTCTTTATCAAAATCAACTGGTGTCTACAAACCATTTACCTATCCACACTACGTAGACGCTGCCGCTAAGCACGACATCATCTTCTGGCATGAGAAGGAGGTAAGTCTAGGAGATGACGTAGAGCAGTGGAATAACGGTACCATCTCCCCAGAAGAGAAGAGACGAGTAACTCAGATTCTTCGTGTGTTTACGCAGATGGATGCTGAGGTAGCCTCAAACTATTGCGACCACTGGATCCCATTCTTTAAGAACAATGAAGTACGCATGGCTCTTCTGTCTATTGCTCACCGAGAAGGTGTACACATGAGAGCCTACTCTTTATTGAACGATACATTAGGTCTTCCCGAAGAAGACTATGCAAAGTTCAAAGAGTACACGGAGATGGCTGAAAAGATTGACTTCATCGGAGTAGATGGGATAGGATCGGCAGAGGATATGGCATTCAGTATCCACCGCACAGTGTTCTCTGAGGGTGTACTGCTGTTTGCTGCCTTCGCTATGCTGCTAAGTCCTAACCGATTCGGTCGCTTACGTGGTATCAGCACTATCGCCGAGTGGTCACTACGAGACGAGAGTCAGCACGTAGCTATTATGTCTAAGTTAGCACGAGACTTCCGTGAGGAGCAGGGCATAGAGGGAGAGTACTTAGAGAAAGGAACATATGCACTTGCTCTGGATGCTGTAGCAGCGGAGGACAACTTCATTGATTTAGTGTACTCTGAATCCGAAGACCCTGACCTGTCTCGCGAAGACTTGAAACAGTATATCAGGTACATCGCGGACATCCGTCTTGAGCAGTTAGGATACAACAAGATGTTTCACGCATCTAATCCATTAAAGTGGATTGATATGCAGCTAATGGAGGGATTGACCAACTTCTTTGAGGGAACCACTACAGAGTACCAAGCTGGTGGAGGTCTCGTAGGAGAGTGGGAATGGTAACCAACCTTCTATTCGTACTAATAGTTTTAATACCTTTTATTTTGGAGATACATTATGCAATCAGTAGACAATCGATTTCTCGCAAAGCGCTTCGTAGCAACGTACGATCAACAGGGCCCTCTAGCAGCGGGGCAGGAGCTTCGTCACAATTTGTCACAACAAGGTCTAACACCCGATGAAATTCTAGAGTGGGTTGAGAACAACAAGGACTTAGTTCACAAAGAGTTCATCGAGGCTGGGTGGGTGGCTACTAACTCTGATCCAGCTGAGGTAGTTGAGCTGGAGACGCATTTGTAATGCCTGTAGAGTTACTTACTCTCGCTATCAGCACGCTAGGAGGTAGCGTTCTTAGGATCTGGGGCTTGAATCAACAGATGAAACAAGAGCAACACCTACGGATGATGGATGTCATGAACTCTGTCAAGGAGGAGCGTGAGGATATACGGGAAGTGGGTTCTGAAAGATTCCAATGGACACAGATGATAATAGCTTTGTCGGTAGTACTGTCTGTAATAGTGCTACCCAAGCTACTACCACTGATAGCTCCTTGGGTTCCTGTAACAGTAGGATGGACCACTACATCATCAGGTGGATTCTGGCCTTTTGTATCTGAGTCCACAGGGCTAACATGGCACGTAGCTAGGGGTCTTGTATTGACCCCTCTAGATACACACCTAGTATCAGCTATCGCTGGCCTATACTTTGGAGGATCTTTAATTGGAAGATACAGATAAAAATAACAAATAAAAAAGGGGCCGCAATGGCCCCTTATCTTTATAGTCCTCTATATACTTCTTGGAATCGTCTGGCATCACGGAACAATCCGTTAACCCTCGGATCCTTGCTATTGATAATCCATTCAGGAGTGGGTTTATTATTGTTGACGTACAACAACTCGCCATTGATGAAGCTACGAGGATCCATATCCTTACCTACAAAGATGTCCTTTGTGTTTCCAGATAAAAGACTCTGCTTACCTTGGTTTTGTGTATCATACACAGACAAGGCATTCATAGCTACGACACTATTAGCCACACCTCTGCCCTCATCAATCACTGGGTACACATAGAGATTCTCTCCCGAACGCTTCACAACGTTCATGCTTACCTTACCGCTATCATCCATAGATATAAGAGCATAAGCGTCATCACCATCTTTCTCGAAAGACCTGACCATATCGTGAGCGTAGTTCATAACATTCTCAACAGCCGGCTTGTATACTCTATTCAGAATATTCTCTGTTTCTCTGGTAATCTCACTGGAGTTCAAGATGTACTCAGCAAAGAGGGGGTCACCAATCTTAGCAATGTTAGCCAGACCAACACCCTTCTCAAATTCTACCTTATTCTCTCCTTCCAATCCTGTGCCTGCTCGCAACACAGTAGCAGCCGCTTGCTGATCTTCTGGATCGAAGGCACTTAACACTTGACGCGTCATGTAGTTTCTGGATGACCTTACAAGACCATCTGCTACGTATTCCATCTGCTTACTAGTGCTCAGACCCATATCCTTAGCCTTATCACGCAGCTCCTTTAAGAGAGGCGAGTGCTTAAACGCAAACTGGGACTCAGGATTGTCTGGGTTAAAGATAGAGCTGACCATGTAAGCTGCGTTATCACCTCCAAATACATCTGCAAACATAGTATAGATGGGTGCAAACTCAGTCATCGCTACGTAGTTACCATTCTTAGCAACACCAGCATAGGTCTCAAGAAGATGTGCTGCACTATTATCTTCTAAGAGGCCGATTATGAAATCAAACTCAGCATTAATACGTGCTACACCTCTCTCAATAGCGTCTGTACTGGCATTTTTACCAGCTGTCCTAGCTATAAAGTCATTGATTACTCCCTTCCTTTCCATCTCGAAATCATTCTTAAGAGCTTTGATATTCTCTTGAGGTATAAAGTCTCCCTCTAAGATACCAGAAGAGAAAATGATGTTCTCAACCTTAGTAGACACATCCACTATATAGCCTTGGGCGTATTGATCTACTTGGAGATCTGACAGCTTAGTGCTTTCGTCAGCCCATTGCAGCGCGCGTCCTAGAGACTCTGTACGGATATACATCTCTACTTGCTCATTGTAGAACCCATCCCTCTGCTCTTGATCCCATCCATAACGCATAGCCAGATAATCTGCTTGACGAGCAATGTCCCTCTGTGCTTTTTGGAAAGGTGTTAACTCTTGGTTAACTTGTTCAATAGCATCAGGGTCTCTAGTTAATAACTTGAACTCTGTAGAGGTCATTGCCTGTTGTGCTGCATTAGATATAACATCCGCGAACCCAGGGTTAGCCCTAATCATATCACGCATCTCTTTCTCAATAGAGATACGAGCAGCAGCTGGGTTTCCTGCCCCTTGGTCTACAGCATCCTTGTACCGTTTAAAGCTACGGAACGCACGCTCTCCAACTTCCTTCTCTGCGGCTTCAAGACCCTGAATACCTCCCGCGAATAGCTCTCCTGCACGCTCATCCGTTACCTGCTTGAGCCTGTCTAAAGGATTGGTATCTAAACCCAGCTCGTTAGCCCCTCGTCTTTGTTGGTCAGCCATGTACATAGTCTCTTCAGCGTATTGATCTACCTGATTAGACAACTGTTGGGCACGCCACCCACGACCTGCCTCGCCAAGACCTCTA